>CAIYAG010000301.1 GCA_903924075.1 uncultured Bacteroidota bacterium | reverse complement strand
ATTTTCAAATATACAATTTGAGCAATATGAGACCTATCAAAAAATGAGTTTTCGGAATAGATGCATGATCGTGGGGAGTAATGGACTGATCAATTTGTCGGTTCCACTAGAAAAAGGCAGAAGTCAGAAACTGCTGATGAAAGACGTTAAGGTTAGTTATTCAGAAAATTGGCAGGAGCAACATTGGAGGTCGATTTCTTCCTGTTATGGCAATTCTCCGTTTTTTGAATTTTACGAAGAAAGTCTTCGTTTGCTTTTTGAGGTTCGGCCAACTTACTTGATCGATCTAAATTGGCAAACTTTTGAGTGGGTAAAAAAACGATTGAAATTTGTGGCTCAGATAGAGCGAACTGATCAATATTTACCAGAATTGGCAAATAACTGTTTTGATGCAAGAAATTTATTTAAACCAAAGGATTATGATCAGGTCAAAGAAATAGTGGGTTATCAGCAGGTTTTTGAAGATCGGATCGGGTTTAAGCCAAACCTGTCTGTGTTAGATTTGATGTTTTGTAATGGCCCTAGTTCAAAATCTTTATTATCAAGCAACTAATCAAATAATTAACGGCTCTTTATTCAGGTAGCTATAAGCAGATAACTTAACTTTATTGCCGATAATACAACCAGTTTTATTCAATACTACGCCCCCCAAATGAAGAAATCCATTTTATTGTTTTTGATAGCGCTGATTTGGGGGCATCTGGAAGGATTTGGGCAGGATTATTCAAATAAGGGGAAGGATTTTTGGTTAGGTTATGGATACCATGTAAATATGGCTGGTAACCCTGCAGGGGGTGGCACTCAGGATATGGTGCTCTATTTTACTTCAGATAAAAATGCAACTGTTACAGTTGATATACCTGGGGTTACAGGATTTACGCCCTTAGTTTATACGGTTTTAGCAAATACAGTTACTACATCAGCCCCAATGCCTAAATCTGGTTCAACAGATGCAAGAATCAATAGTCCAGGACTATCGAGTCGGGGTATTCATATTACCAGCGATGTGCCAATTGTTGCTTACGCACATATCTATAATTCATCAATTTCAGGAGCATCGTTATTGTTTCCTACAACAACACTAGGTAAGGATTACTATTCCGTGAATTTTACCCAGTCTTCCAATGCAGCTAACGCGAATTCATTTTTCTTTGTTGTTGCCACTGAAGATGCAACTTCTGTAGAAATTACTGCTTCTGCTGCGAATTTAAATGGGATCACACCAAATACCCCCACTATTGTAACACTCAACAAAGGTCAGATTTACAATGTAATGGGTACCACACAGGGTAGTACTGGTACAGATCTAACAGGATCAAGAATCAGGTCGATCAGTTCGAACAGCAGTGGTGGATGCAAAAAAATTGCAGTTTTTTCTGGTGCAGGTAAAATGAGCATCGGGGGAGGCGCAAGTGGTTCTGCTGATAATCTATTTGCACAAGCTTTTCCAGCAGTGGCTTGGGGCAAGAAATATCTTACAGCGCCTACTGGCACTCAGCCGAATAATTATTACCGCGTTTGTGTTACAGATCCTAATACAGTGGTTAAGTTAAACGGAACTATCATACCAAAAACTAGTTTGATCAATGGGTTTTATTATCAGTTTCTTAATGGTAATACAATAGGTTCTAATCCAGCAACCCCTAATTTGATCGAATCAGATGTTCCAATATTAGTTGCGCAATATTGTACTACTCAAGGCATGGATGGTAATCCAAATACTTCTCCTTACGGGGATCCTGAAATGATCTATTTAAGTCCGGTTGAGCAAACCATCAATAATATCACTTTATATTCTGCCAGTAAATTCCTCATCCTGCAGAGTTATATCAATATTATTGTTAAAAATCAAGGGGTAAGCAGTTTCACTATCGATGGTATTTCTAAACAGGCAAATTTTCAGGCACATCCTAAGGAACCAAATTATTCCTATGCGATCATTCCTGTTGGCTCTGGATCACATACACTTTATTCCGATTCTGGATTCAATGCCATAGCCTATGGATTTGGAAGCGCTGAATCATATGGCTATAATGCGGGTACGAATGTGCGAGACTTTAGTCAAACAGCTGCTTTTCAAAACCCATATAAACGAATTGATTCAGCCGTTTCAT
>CAIYAG010000300.1 GCA_903924075.1 uncultured Bacteroidota bacterium | reverse complement strand
CGTTAACCTTTATCCTATTCTTGCTCACAGCATCGGTTTTTGCACAGAAGTCTGTTACTGGTAAAGTAACTGATTCTGGTAAAAGACCTGTTGCCGGAGCAACAATTGCCGTAAAAGGTACCAATGTCGCAACAACAACTTCCACCACTGGTGACTTTTCAATTGTCCTACCAAAAGGAAGAACTTCACTTATCGTATCTTATGTTGGTTATGAAGACCAAACAATAGATGTCGGTAATTCAAGCAGTGTTTCAGTTTCCTTAAAAGAAACCACATCTGCATTAAATGAGATAGTTGTAACAGGTTACACTGCTCAAAAGAAAAAAGATATCGCTGGTTCTGTAGCGGTTGTTAATGTGAAAGACATGAAACAAACTCCTGCAGGTACCGTTGAAGAAGCTTTACAAGGTCGTGCCTCTGGTTTGACTGTAAATTCTTCTGGTCAGCCTGGTGCTGGTAGTGATATCCGTATCCGTGGTATTACCGGATTTGGTGACAACACTCCGTTAATCATCGTGGATGGAATTAGAAGTAGCTTAACTGATTTGAACATGAACGACATTGAATCAATCCAGGTGCTGAAAGATGCGTCTGCTGCGATTTATGGTGTAGCTGGTTCAAATGGCGCGATTATCGTAACAACCAAAAAAGGTAAGGCTGGTAAAGCAAAACTATCTTATGATGGTTACTATGGTTTACAAACTCCTGGTAAAGGTTATGATATGGCCAACTCTGCACAAGAAGGTGCTGCTATTTGGCAACAACAGAAAAACTCTGGTATTGCTAATCCAAGTGATAAACAATTTGGTAGCGGACCAACCCCTGTGGTTCCTGATTTTATTACTCCTGCTGGTGTTACTGGAGCCGGTCCTGATCCTGCTACTTACGATATCAACACTAACCAAATCACTAGGGCAAATAAAGTAGGTACCAACTGGTATAAAGAAATTACCAGAACTGCACCAACACAAAGTCATACTGTTACATTAAGCTCAGGTTCTGATAAGAGTTCTTATTTGTTCTCTTTGGGCTATTTGAATCAACAAGGTATTATGCAGTATCAATACTTAGAAAGATATTCTTTAAGAGCAAATACTTCATTTACTATTAAAGAACATATTCGTGTAGGTGAAAATGCTTACTTATTTTACAAGAAAAACCCAACTTTCAATAACCAAGGTGAAGGTTCTCCTTTCTCAGTTGTTTTCCGAGAAAGTGCTCTTATCCCAGTATATGATATCGCGGGTAACTTTGCAGGTACCAAATCACAAGGTTTAGGTAATGCAAGAAACCCATTTGCTGATATTTATCGTACAAAAGATAATGTAGGCAATACTTGGAATATTACAGGTAATGTATGGGCTGAAGTAGACCTAGCTAAGCACCTTACTTTCCGTACTAGCTTCGGAGGTACTGTTAATAACAACTATTCATTTTCATTTGGCTATGTAGGTTATGAAAATGCAGAAGGTAATACTGGTTCAAACTCTTTCAGCGAGGGTGCTAGTTATAATACTAACTGGACTTATACCAATACTTTAAACTATTCTAACTCTATCGGCAAACACACATTTGTGATTTTGGCTGGTAAAGAAGATGTCTCTAATTCAGGAAGATATATGGGTGCTGGTAGAAGTAATTACTTCTCAGAGAATCCAAACTTTTGGACTTTGAATAGTGGTTCTCCTACAGGCCAATCAAACTCTGGTGGTGCTTATAAAACAGCTATCAGTTCTTGGTTTGCTCGTGGTGAGTATTCATATGATGGAAAATACATTTTGAACGCAACTATGCGTCGTGATGGATCTTCATTGTTCACTCCAGAGCAACGTTGGGGTAATTTCCCAGGGGTGTCTGTAGCTTGGAGAATGTCTCAAGAGAAATTCATGCAGAAAGTTTCTATTATCAACGATTTGAAAATTCGCGGAAGCTATGGTCAAATGGGTAGTTTAGCTGGGGTTCAACCAACCAATGCATATAATTTGTATGCATCTGATGCAGGTAGATCTTTCTATGCAATTACCGGTAGTTCTACTGTACCATCTGCAGGTTTCTTTAGAAGTAATATTGGAAACCCGAATACTACTTGGGAAACTGATATCGTTTCAAACATTGGTTTTGATGTTACCATGTTGAACAATAAATTTGATTTGACATTCGATGTTTACAAGAAGAAAATTTCTGGAATGCTATATACAGCATCAGGAACTCCTTATTCAGTTATTTTTACTGGTGATGCTGCTTTACCTAAAGTTAATATTGGTGACATGCAGAACACTGGTATTGATTTGAACTTGACATACCATGCTAAAATTAACAAGGATTCTAAGTTAGACATCACTGGTACTTTAACTACTTACAAAAACAAATTGGTAAGTATCCCTGGGGTACAATTCTTTGATGGTCCAACTATTCGTAACATTACGCCTACCAGAAATGAAGTAGGCCATCCAGTAAGTTCTTTCTTCGGTTACAAAGTGATCGGTATTTTCAAAGACGCTGCTGATGTTACAGCTTCTCCAATACAAACTGATGCTCAGCCTGGTGTATTCAAATATGCTGATGTAAACGGTGACGGTAAAATCGATGCTTCTGATAGAACATATATTGGAGATCCAAACCCTAAATTCACTTATGGTTTGAACTTAGCTTATACTTATAAGAGCTTTGATGCCTCTGCATTCTTCTTTGGATCTGCTGGAAATGATATCTTCGATAACACCAAAACATTTACAGATTTCCCTGACTTCTTTAAAGGTGGAATTAGAAGAGAAGTTGCTGTGAATTCTTGGACTACAACTAACACAGGAAGCTCTATTCCTAAAATGATGACTTCAGGTTCTTTCAGCACTGATGCGGTATCAAATAGCTATTTTATTAGTAAAGGTTCTTACCTACGTTTAAAGCAAATTCAGATTGGTTATACCATGCCTGCTGGAATGCTTACTAAATATGGTATCGATCGTTTAAGAGTATATGTGCAAGCAGCCAATTTATTCACCATTACTGGTTATAAAGGATTGGATCCTGAGTTACAGCCACAACAATCAAATGGCAATATTTCATCTCCAGTAAGTGGATTTGGAATTGATAATGGTAACTATCCACATGCCGCTTCATTCTTAATTGGTGTTAACTTGTCATTCTAAACAAATAATTTAATAGGTGTATATGAAAAAATTAAATATTCAATCTAAATTAATCTTAGGCCTTTTTATCATAACGGCTCTTGCTGCTTGTGGAAAAAGTTTCCTTGATAAACCGCCGATGGGTACCCTAGGGCCACAAATCGTTGCAACTGAAACCGGTGTGCAAACTTTGTTGATCGGTGCTTATTCATTATTGGATGGTGCTGGTGCTGCTGGTGATGGTCAGCCATCGGCAGCCTCTAACTGGGTATGGGGAGGAATCACTAGTGATGATGCATATAAAGGATCAGATCCAACGGATTTTTCTGATATTGCTCCGCTAGAAAAATACGGTTCTTCTTTGACCGCTAATATGTCTGCATTAGACAATAAGTGGGTATTATGTTATGCGGGTGTTCAACGTAGCAATGACGTAATTAATACCGTGAAAATTTCTACAGGTATTTCTGATGCAAAGAAATCTGCGATCATAGCACAAGCTCGTTTCTTAAGAGCTCACTACCATATGGAATTGAAGAAAGTGTTTGGAAATGTTCCATTTGTTGACGAGACTGTTTCACCAACAAATACTGCTATTGATAATAAGACAGATATCTGGCCTAAGATCAATGAAGATTTGACTTTTGCTGTTGCTAATTTACCTGAAACCTGGTCTGAAGTTGGCCGTGTAAACAAATGGGCTGCAAAGTCTTTACAAGCTAAGGCGTTGATGCACCAAAAGAATTATGCTGCTGCATACCCTATCTTGAAAGATATCATTGCAAATGGTAAAACTTCAGGTGGAGCTAAATATGCATTGAACACCAATTTCTTCTCTAATTTTAACCCTGCTCAGAAAAACAGTGCTGAATCAGTATTTGCAGCACAAACTTCTGTACAAGATGGTTCTTCTGTAGCATGGGGTGGAGATCCAAACGGTAATTACGGTGATCTTTTGAACTTCCCTTATACTGGTGGCCCAGGTGCATGTTGTGGTTTCTATAATCCTTCTCAAGACCTAGCAAATGCTTTCAAAACTGATGCAAACGGTTTACCATTATTAGATACTTATCAAAATGGTAACCACGTTAGTTCTCAGTATGGAACTAAATACACTGGTAACTTAGATCCACGTATCGACTGGACAATGGGTCGCCCTGGTATCCCTTACTTAGATTGGGGTTTACATCCCGGTTTAGATTGGATCAGGAACCCTGTGAATGATGGTACTTTTAGTCCATTGAAAAACGTATATGCTGCTTCTCAGAAAGGTGCATTTACAGACGTTGGATCGGCTTATTGGGGACCAACTGAATTAGTTGCAAACAATATCAACTTGATCCGTTTCTCAAATGTTATTTTGTGGGCTGCTGAGTGCGCTGCAGATGCTAATGATTTACCTGGTGCAATGGCTTATGTAAACCAGGTTCGTAACCGTATGACCAACACAGCTGGTTGGGTGTATAAGGGAAGTGATTACGATGCAGCAAATGCAAAGTACGTAACCCAAACAACTCCAGCAGATAACTACAAAATTGGATTATATACATCATTCCCTGATAAAGGGTTTGCTGTAAAAGCAATCCAAATGGAAACAAGATTGGAATTGGCAATGGAAGGCCAACGTTTCTTTGATATTGTTAGATGGGGGATTGCGGCTACAACCATGAATGCCTATATCGCTCGTGAAACTGAACTCGTAAATGGATCTGCTCGCAGACCATTGAAAGCAGGTGGTGTTTTCAAAGCTGGTACTCATGAAATTATGCCGATTCCTCAGGGAGAAATCGACAAAATGAATTCAGATGGGAAAGTGAGATTAACTCAGAATCCTGGTTATTAATAGTTAACATTTATTCTTTAGTTTTGAAGGAGGTAGGTTCGCCCTGCCTCCTTTTTTATTGCTTGACATAACAGATCATATGAAAAACAGTTTGCATTTTTTATTAGCATTTTTATTGATGCTAACCATTGTTTCTTGTAAAAAAGAAAATCATTTATTTGAACAGATTGAAGCAAAAGAATCTGGGATACATTTTGCAAATCGGATCATTGAAAATGATTCTGTGAATCCTATAGATCTTACAAACATTTATAATGGTGGTGGTGTTGGTGTTGGTGATTTTAATAATGATGGGTTAATGGATCTTTACTTTACAGGTAACCAAGTTGCCAATCAACTCTATCTCAATAAAGGCAATTTTAAATTTGAAGACATTACAAAGCAGGCTGGAGTAGAGGGAGAAGGAAAATGGAGCAGGGGCGTTACAGTGATTGATATCAACAACGATGGGTTACAAGATATTTATATTAGCTGCACCATTTTAGAAGATTCAACAAAAAGAGAAAATATCTTGTATATCAATCAGGGTTTAGATAAACAAGGCGTTCCCCACTTTAAGAATATGGCCAAAGAATATGGTTTAGCTGATCGTTCATTTACAACCATG
>CAIYAG010000299.1 GCA_903924075.1 uncultured Bacteroidota bacterium | reverse complement strand
TAAGAAGGAGTTCTTCCATATCTGGCGCGATAAGCGAACCCTATTTATTTTATTGGGGATGCCTATCACACAGATCATCATTTTTGGATTTGCACTAACCAATGAAGTAAAGAATTCAAAAATGGCAGTTTTGGATTTCTCAAAAGATCTGTCCTCTCAACAATTGATACAGCGATTTAGTGCCAGTAAATATTTTGACATAACCAATGTTTTGACAAACTATCAGGAAGTTGAGCCGCTTTTCAAAAAAGGAAAAATCAAAGTGGTGATGGTAATTCCACAACAATTCTCCAATGATTTGTTACATGCTAACCAAACAAAATTGCAATTGATCTGTGATGGATCAGATCCTAATGTGGCAAATACCATTTCAAATTACGCATCTGCGATCATTCGAGATTTTCAAAATACATTAGTACATCAACAAAAATTACCCTATCGGATTGAAACGGAGGTAAGAATGATGTATAACCCAGAATTAAAAGGAGCCTATAGTTTTGTACCCGGGGTGATGGCTTTGATCTTAATGCTCACTTGCGCAATGATGACATCAATTGCCATCGTTAAGGAAAAGGAAATGGGAACGATGGAAGTGATCCTTGTTTCGCCACTCAAACCATTTAGAGTGGTTTTGGCAAAAGCTGTTCCCTATATGTTATTGTCGATGGTTAATGTAACAACGATATTGTTACTAAGTGTTTATGTGTTAGATGTTCCGATCAGAGGTAATTTGGTTTTATTGATTTCTGAAGGATTATTATTCACGATTACATCATTGGCACTTGGGCTTCTGATTTCTTCTATAACAGATTCTCAACAAGTTGCCATGTTGATCTCTTTGATGGGATTGTTTTTGCCTACCACTGTTTTTAGTGGATATATGTTTCCTGTTGAGAATATGCCAATTCCATTACAAATCATATCGAATATTGTTCCGGCAAAATGGTTCTATTATATTGTAAAAACGATCATGATCAAAGGCTTGGGATTCACTTATGTTTGGAAGGAGACATTAATATTGATTGGAATGACCATAGTATTATTTGCATTCAGCATCAAAAATTTTAAAACCAGATTGGAATGAGCGTATTAAAATATTTATTGCAAAAAGAGTTTCGTCAAATTTTCAGAGACCCGGCTATTCTGAGGATCATCTTTATGATGCCTGCTTTACAATTGATCATTATTCCAATGGCTGCTGATTTTGAAGTGCGAAATGTAAATCTTGCCGTTGCTGATCATGATCACTCTGTCTATACACAACAATTAGTTCAGAAAATAAAATCTTCTGGGTATTTTAAATTGGTTCATTATAGTAGTACCTATCAAGAAGCAATCAAAAGTATTGAGTCAGACAAAGCAGATGTAGTACTTGAATTGCCAATTAATTTTGAAAAAAATATAGTTAGTGAAGATCACAGTACGCTTTTTATTGCTGTGAATGCAGTTAATGGAATGAAGGCTAATCTTGGTGCAGCATATTTGCAAAGTATCATACAGGATTACAATAATCAAATCAGAACAAAATGGATCCAGTTTCCTAAAATTCCACCACAACCCAATATTGAGGTAACTGTTTCAAATTGGTTCAATCCAGTGTTGAATTATAAATATTTTATGGTTCCAGCTGTTCTTGCAACTTTACTAACCATGGTTGGTTCCTTTTTAACAGCATTGAATATAGTAAGGGAAAAAGAAATTGGTACGATAGAGCAGATTAATGTAACTCCCATTAAGAAATATCATTTTATTCTAGGAAAATTGATTCCATTCTGGGTCTTGGGTTTGGTTGTTTTAAGTATTGGCCTTTTGATCATGAGATTCATTTATCAGATCCATCCAGTGGGTAATATTTTGGTGGTCTATTTATTTGCGGCTATTTATTTGCTTTGTGTATTAGGGCTAGGTTTATTGATTTCTACCTACGCAGACACACAGCAGCAAGCCATGCTTATTTCCTTTTTCCTATTAATGATCTTTATTTTGCTGGGTGGTTTATTTACCCCGATCGATAGTATGCCATCATGGGTACAGAAGCTAACTTGGATAAACCCGGTATCTTACTTTATCGAAGTTGTAAGGATGGTTGTTTTAAAAGGTAGTAATATCGGCGATATAAAAAACTATATTTATACCATCATAGGATTCGCGATTGTATTAAATAGCTGGGCCGTTTGGAATTACAAAAAAACGAGTTAGAAACTTCTGAACTTTTTAGACGAAACTGATTTATGTCATTCTAGATTTTTAAGCTCATTACTACTTTTAGTATGCTTTAAATTTTGAGTAATTATTAATCTCGGTAATTTATAAGAATTAAGTATGAAAAATATCCTGATTCCCTGTATCATAAGCTTCATTATACTTCCCTTCGCTTTACAAGCACAAACAGTAAAACAAGTTCAACTGAAACAGTTTTTTCTGCAGTCTTCTGAGATCGTAAAAAGCAGTGGCGCTGAGCTTTCTTCGACTAGTAGTACTGGAAAAGAAAAATGGTATCCGGTTACAGTGCCTTCAACTGTACTAACAGGCTTGGTGGCGAACAAGGTTTACCCAAATCCCTATATCGACATGAATAATATGCGCATCCCTGATGCGTCTGACAGCTTCAATAACCAATATCATTTAGGTCAGTATTCACATATCCCCAATGTACCCAATCCCTGGAAGAAAGCATACTGGTATACAACCAGTTTTCGTGTTCCATCAGCAGATAAAGGCAAATTATTCCAACTCATTTTTAAAGGTATCAATTACCGAGCAGATGTTTGGTTGAATGGAAAATTAATAGCCGACAGTTCACAACTAGTGGGCATGTTTGCTGAGTTTAACCTCAATGTGAGCAAGGCAATTTTAACTGGTGAAGAGAATAGATTGGCAGTAAAAATTTACCCTTTGGATTTTCCGGGATATCCAGCACATCCTCAAATTAATGCGTTGGGCGATTTTTATGAGAATGGGGGACCAACTGGAGATATAGGTAAAAATGTGACCATGCTTTGCTCTGTAGGCTGGGATTGGATGCCAGAAATACACGACCGCAATATGGGCATCTGGCAGCCTGTTTATTTAAGAACTTCAGGAAATGTAGTTGTGCAACAACCAAAAATCACTACCACATTTGCATCTGGCAATGATACGAATGCTGCGAAAATAAACATTCAATTACTATTAGCTAATTATGGGAAGGAAAACCACGAAGGGACTTTAAAAATTACCATCTCGCCAGAAACCTTTGTGGGCAATGGTTTTAGCATAACTCAAAATGTTTCACTGAAGGGGGAGGAGCAAAAGAAAATCGAATTCACGCCTGATCAATTCAAACAATTATTAATACAGCATCCACATATTTGGTGGCCTCATGGCTATGGTAATGCTGATCTGTATAAAATTCGCTTGCAATATATTTCAGGAAAAGAAATTTCTGACGATACCAGTTTTGTATTTGGCATCAGAACAGTTGATTCAAAATATTCCTTGGTAAAGGGCTGGAGTAAAAGGGATTTTTATGTGAATGGAAAGCGCATTCATTTAGTGGGAGGTGCATGGGTCCCCGATATGATGTTACAAGAAGACTCATTGCGATTTGCACAGGAATTATTGTTGTGTAAAAACGCCAATACCAATCTTGTTAGAATCTGGGGTGGCGGGGTAGCACCCCCTGATCAATTCTTTGAAACAACAGACAGGTTGGGCTTATTGGTATGGGAAGATTTCTGGATCACTGGAGATACGCATGGTGAGTTTAAAGGATCGAATGAATATCCTTATCAGGCAAATGTGTATATCAATAATACCATTAGCACAATTTATCGCTTACGCAATCATCCCTCTTTATTAGTATGGACTGGTGGAAATGAAGGTCATGCGAGAAAAGAATTATACGATGCTATGCGCGATAATGTTGCTTTATTAGATGGTACAAGACCGTTCATTCCTTGTTCTTCAGGCTTTGCTCATTTGCCAAAGGATTGGAATATGTCATGGCCCGATAATCAACCTGGTGGCGTTTATAGCGGTGGCTCTTATAAATGGGAGGACCCTAATTTTTATTATACCAAAGTGAACGAAGGGCAGGATTGGTTATTCAAAGATGAAACAGGCATTCCATCACAAGTGCCCTATGAAACGTTGGCAAAGAATATCCCGAATTTAAAACACGATCCCAGTTTACCGTATCCATTTAATGATTCATGGGGATACCATGATGCCTGTTCTGGAAATGGGCATTACGACCTCTATTATTATGAAATGATCAAAAGATTTGGGAAGCCCAATACATTAAAAGACTTCTCAGATAAAATGCAGATCATGAATGCAGATGGCTATCGTGGGATCTTTGAGGCAGCGGGTCATAAATTAAATGATAACGGTGGAGTGCTCTTGTGGAAATTGAATCCTGCTTTCCCAAGTGTGATCTGGCAGATCTTTGATTATTATTTAGCACCGAATGCCGGATACTATTTTATGCAAGGCGCGAATGAAAAATTGCATGTGCAATTAAATTTAGATGATTCGGTAGTGGCTGTTATCAACAGGACATATCATGCTGAAAATAATTTAACTATTGATGCCGCTGTGTATGATATCAATGGCAAGCAATTGTTTTCACAAAAAAACACAATGAATATTGGTGAATCTGAAGTCAAAAAATCGATTTCACTGAGTTCAATCCTTTCAAATTATACTTCACTCAGTTTTGTTGTGTTGAATTTAAAAGATGCAAATGGTAAATTGGTTTCTCATAATGTATACTGGTTTTCAAAAGAGCATCAATACCAGGCACTCAAAGATTTGAAGCCAGCTAAATTAAGTGTGAAGACCATTCAGAAACAAACTGATCAAACCAATACCACATGGAGATTCCAGTTCACCAATACTACCCATCAAATCGCTTTTTTTGTGCATCCTAAAATAACTTCAAAAGGAGAAGAATTGTTCCCGGGTTTCTGGACAGGTAACTATTTCACGCTTGCTCCAGGCGAAAGTATTCAGCTTGATGCATCCTATCCCAAAGCAACTATTGCAAACAAAAAACTGCAATTGAGTATGAGTGGATGGAATCGGGAAGAGTTGGTGAAAGACTTGGAATAACTGGTTAATAGATTGTTGATGAAATTTATTTAAAAAAATAAAAGAACACCTAATCAATTTATTCAACCAATGAGGAAACATATCGTTAATTATATCTTTTACTTTTTATTGCTACTCATCTGTTTTAAAGCGAGTGCACAATCAAGTGTGCTTATTCCAGAAATTCAAAAAAAGTATTCGATCACTGAAATTGCACCAGAAGGTTGGTTAAAGGATAAATTGAGACAGAATCTAAATGGCTTTACAGGTCATTTAGATCAATTAGAACCTTCATTAATCCAAGAGGATGATATTTATGGGAAGGACAGATTGTCGAAAAAAGTTCAACACAAAAATGTAGGAGCCATTTCTGACGCCGGAGAATTTCAATCACAATTTCTCTGGTGGAATAGCGAAACACAGAGTAATTGGTTGGACGGGTATATTAGAACGGCAGTTTTGTTGAATGATAGCACTCACTTGAAAAGCATTAATGAAAAAATACATTATTTACTAAGTACACAAGATGCTGATGGTTATTTAGGAATTTATGATAAAGAACTGCGCTATCAGTTCAACGATGAAAATGGGGAGCTTTGGTCTAAAACAACTATTTGTAGAGCATTGCTTTCTTGGTATAATTATACCAAGGATGCTAAAGTGTTACATGCAGTAATTCTTTGTGCTGATAATGTGATGCTCCATTATCCTATCAATGCTTCCCATCCATTTGCTACAAAGAATCCTAATGCAGGTGGTTTAACACATGGTTTAGCTTTTACGGATGTATTGGAACAATTGTATGCCATTACAAAGGATCGTAAATACGAAGATTACATCCCTTTTTTATATCATGATTTTTCATCGCAAAACTTGAATGAAGATGCGCAACAATTTAAATTACTCAACGCCTCAAAACCTTTAATGGGACATAGTGTTCATACTTACGAACATCTACGAACCGTTGTTGCAGCATATCAAGCTACTGGAGAAAATTCCCTTAAATTAACGCTTGACGGATTCCTAAAAAAGATTGAAAATGAAACTACTGCTTCCGGTGCAGCTATAGGAGATGAGTTTATTGGTGGTAGAATGGCGGATGCTACAAATACTGGTTATGAGTACTGTTCATTATTAGAATTAATGGATGCGTATATCAGCCTATATATGAAAACTAACGATCCTACTTATGGCAACAAAGTAGAAAAGCTATTTTTCAATGCAGCATTAGGAGCATCGCATCCCACAGAAAGCGCGATCTGTTATTTAAAAACTGATAATAGTTATGTATTGGAAGGTGGAAAAAATGGGGATCAATCAGATAAAAATCAAACACGATACAGGTATTCCCCAGTTCATAAAGAGGCGGCTGTTTGTTGCATTCCTAACGCTGGTAAAATTGTGGCATCTTATGTAGAGCATATGTGGCTGCAAAATGAGTATGGCATTTATGCGGCGCTACTTGGACCTAGTGAGTTAAATACTTCCATTCAAAAAGAACCCATTACAATCAAAGAAATTACCAATTATCCATTCGACGATCAAATAACATTCAAAATAACTATTAAAAAAAGTACCCGATTTAAACTGTTCATCAAAAAGCCAGAAGGGGTAAGCGATTTTATTTTGAATTTTCCATTTGAAAATAAAGGGGGCTATTTAATGATCGATAGAATCTGGAAAAACGGAGATGCCTTACATTTTCGAATGCAGCCGAAGATTCAACAACATCAAACTATTCAAGGGGAGCATTACTTTATGTATGGCCCAGTTGTTTTGGCACATGCCATTGAGGCGAAACAGAATATCACAAAAAAGTTTAGTATAGCAGGGCTTAAGGAAATGACCTACACACCTTTAAATAAGTCGATTTACTTTTATGCTGGAATGCCGGTAACAAAAATGAATAGTTCAAAAGAACTGCGTTTTAGTACGCAGATGAAGGATACGAAATCTGGAGCTTTAGTGCAATTGGAATTAGTGCCAATGGGTTTTACAATTTTGCGACAAACAACTTTTAAAAATGCAGATTAATATTTTTGTAATGAATCATAAATTAAAATTAGTGGTTGTTTCACTTTCACTAATACTAGGAGCTTCAGCACAAACAAATACTAATTCTTTTTCGCAACCACCTGTGTGGGCTAAGAACGCAATTTGGTATCAGATCTTTGTTGAAAGATTTTATAACGGCGATCCTAAAAATGATCCCACACCCGAAACGGTTAATTCTCCCTTTTTAAAGGAATATGTTCCAAAAGATTGGTCCATTACTCCTTGGACTTCCAATTGGTATCAGAAAGATAGTTGGGCAGAGAAAGCAGGAATGAATATCAGTAATGATCTTCAAAATAGAAAATATGGGGGCGATATTCAAGGTGTCATTAATAAATTGCCATATCTGCAAGATTTAGGGATTACTGCACTTTTTCTAAATCCAATCAATGATGCTCCATCTATGCATAAATACGATGCAAGAAACTATCATCATATTGATATCAACTTTGGCCCAGATCCAGTAGGCGATCAAAAAATCATTGATTCTGAAAACCCTGGTGATCCAAAAACTTGGAAATGGACTTCTGCTGATAAACTATTTTTAAAATTAGTGAAGGAAGTACATCGTAGAGGAATGAAGATTATCATTGATTATTCATGGAATCATACGGGTACTAATTTTTGGGCTTGGCAAGACATCATCAAGAATCAAGAGAAATCTGCTTATAAGGATTGGTACGATATAAAGTCATTCGATAACCCAACTACCCCTCAAAATGAGTTTGCCTATAATGGATGGTTGGGAATTAACAGTTTGCCTGAATTAAAGAAAGTAAATATTACTTCCCCACGTGTTACCGGGCACCCTTACGAAGGCAATATGAATGATGGTGCAAAAGCCCACATTTTCGCTGTTACAAAAAGGTGGTTAGCGCCGGATGGAGATCAAAATAATGGGGTAGATGGATACCGCTTAGATGTTGCCGATCAAATTGGCATGGGCTTTTGGAGGGAATTTCGTCAACAAGTACGAAGTGCAAAACCAAGTGCCTACTTGATCGGTGAAATTTGGTGGGAACAGTGGCCTGATAAACTGATGAATCCTGCACCATATACGAACGGGGATATGTTTGATGCAGTGATGTATTATCAAACCTATCGCCCTGCTCGGTATTTTTTTGCAAATAATGATTTTTCTATTGATGCGAAAACTTTTAAAGACAGTTTAGAATTGCAATGGGCAAGGGTTCGAGAAGCCAATCGTTATGCCATGATGAATGTATCTTCTTCACACGATGCGCCAAGATTGTTGACTGATTTTTATAATCCCAATAAATATAAATACGGTGCTACTCCAACTGATAATAATTATTATAAGACAGGAAAACCTAATAAAGAAACCTATCAGCGTGTAAAACTTTATTTAGTACATCTTTTTACAAGTATTGGTGCACCACAAGTTTTTAATGGTGAGGAAATGGGCATGTGGGGAGCCGATGATCCATTTAATAGGAAGCCATTGATGTGGAAGGAATTTAGCTTCGATCCAGAAACGAGAAACTATTTTCAACAAGGGATAAAACAGTTTGATTCTGTTGCTTTTAATGAGAACCAATTTAACTGGTATCAAAAACTCATTAGAATTCGTAAATCGAATACAGTGTTATCAACCGGAAATTGTGTATTCTTTTTTGCAGAAGGAAAAAAAATGGCTTATAAACGTAGCGATGGAGCAAATGAATTACTCGTTTATTTTAATTTAGAAGGTCAAGATTCTGAATTTGAGCTTCCTTTAAAAGGCCGATACCAAGATCTTTTAACGGGGCAGTATATAGATGGTAATAAGTTTAAAATAACTTCTTTAAGTGCTATGGTCTTAAAAAAGATAAAATAAAACCACAATGGTTAAAAGATCTTTATTATTTTTTTTTGTTGTTACTACAAACATTTCAGTTTCAGCGCAAAGAATTGATTATACAAAATACGTCAACACTTTCATAGGTTCTGATGGCACTGGCCATACATTTCCTGGACCTTGCTTGCCTTTTGGTTTGGTACAACCAGGGCCAGATAACAGAGATAAAGGTTGGGATTATACCAGCGGTTATCAGTACAAAGACTCCATCATTCTCGGTTTTTCGCAAACAAGAGCCAATGGTACGGGCATTAGCGAATTTGGTGATGTGTTATTGCAGCCTTTTACTGAAAACCACAATAGCAATTTTGGAATTACTTATATAAAGGCCTCAGAAAAATCATACCCTGGATATTACACTGTTACATTGAGTAATAACATAAAAGTGGAATTGAGTTGTACGGAAAGAGTGGCATTTCATCAATATACGTATCCATCAAATGAAGCAAAGTTGTTGGTTGATTTGCAACACGGGCTTCGTTTTCTAACTGATTCGTTGGTATTGGAAAGCGATGTAAAAATCGAGAATAATAAAACCATCAGCGGATATTGCCATACCAAGAATTGGGTGGAACGAAAATATTTTTTTGTAATTGAATTCAACCAGCCTTTCCTATCAACTATTCAGTTAACTAAGCAAGCAAAGGAAAATGCCCCGCGCTATATTTTAAATTTTGGTTTGAAGAATAAAATCCTTCAAACCAAAATTGCATTATCTACTGTAAGTGTTAGTGGGGCAAAACTGAATTTGCAAAAAGAATTACCGGGATGGAATTTTAGTACAACAATTGAGCATGCTAAAAATATTTGGAATACTTATTTAGGCCGAATTGAAATTGAAGCACCTCAAAAACAAATGCAAATATTTTACACTTGCATGTATCGCTTGTTTATACAGCCATCTAATATAGCTGATGTAGACGGAAAATACAGAGCGGCTGATGATTCTTTACGGGTAGCAGAAAATAAAGAATATTATTCAACACTTTCTTTGTGGGACACATATAGGGCTGCGCATCCATTGTACACTATCATCGCTCCTGAAAAAGTGAATGGCTTTATTCGAACATTGATTGCGCATTCAAAGTCAGCAGGGTTTTTGCCAATTTGGAGTGCGTGGGGTAAAGATAATTATTGTATGATCGGCAATCATGCAATCCCAGTTATTATTGATGCTTATAACAAGGGGTTTAAAGGGTTTAATATGGATGAAGCATTGAAAGAAATGATAAAAACGACATCAGTAAATCATTTCAACAGTAACTGGAAATTATTAAATCAATACGGCTATTATCCTTTTGATAGCTTGGATAATGAGTCTATATCCAGGACATTAGAACATGGTGTGGATGATTATTGTCTGGCAACATTGGCAAAAAAAATGGGTATTCATGAAACAGCTGATACCTATTTTAAAAGAGCTTTGTACTATCAAAACATATATGATTCCTCAACAAAACAAATGCGAGGGAAAGACAGTCATGGAAAGTGGAGAAATCCATTCAATGCATTAATGGCTACATCACCAATGAATAATCCCGGTGATTATACAGAAGCCAATGCCTGGCAATATTTTTGGACTCCAGCACAATATGATGTGGAGGGAATGATGCAATTATTAGGCGGCAAGAAAAAATTCACTGCTCAATTGGATAGTTTCTTTACCATTAAAACCCCAAATCCAAATAAATATTTAGGCCAAGAAGCAATGATTGGTCAATATGCTCATGGCAATGAACCAAGTCATCATATAGCTTATTTATATGCTTATTCTGAAACGCCAAAAAAAGGGCAAAAATATATTCACCAAATCATCAATGATTTTTATAACAATACCCCCGAAGGGATGATTGGTAATGATGATTGCGGGCAAATGAGTGCCTGGTATATTTTATCTACATTAGGTTTTTATCAGTTGAATCCTGCCAAGGATGAATTTGTATTAGGCGCACCACAAGTTAAAAAAGCAATTATTCATTTTAGTAATGGGAAGCAATTTCGTATTGATGCAGAAAAATTATCAACCCAAAACATTTATGCAAATGAATCATTTTTAAATAATCGCAAGTTAGAAACCCCTTTTATCACTTATCAGGAGATAATGAATGGCGGTAAGCTATATACTAAAATGAGTACTCAATAAATAAATATAATAACAAGCAAAAACAGGAAATATTCAGTTGGGCTATATTGTTCCAATGATTAGTTTTGGAGTAATAGCTATATTTGGATGGAGTGGATATAAAATTAAAAAGCCTAGAATAACAATTAAAAAAGCTTCCCATGAAACGGTATTGTTTAGCAGTTGATTTGGTGGATGATCCGCAATTGATAGCAGAATATGAGTATTGGCACAGCGCTGGAAATGGCTGGCCAGAAATAAAAAAAAGTATTTTAGATGCTGGTGTAATTAATATGGAAATTTATAGGATCAGTAACCGTTTGTTCATGATAATGGAAGTGGATGATACTTTTAGTTTTGAAAGGAAAACTGCGATGGATGCTGCTAATCCTATAGTT
>CAIYAG010000298.1 GCA_903924075.1 uncultured Bacteroidota bacterium | reverse complement strand
GGATGGAAGATCCGGACAACCTTCAAAAGTTATTCCCCTGGATAGATTCCTCTCTTTAAAATCATTCTTAGATCAAATCAATTAAGCCATGGCAAAAAATTTCAGTGTTGCATTAAACATGATTCTCAACTCTGCAGAATATACCGCATCTTTAAAAAATATAGAAAAACAAACAAAGGAATTCGGGAAAACACTTGAGGACTTATCTAATGGTGTAAAAAGTTTTTTAGGTCTTGGAGCAGCTACCTTATCTGTTGAAGGCGCCATTGAGTTATTGAAAAAGAGTTTTGAATCTACTATTTCATCAATGGAGACTTATGATGGTATTCTATTGGCTGTTACAGAGTCTTCAAATTTGTTTTTCAGAACATTACAAAATGGAGATTGGAGTAATTTCTTTAAGAATCTTGGTGAAGCTATAAGAATGGCTAAGGAGTATAATGAAGCCATGATTTATATTGAAAACAAGACCAGGGGAAATAATGTCGCCAATTCAAAGGATAAGGCAACAGTATCTGAGCTTCGTCTTCAGGCAGCCGAATTGTCCGGATCTAAAAACTACGAAGCCAGACTAAAAATATTAGCCCAAATTGAAAAAATTGAAGATGGTATTTTAGACCGTAATTTAAAACTTAGTGCTTTTAATTACAATACTCAGGTTGATAAATTAGCTAAACGAGGTGAAGGGCGCGGGTATAATAAGGATGATGTTGTTGATTTTGCAAAATTCACATCTGAAGGGGAGCAGAATGTAGAATTAGTTAATAAGTATTATGAATTAAAAAGCGAGCTGGCAACTGCGGTTAAGACTGCACTTGATGCAAAAACAACACCAGAATTAAATGCTGCAGCAAACGAAGTTGAAAAAATACGAAGCAAAATAGGTGATTTTAACGATGCGCATCCAGCTGTCGCGCATTTTAGATTTCTATTATCTGATATCAATAAAGATGAAATTAAAGCTATTGCAGATGGAGCTGCAAGAATGTATGATGACATCACCGCTGCGAATGCAAGAAAGCTAAAACCTATCAAACAAGAGGCAATGCTTAATAAAAAGAGCGATGCAGATGAGACAAAAGCGGCGAAAGAAAGACAAGATTTATTGGACAAAACAGGTCTTCTTAATGAATTAAATGCCAAATTAAAGGAGTTCATAGCGTTAAAAGACCAATCAACCAGCCTATCAGGTCAATTTAAATACGGACTTGCTGTAGACGCTTTAAAGGAGCAAATAAAAGAACTTAATGCCGAACTTGAACGTACAATTAAAAAACTGAATGATTCACGTCTTTTAAAACCCAAATTTTCGGGAGCCGTTTCAGAATTACCAAACAATACTCCAGGATTACAATCCTCTTCAACAATTAATGCTCAACTTGATACTCAAATTAAACACGCAACAGATATTGCCAAAAAGAATCTGCAGGACTTAAATGACTCTATTACTTCAGCCATGAATGAGCTGGTTAGTGGAACCTTTACCAAGTTGGGCGAGGCTTTTGGGAATATGATTAGCAGCGGAGATATTGGGAAATCATT
>CAIYAG010000297.1 GCA_903924075.1 uncultured Bacteroidota bacterium | reverse complement strand
TTGCTCTTACCTCAAAAGCTTTTTCCTCTGACCCCAGGTTGTGTTCCGGGCTGTTCTCCAGCATCTTATCAGTCATGACGAGCATTTCTTCCAGCGATTCATACTCCAGGCTCACACAATGTATCTTTTGCCCTGTACATATCGTTTCCAGGTGGTTGGCCGGGACATAATATTTCGGAAGTTCATTTCTTGAACCATAGCGGAACCTCTCACCTTTATCCTTCCGCAGTAACTTCATTTTCGTGAGCTCATCCAGGTCAATTGTATGCCTGGCCATCTGTATAGGAGGGCATTTTATAAATGATGCCAGATCGGCAATGGTTATAGTACTGCTTTCGAAACCCAGGGTAAAAAAAATGGAGAACAGCACCGCCTGAATGTTTGTACACTCCAACTCAGCTGCCAGTTTATCTGCCATACTATTGGCTGCATTAACAGCGTTAACTAAAGATCCTGAGTGATGTGAAACATCTGAAATGGACTGTATAATGGTCAACATGTCAGTTGCTTCTGCCTTGTGTTCTTTTGTTTTTATCTGTTTCTTCATCTTAATTCTGTATTTTTATGCAAATTTCAGCATTTGTTCTGCATTGAATATGCAGAGCGATGAGTAATGTATATGCCGTTTAATATTATTTGCAATGCCAAAGAACAAAGAAGCCCTGGTCAGATACCGGATTATCAACCGTTGCCTGATTGATTATAAGTATGTTACATTGAAAAAACTGCAGGATCAGTGTTTGGAGATACTTTATCATGAAATTGCTGCGCGGACGCTTGAGAAGGATATACATGATATGAAAGAGGATGCCGGGCTTGGGTATCACGCTCCAATTGAATACGACAAGTATCGTAGGGCATACTTTTATGACAATCCGAATTATTCCATCGATAACCTCCCACTTGATCAATATGATCTTGAAGCCCTTTTATTTGCTTCAACCATGCTCGATCAATATAAGAATATGGAGATAGTGTCAACTTTTTCAGGTGCAGTAACGAAGATTATTGATACCATGAAAATTAAGCGAATGCTGAAAGAACGCCCGGAGAAAAAATTTGTCGGGTTCGAAGTTCAGCCTGTCATTCATGGAAACTTGTATCTTCCTATTATTCTTGATGCTATTATTAACAGGAAAGTCCTGCATATCCTGCATCAACGATTCGATTCAGAAGAAGCTCATCACCATATTGTTCATCCTTATTATTTAAAGGAATATAGCAACCGCTGGTATATGGTCGGTTTTCAGCCCGTAAACCGAAAAATACAAACCTATGGCCTTGAACGTATCAAATCGATGGAGCACGTAAAGGAAGATGTGTTTATTGAAGTACCATTTGATCCTGATACTTATTATCGTCATCTTTTGGGTGTTACAGTTTCCGAAGATTCACCTTCAGAAATTACTATTAAGTTTACAAATGCTCAAGGGAAATACATTTTAAGTCAGCCGATACATGACAGCCAACAGCTTATCAGCAATGATGAAAAATCTATTACCATTAAACTGTTTTTGTCACCTTCCTATGAATTTATTTCAATGGTTTTGGGCTGGGGGGCAGATGCTGAAGTTATTGAGCCATTGTGGCTCAGAGAGAAGATTTCGTCAAAACTGAGAGATGCATTGAGTATATATAAATAAAAGCCGGCATAAACCGGCTCATTAATTAATTCTATACTTATCAATGTCGATGAATTTTTATCATGCATTTACTAACCGATTTTCTGTAAGAAGTACAATCAAATCTAAGCACATATACGATAATTTCGTAGAATCCTGTTCGCGAACCATAAGTATAATGCTATCTTCATCAACTTCAACTGAAACATGTTCCTGCGACAAATAATTGTACCTGGCATAAAGCTCATAAAGCGGCCTGATATGGTCAAAGTAATAATTTGATAGAGGATGGTCTCCATTATTAATTGTGGATACATCAACCTCTATTTTATCACAGTCTTCGTCAAAAGGGATTACAGTAATACAAGGCAAATAGTTATCCTCGCAATATTCGTATTGCTCGATATATTGATCAGCATTACCATCTAGCTCAATAATCCAGTTTAAAATTTTGTTTCCCATAGATTTCATTTATTGATTTTTTTGAACTGCATATTTGTAATACACTTGCTATTTTCCGGATAAGCACATGGATTTCAACTTCCATACACTAGTTAATCACCTTGGATAATGTAATTAGTTCCATGTGTTCTGTTATACAATGGTAGCAGTAAGAAGCCAAGCATTGCCTCTTCGAATTCTCTCCCAGAAGGCATATGATAGAATATCTTATATAATTCGTCCTCCCACTCATAATCACGGTCCCTGTCTCGAAAGTGCGTTCCATTTAAACTATAGAGGGTGTGCAATAGCAAATCCGGAATGCAAATATGGTATTGTAATGCTCCATTTTGGTGAACCCATTCCATGTCATCCTGTGAGTTTTTTATGCCTTGCTCTGCCATAAATTGTTTAAGTTCTTTGTCCACTCTTTCTTTGTGTTTGGCAAACCATTGAATTTGATAGTCCATCTCATACTTAAAATGGAAAGTGATTTTCAGCATTATCAGCAAGGCCTGCTCGACATCCATATTAATTATTCCATCATAGCGTACTTTATCGGCTAAGTCTAGGATTTCCGTAATCTTTTCTTTAGTTAAAATTTGTTGTTCCATAAATTTTTGTTGTTAATTTTTAAAGTTATTTTTGATAGTTTATTGGTTTTTGGTAATGTT
>CAIYAG010000296.1 GCA_903924075.1 uncultured Bacteroidota bacterium | reverse complement strand
GTTTGTATCTGCAGTACAAACTTCAAACCTGATTTTAAAATCCAAATCCTATAAAAACTAAAAAAAATAAGTACATTTAAAAACAGAGAAACACTAACTAACAATTAGTACACTTTCTTTTGACGTTATACACCGTAAAGGATCTTAAAGCATTTGGGATCAATGGCGAATCTATTTACCAGCGCAGTACAGTTAAATATCATTTACTACCAAATGATGAATCAGCTCAATATGCAGCAAATGAGGAATTAATAGATTCAGCTACAGTTTGGTTGAAAATATTGGTAAGCTCCAATATTTCATTGGGAGAATTCAAAACTAATAATCGTTCCTACTTTTATTCGATCAAAAATAATAGTGCTGAAGAATTAGTTTATGGGAAGGGTATTAAATCTTTTCTAGATAAAAAATATGCGAATGATGCCCGTTATGGCACTAATGCAGTGGAAGAAAATTTGGCTTTCAGGCAACAACTCTTTGATTTAAACAATTCATCAAAGGGGGATATTAGCTCAAGTGTTAGCACAACAGAATATACCGCTTCTAGCTTAACAGCTATATTTAATAAATTAAATAAAAATGAAGGTCAAGCTTTTGGAAAAGATGAAAACTCTCTGATCATTGGTGTTGGCGCTGGTTTTTATTCCCATAACCCTAGTGGTGGTGCAGGATCTTATTTACAAGATGCAACAATCAATAGTAGCGTTACTCCATATATTATGTTTGGTTATTTAATGAAAAGCTCTAAAAAGAGTAGTAAAATTTCATTTTATTTAGAATCAGCAATTTCAACTATGAATACAACTGGTTTTCAGAATTCTTTAGCAGCTGGAAGGGTTGACTTTGATATTAAAAACACATTTGTTGAACTTCAATTATTATCAACATACACTTTTAATCCATTCGACAAAACGAAATTCGCTCTTGGTTTTGGGATTGATGTTATGACAAAAATAAGTGGTGGCAATACTGCATCAATTGTTCACAGCCCTACTTACACAGAAGTGATACCAAATACGCCAATTCAAAATAGCGTTATTGCAAGCCCGGTTTTTACAGCAAATATCATCAATGGTAGATTCAATTATTTTGTCAATTTTCAATTCTCAAAAAATCTTAGTCGCAATTTGAACGAAACTTGGCCTTATAGTAGAATAACAGGAGGGTTGGCTTATAAATTGAAGAAATAAAACAATTACTTTAGACCAAATCCTTCTAGATTTTAAATTATTATGAAGCCCCTTCTCTGAAGGGGTTTTGTTTTATAATCCTAAATGTGTGTACATTTTTTTGGGGTAATCTGCCAAAGCCAATTCGGGTTCAGCAATTTCAGGATGCCATAATTTTTCCCATTCAAAACTATAATATCCTTTATAGCCATCATTATACATAGCATCAATAGCTTTGTATATCGGCAAATTGCCTTCGCCCAAGAAATAGAAATCTATTTTCCCATTTGTCTTTTTTGCATCCTTGATATGCGCGTGTCTGATATACGATTTTAATTCTTGATAAGCAAGTTCCGGTGATTCACTTGTTTCTAAATACATATTTGCTGAGTCCCAAACAAGCCCTACTTGAGGATGTTTTGCTTCCTGCATGATCTTTTTGATATCTGCTATATAAACCAGATCGCCGTGCGTTTCCATTAAAACATTCACGCCTGTTCCTTTTGCGTATTGCGCTAATTCAAATAACCCATCTGAAATTAACTGCATGGTTTGTGTTTTCTCCTGCCCCTTAATAAAATTATTCGGATATACACGCACATTAGGGCATTGAATAGCAGCAGCCAGGTCTAAAAAACGTTTTCCTTCATCGAGGTTTTTTTGTCGCTCTGCTTTATCAGCAAAATGCAATGTGCAAGAAGATCCAAGGTCAACAAACTTTAATTGTTTGTCTGCCATTTGCTGCCTAGTGGATTTAATATTCGCTGCGCTATTAAATTCTGTACACTTGGTTAAATCGAGTTGTTTCAAGACCCCACGCATCTCAATACCATCATACTTATTTGCAGCAGCAAAATCAACTATTTGGGTAAATGTCCACGCAGGGCAACCTAAGGTGGAAAAACTGAGCAGTGGTTTTTTTTTCTTTTCAGAAAACGATATGCCCACTGCTGCTGCAGAAATTAAGAGAGCAGTATCTTGAAGAAATTTTCGACGATATATTTGGTTCATAGCGCGGTTTTAAAAATTAAACTATAGCTAGAACAATTTATCAAATCTTTTGAATTAATTGAGTTTTATAAACAGATTTGTATTGTGGTCGGAACCAGTAATTTTATTAAGGGCTTCCTGGGGTGGTTCAATCCAATATTTTCCATTCACTACAAATTTGAATTTATGCGTCTCACCTTTTTGTCCAACGC
>CAIYAG010000295.1 GCA_903924075.1 uncultured Bacteroidota bacterium | reverse complement strand
TGTAACTTGTTTAGGATCAAAATTCTTCTTGCGGATAGAACTGCCAGGGGACACCACATTGGTGCCTAAGCTTGCCCAACTACCGGGGGTTATTAAAACCATATATCCGTCGGCATTTGTTAATTTATGACCTAGCTTCAAAAAAGATGGCCACAGATTATCATCATCGCGTCCACTTTTGTCAGCTTTTTGGAACGGTGGATTTGTAGCATACAAATCGAATTTTTTAATGCCATTATGGTTCATATTCTGTCCTTTACGGTTAATGTCATCTTTATTATAACAGAAACCATTATTAATTCCTAGTCGTAGACTAGTAATTCTAAGATTTATGGGACTTGTGTCCGCATAGTAAATGTATTTAGCAGGGTCATGGCCGTACTCTAGTAACTTATTGGCAATAAACATTACCCATTCTCCTGTACCACAACTAGGATCAATGCAATAAGGGCCCCTTTTCCAAAACTTCTCCGGAAGGTGAGTTAATAACGATTCTACCGCAGTAGTGGGAGTAGATACGTCCCCTTCTTTTTCTCTGTTAAATGCACTCCAATCAAATGAATCAATCCCCGTGTCTTTAAATTTACGGCACGTAATAGCCAACTGATGATTAATATCTTCCGGTGAGAATAAGTTAATTACCAATTCTCGTTTTTTTGCAATAGTAACATCAGTTAACTTTACACCGCAATGATTTAACCAATCAGTAAAAAGATCGTCTGGTACAAAATTAATAAGATCGTCTATTTCAGATTTATTAGCCTCTGTCAGAATAATCAACTCCGGCAGCATTGCTGCAATCGTTAATGCACGTTTTTTTAATTCTGCCAATGGATCAACTTCTGATTTTGCTACAGACTTCCTATTAGGATCTTTGGCAGGTTGTGCTCCTAACTTCCCTGCGCGGCTATCTCTTTCTATTTTTTTAGATTGTTCCGATTCAGTAACTCCCGTCAAAAGAAATGCAGCATTTTGTACACCGGCATCATCAAGCAGCCCCATTCTTTTGTAACCCTCACGAATAGAACCGGCTTGATAATCCGATAGAATGTCTTCCCATGTAACAGTTTCTACTTCAAATTTACCCTTACGTAAGTAAGGAATGAGACTATGTAATTTTCGACCTTCACTAGTAATCTTCTTCCCGTTTGTGCGACTACGAATCATCTCATACATCATTGAACTAGCCCTGAACGGATTAGAATCATAAACGTCAAAAAACTCCTCATCCGTGTTTTGTGCGCGCAATTCTAATTGCATGCCAACCTTAAAGTCATTTCGCTCATCCAATCGAACCACAGCACTCCATGGTGCCTTGGCTCCACGCAACATTTTGCCTACGGTAATAAATACCGTTTTCTTGTACTTGCTTATCAGGTCTGTAACGTCACGTTCAATATTCGTGATATCAGTAAACGTGTTGGCCACAAGCGGTTCGTGTTTACATTCAATATCGCCTTCTCTAATATGATTGTAAAGGGCCAAACAGCTAAAAATGCTAGGCATGCTCAGAAATACATTCCGATGACTCTCAGGACTCTTTGCCCCAGCTTGCTCCCAATCGAACCATAGCATATCCCATAATCTTTCCACCTCTGCAATATTTTGAAATGCTAATATATCGCCGTTAGAGTTTAAGAAACGATCCGTAACTTTATTGTAAGACCAAGTCTTGCTGTTTTTTACTGATTTCTTTGCTTTGACAACCTTTATACCGTTTGTTTTTAGTAAAACAGTAATACGACGAGTAACCTCTTGTTGATCCATATCATCGGGATCCATACTTTCGAAGGGAAGTTCCGCTGCTTTAATAGAATATTTCCTCATTAGCGGCCGGCGTTCGATTTTCCCCGCTAATACATCTTGGATTTCTTGGAACAAATCATATAGATAATGATTACCGTGCTTCACCAAGTGTTTAATAGCATATAGGTCAGTCCCACTCATCCATAGACATTTTCTGTATCCGAAAGTTTCTAGGGCTGAGGTACTACGAATAGTACGCATCCCGTGATCACTTTCATCAATTACTCCGATCAAAGCAGGTCTAGATAGAAAAAAATCAACTTTAGATTGCTCAAAAGTTTCTTCATCACCTTCTCTATCTTCATCATTGTTATATTCGTCGGCGGCTCGCATGTCAATACTTTGCATACTGGCAAAACGAATGATACAATGCACCCCGGGATCGGCATTAAGTTCGTCAAATTTCTCTTGCCAATATTCATTTCGAGTATTTACATATTCAATATTAATGCCCGGAACAAACAAATACTTCCTGAGGTCATCAATGCATCCGGAGAAGGCGCTCGGCCACAAACTTATAAAGTCTACTACTACTCTTGATTCTATGCCGCCTTCGATTAATACCTTGATATATCGGGCCAACCCCAACAACATGGTTCCATTTTTACCGCTCCGCGGCTTCATCAGTAAAAAGAAGTCACGCATATCCCCGCCCATCGACAACCAATGAGCGATTAAGTCCGCTGCTTGATCGTCACTACCTTGGTAATACCGCGCTGGGAAGGTGGTTTTGTTCACATTTCGTTTACTTGTGAGGAATTCTACTGCAAGGGTAAATTTACTAATACTATCGCCCCAACTGTCGGAAAAGTCAAATAGCTCAGTCCCGCCTAACTGTCCCTCATCATTGATGCCGGGAACACACCAACGATTGTCTGCTATTTCAACCCGAGCCTTCACAGCCTTGTGTGCTCCTTTTGTTTTACCAAAATATATATGCACCGCGGCTTCCAGGGCAAGTGCAGCTTCCTCGCTTACGCACGGAATAAATGCATCATTATTAAGTGGTTGCTCAGTAGCACTCTCATGTGATCTTGAGAGTATCGTTTTGCCATTAATGGTGTATACTACTCCTTTACCTAACTTACGGCGTATCTGTTGTTCTCGCTCATGCCTGCAATATACGCCGAATACTTGACTGCCAGTACGTTCGGCGTAGGTGATTGCATCCGAGTAACTATTCAATGTCGGGTGCAAACACCGCTGCAAGTCCTCGGCGTACCAACTACGGGATCCAGTCCGACTAAAAGTACCGCGCATTTTTGCAGTGGCCAGGACTGCATATTCCGAAGAAGTTTTCATAGTCCGTACCGCAGTTCGAATTCATTGATAGTCAATACGTCGAATTCGCAGCGCACCATATCGGATCCGAACTTAGTTCGCAGTTGTTTAGCAACATCCTGGGAATACTTACTAAAGAATGATTCGCGTGCCGGACGATTGTCCATAGAAATAGTCTGCTTAACTTTGGTTCCGCGCGTGTTATTTTTTGTCAAACGAGAGTTAAGCAGGGCTACTGCCTTGTCAAACGCCAATCCTTCAGGCAGATTATACAAATCTGCCGGGAAGTTATCCCACACTCCATTGGAGTTGATATATCGGAGAGTGTTGATGGGATCCTGATGATATTTTCCAACGACATATGCCGCCTCACGCGCATCCGCATATGAACCCAAATGCAGACTAGTCCGCTGCTGCGCCACAACATTTTTCATTACCTCAGGGTCACTAGGATTGCCGCATGCAGCGATAAATGGCTTATCTGCGTTCAGAGTCCAGCTTGGACTCAGTGCAGCATAAGTGTAACCCGTGCGATTGTTCTTGCGGACAGATTGATTGAGTACAACCCCGTCAGACAAAAAATAAACTGTAGTCATTTGATTTACCTCTTTATTAACTTCGATACAAGTATTATAACACAATACGGATTTATTGTCAAATCCGGTTAGGCATCGTAATCAGCGCCGTCCATCTGGTCTTCCCAGAATGCGCGGGCATCGGCTTCGTTGTCGAATGTTTCCAGAACATTCATTCCGCCCAGAGGGTACGGGAACCAAACGAGCCATTCGTCACGATCCTCGTCGTAAGTACAAAATAGTTCAACTGGTTCGCTCATACAGCCACCTTAGAC
>CAIYAG010000294.1 GCA_903924075.1 uncultured Bacteroidota bacterium | reverse complement strand
TCCAACTGATCTTTCTAACAAACACTTGAACTATTCCAATGTTACCAGACCCATGAATACAACTGCTGGTTTAACCATTGGAGATCGTTTGGGAAAAGATAAAAAATTCGGCTTCATAGTTTCTGGTTCTTATCAGAACATTTATAGAGGAACTTCTTCTAATTTCTTCTTGCCAAATGCGCAGCCCGGATTAAATAATATTCCATTATTCTCCGATCTTCAATTGCGTGATTATTCAGTACAAAGCAAAAGAGTTGGAGTAAATGGTAAGTTGGATTATCAATTCAATAAACATAATAAAATTGCCCTTGTAAATACATTCGTTCGTTTAGACGATTATCAAACAAGGATCATTTGGGATACTGTTGCATTAAATTCTGTAGTTGATAATTCTTACAGAAGCCAATGGCAATATCAAACCATTTATAATAGTACCTTATTAGGAACACATGAATTGAATCCTTCTTTGAAACTCGATTGGAACCTTGCTTATTCAAAAGCGAATAACCATATCGCAGATCAGGCTTCCTTCACACATCAATATGCGATCGTTGCTACTACATTAACTACAGATAAGTTACAATCAAACTCACACTTGTGGCAACACAATAGTGATCAGGATATCTCTGGTAGTTTTAATCTAACAGAAAGCACAGATTTTTTAGGTAAATCTCTAGAAATGAAAGTGGGTGGTTTATATCGATCTAAAAAGAGAGACAATTTTTATAATAACTATAGCTTGTCTCCAGTTTTGAATGCTGTTTATACCACTATCGATGCAGCGCAGTTCATCTTCAAAACCCCAGCAGATGGGATCCCTGCCATCACTGGTAATAACTATACATTCGATGAAAATATTGGAGCAGGGTATGTTCAAGGTAAATGGCAACTTTCTGACAAATTAGAAGCATTAGGCGGTGTAAGAGCAGAATATACGCATCAGAATTACAATACACAATTAACAAAAGATGTGTATGCTAAATCTGGTACCATCGATTATACTGATCTATTGCCTAGTTTACAATTCAAATATTCTTTGTCGCGCAATCAGAACCTGAGAATGTCTTATTATAAAGCTTTGGCTCGTCCGGGTTTTGCTGAATTAATTCCTGATGGAATTGATGGGGAATTCTTTAAAGAAATTGGCGACCCAGTTAATTTAGTGCATAGTGTCGCAGACAATTTAGATATACGTTATGAATTGTATTCTAAAACAGCTGATCAAATTTTATTAGGTGTTTTTTACAAAAACATTAAAGACCCTATCGAGATCGCTGCAGTAAAACCTCAAGGTGTTAATAGTTTGTATTTAATGCCAGTAAACAAAGGAACTGCAACGAACTACGGTTTCGAAGCTGTTATAACTAAATACTTTGGCGCATTCGGAATTTCTGCCAACTATACTTATACAAAGTCTAGCATTACGGATAGCTTATTGTATTCTTTTAGAAATGCTTCAGGTGCTATTGTTTCAAACAAGGTTGAGGAAACAAGGCCATTACAAGGTCAGTCAAACCATATCGGTAACCTTTCTTTGATCTATAAGAATCCAAAAATTGGATTTGACTTTCAAATTGCTGGTGTGTATACAGGAGAAAGAATTTCATTCTTGAGTCCGTATGCAGGTCTGAATTACTGGCAATCTCCAACAACTACTTTAGATCTTTCTTTTGAGCAAAGAATCGTAAAGGGATTAAACATCTACGGTAAGGTTAACAATATCACCAACGCACCTTTTGAATTGAGTCTGCACCAATCTTATAATGATTATTTAGCTGCAAGTGGTTCAAGGCCTTTATCGTTGCAAACAGATCCAACTAATAGAATCATTATTCAGAAAGATTATTATAGAACAACCTTTTTATTAGGACTAAGATTTAAACTCTAATTATTTCAATCTAATTATATGAACACAAAATTTAAATTAAGCATTGTATTTGCACTCGCAGGATTGATGTTATCGTCTTGTAAAAAAGAGCCAGATACCAAAAACCTTTGGCAAGCAGTGATCCCACCAGCTTCTCCGATCGATGATGCAGTATGTTTATCTGGATCAATCAGCGGTACCATGTTAGCAGGTAAAACCTATAATGTGTGTGGAGATATCTTCATCAATCAAAACGATTCTTTAATTATTCAAGAAGGCGTTACCATTAATTTCAAAGGATCTACGGTACCTGTTGGTTTAGGTGTGAAGGGGAAATTGGTAAGTCTTGGTACAAAAGAGAAACCAGTTTTATTTACTTATTTAGGAGTTACTAAAACAGATCAGCTTGGTGCAAATCCTGATACTGATCCTGCATTGAAAGGTAAATGGACTGGCATCATTGGTGCTACAACTTGTCCGCTAATGGTTATTAAATGGACTAAAGTAGAATTCGGTGGCGCTGCAATAAGTTCTGCCATGAAAAGCTTTACTGGCGGTTCAAGCCCTTATCCTTTATACTTCGCAAATCCAAATGGTATTTTTGTGTTAGAAGATTCTTGGGTATATGGAAGTGTGGATGATCCTTGGAGAATCAATGGTGGAAAGATCCACGTAATGCGAAACACTTTTGAAAAATGCGGTTACACTGGTGGTGAAGCAATGAATGCTAAAGCTGGTACGATTGGTGATTTTGCTTATAACCTTTGTATAGGTATGGCTACAAACGGACCAAAATTATCAAACATCAATGTATTGCCCGGTGTTCCCGGTTCTAATGTGCGTATGTTTAATAATACCATTATCAATTGTGGTTACAGAAGATCAGCAGCTGGCAGAGGCGGTTCTATCAATTTCGAAGAAGGTGCAGGTGGTATGGCTTATAATAACTTAATTGTAAACTGTAAGTTCGGTTTAAGAATTGTTGCAAACCCAATTGCAGATACTGCGAATATTAAATACGGATATAACTGGTATTATGCCGATTCAATTAATGTAGCTAGTCAGTTCATCCCATCTTTATCTGTTAGTACTGCTATTAGTCAGCCTAAAGAAACGGATGTTCCAAAACCTTCTACTTATTTGCCAGCAGGATGGAAAGTTGGTGATGTGTATACAGCCCCTGCTTCTGTGTTAGGAATTAATAATCCACAGTTCATCAATGGACCTGTGCCATTGCCAGCTGGATTAAAATTAGCAGACATAAATGTAGTAGGCACTTACAATTTTGCATTAAAACCAACATCGCCTTGTATCAATGCAGGCTTTACAGGATTCGCTCCTCGTGCAGATGTGCCAATCGATGCGCGTTATGGTGCATCAGAAATTACTGCTCCTGGAAAAGATATCGGATGTTATCAAACCAACGGTCGCGGAAATCAACACTAATTTTTGTAAATAATTAAATGCCTGTAATGTAATAATTACAGGCATTTTCATTCAACCAACTTTATGAAATCGATATTAGCCATCCTCGTAATTATTTTTACTTGTACCATTTCAAATGCACAAGATGTATTTATCAATAAGCCCTATGTACAGATTGGTAATAACGCTTCTACATCAACATTAAAAGTGTTATGGCATGCTGCAAATGCAGATGCAAAATGGGAACTAGAACATCGCGCAAATTCAAAAGCTGCCTGGAAACAAGCTGATGCCATCAGTTATACCCTATTGGCACAAGTAAATGTTGTGCCCAACAGGGTGTATCATGCAAGCCTCAGTGGTTTAACTGCAGGTACTACTTTTCAATACCGCATATTAAAAGATGGCAAAGAAGTTTTTGCGTCTGAAGCAAAAGCATCTAAGGCATTTGATCAACCCTATCGATTTGTGGTGATGGGCGATATTGGAGCGATGACAGGCGATCAGAAAAAATTAGCAGAACGTGCTTATTTAGAAAAACCAGATTTTATTGCTGTGCCCGGTGATATTGTGTATGAAAATGGATTGGTATCGGAATACAATAAAAAATTCTGGCCAGTATATAATGCCGATAAAGCCGATTCAACTGGCGCGCCGATCATGCGTACCATTCCATTTATTGCAGCAGTGGGTAATCACGATGCTGATATGCGCGACTTAGATAGAATGCCTGATGCATTGGCTTATTACATGTATTTCGATCAGCCTTTAAACGGCCCTGTTGCTGCAGAAGGTTCTGCCTGGGTACCAGTATTGAAAGGTTCTGAAAAAAATAAAAAAGCATTTTATGATGCGGCCGGAGAAACCTACCCGCGCATGAGTAACTTTTCTTACGATTATGGCAATGCGCATTGGACGGTGATTGATGCTGATACTTATGTTGATTGGACCGACTCTACTTTAAAATCTTGGGTGATCAAAGATCTGGAAGCGTCTAAAAATGCAACCTGGCATTTTGTAATGTTCCATCATCCAGGATTTAGTTCTTCTTTAGATCATTTCGAGCAAGAGCAAATGCGTTTGCTTGCACCGATATTTGAAAAGGCAAAAGTGGATGTAGTATTCAATGGACACGTGCATAATTATCAAAGAAGTTTTCCGATGACTTTTGCTCCCATAAAAAATGGAACATTATTAGTGGGAGGGAAAGACAATAAAACGGTTCGAGGTAGAGTAGTGGTAGGAAAATGGACGATTGATAAATCTTATGATGGAAAAACAAATACACATCCCAAAGGTGTGATCTATGTGATCACTGGTGCAGGCGGACAAGAATTGTACAACCCCGAACAAGAGAATGATTCAGACACTTGGCAGAAGTTTACCAACAAATTCATTTCAACAGTTCACTCTTTAACAAGTGCGGAAGTAAATGGTAATAAATTGGTCATACGGCAGTTAGACATCAACGGGAAAGAGTTAGATAAATTTGTGGTGGAGAAATAATCGTTTTTTTTGAGTTAGTATCCCCTCGCTTCGGTGAGGGGCTTTTTAAAAAAGTGAAGAGATAAAAGTGAAAAGAGCACAGTGAAAGGCTTCGCCCTAATTCTAGTTACTGACAAGATTAGTCCATTCTTCACTCTTCACTCTTATCTCTTCACTTCTTCTTATTGGTTCTCCGGCGCCGAGTAATTAAAGTTCTCTCCTTCTTTTTCCTTTGGCTTGAATTTCAGCTTTCCGAATTTATAGGTGAATGTTACACCGAAAGAACGATAGGGTGTAAAGCGGTAGATGTTGGAATAAAAGTCCTGCGTTTTTTGCTGACTGTATTGGTTGATGTATTTATTAAATGGATTCACTGCAATCAAACCCAGGCTTGCCTTATTATTGTTGAATTGTTTGCGGATCGCAAATGTGTAACTGTAAGTGGTAGGTTGTTTACCCTGCCATACCATTCCCATATTGTAGTTGCCAAAGAATTCTGCTGCTAGATCTTTTGAAACCTGATAACTCAAATTCATATTTCCACGTACACCAAAACCATCGGTTACCGCAGGATTTGCATTTACATTATTCAAATGGCGATTATATAATTGCAAATTCGGACGCAGGGTGAATTTTTTTGCAAATGGAATAGATCCAGAGATGTTAACTCCTGCACGTACTTCTGAAGCAATCGTAGCGCGTGTTGTAACAGTTACATCTGTATAAATACTATCTCCAATTTTATAAGTAGGATAATAGGTGATATATGGTTTGATATCCGGACTATTCCTTTGATAAAATGCTGTGACATTGATATTGCCACCTCCCTCGAATGATTTATTATAATTCAATTCAACTTTGTTTCCGATCTCGGGCTCTAAGTTTGGATTGCCCATTGAGATATTATGAGGGTCAGATAAATTCACGAAGGGATTTAAATCGCGAAACTCTGGTCTTTCTATACGATAAGAATAAGCAAATTTGATGCTTTGCTGATTCTCAAAATTGTGCGCCATAATTAACGATGGAATAAAATTCTTGTAATCAGGAATATGCACATTCGAAGAATTTGAATAATAGGCAGAGTTGATAGTATACTCATAACGAGCACCCGCTTTCACATCAAAAAAATGGAATAAGGGGAAGTCCATAGAAAAGTACCCTGCCATAATTGTTCTTTTAAATTCAGAACTATAAGACTGTTGCTGATCCTTCGCATAATTACCTGTTGCTCCATTTAGTGTATACACATCTGCAGCGCTAATGATATCAATCAAGGTGGTTCTTAATCCAGTTTCAATAAGTACTTTTTCACTAAGCGGCTCTACATAATTCAGTTCAAAATTGATCTCATTTTCTTTGCCGGGGTTTGCGCTATTAGAACCTCCAAATGGTTTACTATTGCCAATGTAAAACTGTTCTTGATAGTAAGAACTGGTATTGTTTCCATAAGTAGCATTGTATGCAAGCTCTAGTTCACGACCCTCTTTTTTAAATTTCTTTTTATAAATGGCACTATTGTCAATATCAATAATACTAAATTTAGAACCCGACGATCGATCACTCAAAAAATTAGATAGCATCATTCCAGAAATATCATAAGCCATCGATTGCTGATGCGAGATTCCTGAATTATTCGTACCAAAATGATTAAAGCCAATGGAAGCACTAATGGTTTCAGATTTTGAAATGGTCCACTCCATCCCAAGTCCGGATTTAAATCCATTCCGATTTACATCAGACATATTATCCTGAATTAAGCGATTGGTGAGTGGGGTAGTGATCCTATCTGATCCATTGGGCGTACTTGAGGTTAGTTGTGCATTGCCACTGAAATAAGTATTCAATGCTATGTTCCCTTTTTTATAAGCAAGATTAATACTTCCATTTTCTAACCTAGTACCCGCTGCCAGATTGATATTGCCATTGAATCCCTCGATCTTACTCTTCTTTAAAACAATATTGATAATGCCTCCTGTACCAGATGCATCATATTTTGCAGAAGGGCTGGTGATCACTTCAATGCTTTGGATCTGACTATTCGGGATCGATTGTAAAGCATCCGCAATACTATTTCCAAATATGGCTGAGGGCTTTCCATCGATCAAAAATTTTACGCTCGGGTTTCCTAATAATTCTACGTTGCCATCAATATCAACTGTAACGCCTGGAATTTTTTTCAGTGCATCAGTAGCAATTCCACCTTGTGAGGTAATGTCCTTATCCAGATTATAGACCATTTTGTCGAGCCTGTTCTCAATGATCTTTCTGGTACTTGATACCGTTACATTATTTAATTCCACTGCTTTTTTGCGTAAGAGAACCTCGCCTAATGCAATATCAGCTTGTAATAGTATTTTCTGCGAAAAATCTTCGTATCCAAGAAACTGAACCAGTAATCGATAATTACCCGGGTTGATATTTTGTAATTCAATAGCCCCTTTTTTGTTACTGATGCTTCCATTAATAGCCTTTTTACTGCTATCATTTAATAGGGTAACCGTTGCATATTCAATGGGTTGCTTGGTGGTGGCGTCAAAAATTTTGGAAGTGATCTTGAATGTACCGGCCGATTTATTGATTTGCTGCGCTTCTACATTATTAAACAGAAATAGGACGAAAAATAGGAATATCGAAATCTTCATGTACATTTTTTAAGCTGGAACGCAAAGAAACCATGCAATTCTGAATCAAATTTGAAGATTCCCAT
>CAIYAG010000293.1 GCA_903924075.1 uncultured Bacteroidota bacterium | reverse complement strand
AGTTGCTGTCCATGTAATTTTATTACCAGCAGTATCTTCTCCGTATCCTCCCCAGTTAAATCCATTTGCCACACCACTCAAGCGATAAGCAGTTGCGTTACCACCGCCGCCTCTAGAAAATCCACCACCACCCATTCCTTGTGGAGCAGGATTCGCGCCAGGAGTAGGCGTTGCTGTTGGTTGCGGTCTTCTACCTGGAACAGGGGAGAAACTTAATTTTACCATTTTACCATCGAAGCTGAACTTGCCGGTTAGTGTATCTTTTCCAATCACATTAGCTGTGCTGGTGTTTTTCACATCTAATGTATATTTCACCGGACCATTTACAGTATTGATCGCGAGGCTATAATTTCCTTTTACATCAAACCACTGATCGTCTTTTACGCTGAATTTATTTCCTGCTACCCAGTTTTGAAGCAACGTTGTTTTTTCGGCGAAAATAGGACCAGAGCTAATTATGAAATTGGCAACCTTTCCGTTTTCTAAACTTCCCACTTTATCATATACACCTAAAAGTGTTGCAGGAGTTTTTGTTAATGCTTCTAAAGCGCGTGTTTCACTCAACCCCATTTCTATTGCTTTTCTGAGATTTGTAAGAAAGCTTTTGCTATCTCTTAAATCAGCAGACGTAATACAGAAAGGAATATTTGCTTTTTCTAAAGCACCAGCATTTGTGGGAGCAAGTTCCCAATGTTTCATATCGCCCAAAGAAACAGCTCGAGCATCGTTCGGGTCCTCTACGTCCATTGCCTGAGGAAAATTTAAACCTACTATCAAAGTTGCTTTGGTTGCAGCTATTTCTTTGATACGTTGATATTCGTTACCCGAACCTTTGATGATATACTGTATCGAGAATTCATCACCAATCCTGTCGGCACGAATTTCTGACCACTTATCGTCTGCTTCAAAGATTTGAGGCAAAGATTGATTGTCGTTCAAACTTTGTAAAGAAAGGTTCAAACCTTCTTTTGCAGGTTTGTTTTTATACCATTGTGCATCCAAATAAGTCTGACGCAATAAAGCGATAGAACCCATGGCACTGCTTGGATAAGATTGCGTTGAAGTTCCTTTATTAAAAGAAAAATGTGCACTTGCTTTATCTTTAAGAATCACCAGATTTTCGTTGGTTTCTGCAAGGGTAACAAAAGCACCAGTTCCTCTGGCAATACCATCTTTCACGTGTGTCAATACAGAACCAAATCCCAATTCACGCAAACCCTTAGCTTTTGCTGCATCAATTGTGAATTCTTTTACAGCATCAACTTCAGGATGTATCGCCTGGTTCCAACCATATGCACCTTTCGTATTTGATGTTAACTGAGCAGGGCCGCCGAAATTAAATCCGCCCGGTGTACGCTGTGGTTGCGTAATACCATAGTCGCTATAAATATCTACAAAAGAAGGATAGATATATTTATTCTTACAATCAATAACCACCGCGTCTTTTGGAATGGTTACCGAGCCCGATGCGATGGCAATTATTTTTCCATCGCGAATTACTAGTGTTGCATTTGTTAAAGTTGTCTGTGCATCTTTCACAATGGTTGCATTTGTAAAAGCATAACAACCTTCCCGTTTATCGGCAACGCCGTTTACTGGAAAAGTTTCCTGGGCTTGTAGCATAGATGCAAACAAGAGACCCAAGAAAAAGATTTGAATTTTTCTCATGTAGTTTTGGTTTTATGGAAGATCTTAAATGTAGTAAATATTCGGAATGACCGTTAGTTGTACTTTTTAAAAAATGATGAATGGTTGAAAGGCTTCTTTTTTCTTCTCTACAGGCGATTTTCTGAATCTTTTGAAGGGATCATATTTAATATTTACCTTACCTGTCTCGTCAGACTTTGCTCTCAAGAACACACTCATGCCACCACTTTTTCCCGCCCCCATATTTTCGGGTTTATAATCTTTTTTTGTTGTTAAGTTTTTAACGGGCACTTGAATACTGATATCTGTATTTTTTGGACCATAGATCCCTTCCACAAAAAGCATGAGTACAGAGCTGTTTATTTCCATTCGATTAATGGTGATCTCTCCTTTTTTGAAATCCAGATCATCTTTGATTTCTGCAAATTTGATATCAGTCATGTCTCTGTTCTTTGTCAAAAAGTTTTGAATTTTTTCGATAGGACCAAAATTTAATAGCTCTCCATTCTTTACAGAAAAAGTTGCCTTTCCGGTTAATGATCCCATATCGAAATCACCTTTAGAGGTTAAGTTGAGTGAAAGGTTGCTATTTAGGTTCAGAGTACCTTTGATATTTTTATAACTAAAAGTTTGTAAACCAAAATCATCGAATTCTCGCATGATCCTTTGTGCATCTAAATTCTGCATAATAATATTACTACTAAGATTATATATCCCCCCATTGGTTTCTCTCACGTTTGCTTTGATCAATAAATTACCAGACCCATGTGTTAAAGAAGCTTGTTGTAAATCCCAGGAGTTTTCATCTACTCTCATTTTTGCCACAAGTTTATTAGCTTCAAACGAATGGAATTTCAGTTTATCGGCTTTTACGTTTACATTAATTCTTCCATTTGTCAATAGTGCATCAATCCGATCTAAATTTTTTGCCAGGGTGCTATTTGTATTTTTCTTCTCTCTTTTTTTAACAGGATATTTTCTTGAAACAATACTGCTTAGGTGATCTATATTTAGTTGTGGTGAATACACATTTAAATCTAATTCAACACCTTCTGGATTTTCTCCGATAAGCGCTAATACATTTTTTGCTCTGCCCTGCATGTTAATATGCGAACCGCCAATGACACATTGAATAGAGTCTAAATTGATATTGGAATTGTCAATTCTGATTTTCGCATTGCAATCTGAAATGTTTGCTTGTGAGGCGGTCATTGTGATCAGAGCCTTATGTAACTCTATGACCCCAGATTTTTTAGTGTTTTGAGGAGTAGGGTTATCTAGTGGGCCTTCGAACATAATATCTATTTTACCTGTTCCCTTCGACATGGTAAATGATTGCGTATCCAAAAATTTATCCGGATCATTAACATCAAAGTCTGAATGTATGTCAGCACTGAGATATGGGTTGATCAAATTAATAATTAATATATCATCTGATTTTATTCTCAAGCCGCCCATTTTTGCATCAAACTGGTGTATAGAAACTTTTGAGTTTTCATCATTGCGTTCTGAACCAGCCACATTTTCATTTAAAAATGATCCTTTAAAAGTTGCAGAATCTAATTTGATAAACGAAGTGACGATAGAACTATTAACTGATTCAAACCTCGCATTAATATATGGGTCGCCCTTTCCTATCAATGAACCCGCAATGGTTGTGTGCACTTTCAGCGGACCGCTTACATCAACAAGTCTAGTAATTGTACCAGCAATTTTTTTAGTAAGCAAAGATTTTGCAAAATCTAATTTAATAGCAGGCGTCCGTACATTCAATTCAAACTTTTGCACTTTTCCAAACTCAAATTTAGCTTGAAATAAAAACGGTTGTTTTGAGATGCTGATAGGCATGCTATCTATTTGAAGTGTTGCAATTTTAGGATAGAATTTAAAATCATATTCCCCGGCCAATACTTGGTTTTGAACAAATGAGCCGAGTAGTTTATTAAACGAAAAACTCTTGATCAAAATATCTTGTTTCATATGAATAGCAAAAGCCGAATCGGTAAGATTTGTTTTTGCTTGAATTTTATTTACTAAAAATTCAAACAATTTATTTTCTTTATTATCATCAATAGTTACAGCAACATTTTCTAATTCAATTTTGTCCAATAAGTTTTTTAAATCCTTGTCTTCTTTTTTATTCTCTGTTTTTGGATTAGCATTTCCTTTTAATAGATAGCCATTTGTATATCCACTAGTATCTGTATAAATATAAAACCCTGCGTTTTT
>CAIYAG010000292.1 GCA_903924075.1 uncultured Bacteroidota bacterium | reverse complement strand
ATTTTTGCAATCCCAAACAAGGAAAGGGAGCATAGCTCAGCTGGTTTAGAGCATCTGCCTTACAAGCAGAGGGTCCGCGGTTCGAACCCGTGTGCTCCCACAAAATAACCCCAAGAATTTTCTTGGGGTTATTTTTTTATGCGTTGAAATAATAGAATGAAGTTTAATTTAATTGCAAAGCGGGCAAGCGGTAGTGCTGACTATCATATACAAAAAGCTCTTCAATCTCATAGGTCCAATATTTGTATAAGGGAGATTTTGCAAGATAATTATCAGCTTCTGCTTTATCTTCTGTATTCATTGTGATCCAACAAGTTTGCGATTCCATGCCAACTGCATAACTATCAATAATGCCTTTATTCATTAGATAGTTGATATAGGTACGGTGAGGTGGTACGAACGACATAAAATTTTCGTCCATTGTAAACTTGATGATGGCTTGAAATTTTTTCATGAACTTCTTTTATAATTGATAACTATACAAGATTCGTGCAACTTTATTTCAAATGGCAAACTGACGTTGAATCTGCTGATACTTTAACTTATTATAGTAATTTACCAACCTTAACTAAATATAAGATGAAAACAATTGGTTTACTGCTGCTTTCTAAGATTTTTATGACTTTGGCTTGGATTGGGCGACCTAAAAGCTAAGTCTGGCAATTCTGCCATTAGAGCCTGCCAAAAATACAGCATCCCCTTTTTTGGCTTTTTGAACCACATGAAAGCCCTCTTTTGAAATGAGCTCCCAATTTTTTCCATCATCTTGTGAAATGTCAACTCCTGAAGTGCCACAAGTAATCAATCTGTTTTCGGATAAATAAGTCACACATGAACGATAACCATGTGGTGCAGTTTCGGGCATAGAAAAACTTAATTCATCGGTAAAATTGAATAAAACAATATTGCCATTACTAATGGTATCTTTTGAGAAATCACCTCCCACAATTACCCCATGTTTATGATAAACAGCAATTGAATTGGCTCCAGTTGATTCCTTTCCTTGTAGCAGTGGCAGTGGTTTCCATGTATCAAAAAAGTTTAATCTGGAACTCAGTCCACCAGAAACCAATAGCAAATGATTTCCCAATAATTTTAAATTTGTGCCACTGGAAGCAAAAAATGCTTCTCCTTCATGAGTTGCGTAAATTGATTTGATTTGTGGTGATTCCAATTTTTTCCATGTGTTTCCTTGATCACTTGTTTCAGATATATAAACATGTTGATCAATTGGGTCTCCAATCACCATGCCATGCTTTTCATTAGTAAAATCCATTGCATCTAAGAACATTCCTTTTGTACTATCTTCTAAAACACTCTTCCATGATTTCCCTCCATCGGTTGTTTTTAAAATGATCGCTGGAGCGTCAACGCCCATGATGATCGCCGTATTTTTATCGAAAGCCTCAATATCTCTGAAATCGCGCTTTTCATAACCCACCACTTGGATCCAATCAAAATGTACGCCACCATCTGTAGATTTTGCAATCATTCCTTTGTTACCACTTGCCCAAATGATCTGGTTGTTTACTACAGATAGTCCTCGTATACTCACTTTATTACCAGATTGAAGCATCTGAATGGCAGGAGTTTGACTATAGCAT
>CAIYAG010000291.1 GCA_903924075.1 uncultured Bacteroidota bacterium | reverse complement strand
TGGATCGACTCAACACTATACAACTTGTTAGATGAACCTTCTGTGAAAGCTGTTGTATTGAACTATCGGGATATAACTTTAAGAAAAAATGAAGAAGAACAAAGACTAGCATTGATCGAAGAACTGTTACAGTCAAATGCAGATCTAAAGCAATTTGGCTTTATTACCACACATAATTTAAGGGCGCCGCTTACAAACTTATTGGCCATTGTGGAATTGTTGAATATGAACAAAATATCAGATGAGCCAACAAAGGAATTACTGGAGGCATTTAAAAGTGCTACATTTCAATTGAATGATACACTAAATGATCTTATTAAAGTATTGTTCATTAAGCAAAATAAATATGTAGCCATCAACCAAGTTGATTTTAAAACTGTTTTTGAAAGAAATGTTCATAATTTAAGCTCATTGATCAATAGCTCTGAGATAAAAATTGAAACAGACTTCTCGGATGCCCCAACTATTTTCTTCGATGCCAATTATTTGGAAAGCATTCTGCTGAATTTATTGAGTAACTCAATCAAATTTTCTTCTGCAGAAAGGAAACTTCATATCAAAATAATGACTAGAAAGGAAAAAGAATTTGTTATACTTGAATTTTCTGATAATGGTATTGGAATGGATATGGATAGGGTTAAAGACAGGATATTTGGATTGTATCAAAGATTTCATGATCGTACAGATAGTAAAGGAATTGGTTTGTATCTGATCCATTCTCAGGTTACGGCACTTGGTGGAAAAATTTCAGTTCGTTCAAAAGTAAATGAGGGAACAACATTTATCATTACATTTAAACAAACGCAAGTTGGCGCAGAATAAGTTATACTGTAAATCTTGTTTTATATGATGAGAATACTTGTAGTAGAAGATAGTGAAGGAGATTATTTTCTTGTGCATGAATACTTGCATGAGATTTTTTCTAAAATCGAGATAACTCATAATACACTTTTGAGAGATGCTATCCAAAGCTTGCATTCTGCAGATTTTGATATCATTCTGCTCGATCTATCATTGCCAGATAGTAATGGTATGGATAGCATTATTGAAATGCTAAAACTTGCAAATGACATCCCAGTAATTGTATTAACGGGATTTGGCAATTTGCAATTTGCTATTGATAGCTTAAAACTAGGTGTTCAAGACTATTTATTGAAAGATGAGGTCAATGCTTTAGTACTTCAAAAAAGTATTGGATATAGTATTGAGAGAAACAAGATTCGAATCTCCATGCGAATTTCAGAAGCTAAGTATCGATATCTATTTGACAATAATCCGGATTCGATTTTCATTTTTGATCCAGTTGATTTTAAAATTCTGGATGCAAATCAAACCGCAGCGCAGATCTTAGGGTATACCAATTCCGAATTTCAGAATATGAGTATCTGGGATATTTATGAAATAGAAGATCAAAAAACGATGGATCTCATGATCAACAAACTATTGATCCAAGATGAAATTATTCAAAACAGGGTATTAAAATGTAAAAGCATTCGCGGTAAAGTCTCATACGTAGATCTGGCATTGCATAAGATCAATTATAATGAAAAAAATGCTGTGTTGACTATTGGTACAGATGTTACTGAGAATATTTTACTTGAACAAAAACTGGCAGACGAAAGAAAAAGAAAAACCAGAGAAATTGCTGAAGCAGTAATAATTGCGCAAGAAAGAGAAAGAAGAGAGATCGGTTTAGAATTACACGATAATGTTAATCAGATTCTAGCTGGTTCTATGATGTATTTAGGATTGTTGAAAAAGGAGCTTAAGATTGAATCTGATTTATATCGAGATATTGAAAAATTAATTACAGAGGCAATTCAGGAAATTCGTACACTTTCGCATAACTTAATACCCCCTTCTCTTACCGAATTGGACCTAAGCGATGCATTAGATCATATTATTGCTATCGCAAAAAAGACCACTGAATTTGAAATTCAAAAAGATTTCTATGATTTTAATGAGGAAGAGATCTCGATAGACCTAAGATTAACCATTTATAGGATCATTCAGGAGCAGTTCAACAATATTTTCAAGCACGCAAAAGCCAAACATATATTCATTAAGCTATCTCAGGATGCTGATAAATTAACACTCAGTATCAAGGATGATGGAATTGGATTTGACCCAACCGCAACCTCTCATGGAGTAGGGCTTATTAATATTCAAACCCGAGCCTCATTATTTAATGGTGAAATGAATATCAAGTCCAGTATCGGAAAAGGAACTGAGGTGATAGTGACCTTCCAGATCTAGAAATTTGCAATTAAGAGGTAATATTTCAGCACATTTTACGTTATTGACCAAAGCCATTCTCATAAAATGGCTGGATTGCTCTGTCAAGTGCAGTCTTAACCCCTATAATGAAGTATATGTGCCAGAAACTTTACCCAATTGGTTTATTATTCCTATTCCTAATTGCCGCTAAATGTGGATTATCTCAAAGCCCTACTGCCCCAGCAAATGGTTTCCAAGTATTCGTTGAAAAGGGAGCCAGATTTTCTTCGAATGAATCTGAGGGGTCCGGTAGCGATCGGTGAAGACCTTACAATTGATGGTAATTATCAGGTTGCTATTAAAACAGCGGGTAGTTTTTTAGTTAATAAAACGCCTATTGGTTTATTGGTAAATGGGAAAGTGAATTATAAGTCAGGGAATGCATTACAGGTAAACAATGGGTATGTAAAAATTGGAAAATCTGATGATTCAAAAGTATGGTATACCGATAATAATGGCGCCTATTCAAATATTCAAATTTGTAACGGTGCGTATAATAGTAGTCCGAGGATTCAATTGCAAAAGAATGCAAAAGATTTAGGCGTCAGTGAATCGAATAATGGTGTTAAAGAGGATAACCTGATCGATTTTGAGAAAGCCATGGAAACGATGCGTAATTCTTCTAAGGTAATTGGAAATATTGATAACAATGTTACCCTTACTGATGCAAATGGGAAACCAATTTCTGGGAAAGGATATCCCAATCAAGTTAAGATCACTTTGAACAAAGGAATAAATTATTTATACATTACTGGAAACGATTTAAACAGTATTTCAGTTTTCACTTACAATAACAAACCAGATGCTGATCATGTATTGGTGATTAACGTAGATGCCAATGATGTTTTTAATTGGGAGGTTTGGAATCAGGCAGGAATTGGGGTAAATGAATGTCCGTATATTCTATATAATTTTTATACTTCTGAAACATTAAAAATTGAAGGTGATAATACAGTTGAGGGAACCGTATTTGCTCCTAATTGTGCTATTTATAAAAAGAACAATAGTGCAAATATTGAAGGTCAGATTATCGGTATTTCATATGAGCAGGATGCAGGCGAAAACCATTATGCCAATTTCGATGCAGATGTGGAACATAAGCCTTGTGATAAACCGGTAGTCTCAGCAATTACGGGAAGCAATTTTGTATGCTTAGGACTAAATACCAATCTTTCTGATGCAACAGTTGGTGGGGTTTGGACATCAAATGCGAGTCTCTATGGAACAGTTAGTAATGCAGGTGTAGTAAATGGAAAAGCTACTGGAAACTTTGTGATCAGCTATGCTGTTACAAATGCATGTGGTACAACTACCGTAAGCTACCCAATGTCTACGACAGATTGTGCACCAGTTTCTTCAGGAAATAGTGGGGGCTTAGAAAGTAAGAGTTTGGGTAATGCTGTTGCGAAAAGATTATTGAATGCTGCAATGAAAAGTGAGATCAATTTGAAGCCTTATGCGCAATTACCTGAATTGAAAAAAGGATTGATAAGTTACAAAGCTAATGGGTTAACTGGCCAATTGAATTTGCTGGATTTATTTCCAACACAATTGTCTGTTGATTCTTTAAAAGCGTATATCACTACTCCAACAGACATTATCAATATAACGAATGCTAAGGCGGTAGCCTCAACTGACTATACCTTAAATGGATCTTGTAAGGCGGTAGTATTTGCAACACTTACTCAATCGATTAATTATGACCATACAAAAGCTGTTTGCGACAGGTTGAAAGGCGCTGCAATTAAGTCGATCGAAAAGGTGAATCTGAATAATTTCGACCTTCTTCGGTTTAATATGAAATACGAGGATGGTCATGAAGAATATGTGATCTCATTTTCTGCAAGTACAAAAGCAAGTAGAAATAGTTTTGTTATTCAATCGAATTGGTTGAAGACCGATTATATGCCAGAAGACAATATGTACAATTTCCAAGTCTGGGGTGTATCAAATGATATTATCACTGAGATTACACAGAAAATATTGACTCAATTAAGTGTAATTGCCCCTCTTGATCAAAGTACTGTAATTCATGAGTTACCCAAAACTTATTTTGAAAGTGTTAGTAGAGATGCAGCAAATATTAACCTGAACCTTCATAATTCGAATCAAACTGTAAACGGATATTTTGAAGTGTATGATAATGCGAATGAGAATAGTTTGTTGGTCAATAAAAAGAGCATTCCATTTTCAATTAGCTCCAATTCAGATTCAAAAATTCAGTTACCCATCACAGATGTGTATGAATCAACAATAAAAATGTTTATAAAAGACAGTTTGGTTGATGAGGTATTTATTTCTGATGGTACTTGGGATGTTGATTATGTGGCAGCAAATACTGTGGTTAAAAAATTTGAGATCTCAAATGATCCCAAGCGTATCGTAAATGAAGATTTTCCAATTTATAGAAACGTACAGATCGAAGCAACTACAGCTACTTATGTAAGTGCATTTAAGTTAATGCGCGGAGGAGGAATGTTGCAGGATCTTACTGGATACAAAACCTTGAAATTTAATGCTGCTGGAAATACTACCATGAATATTACATTGGTGAAAAGCTCCGTGAAAAAATGGGATGACCAATATTCTTTGCGTATTCCAATATCAATCGACCAGAAAGAGTATAACATTGACCTGAACGATTTCATCTCTGCTGGAACTAAAGACAAGATCATTCCAAATGACATTACTTCCATCGTGTTTTCGATGGGAACTTTATCAGGAACTATGGGAACAGTTAGTGCATCTCTTAGCAATATTGCATTCAGCAAAGAAACTATTAGTTATATTGAAAGTCTGAAATCAAAAGCGATCAGTGTATTTCCAAATCCAACAAGCGGAAAATTCAACTGTTTATTTAAATCAGATAAAGACATGGTATCAAATCTAATGGTCACAGATGCTAATACGGGAAAAAACATTTTAGCAAAATCAATAGCTATAGTGAAAGGGGATAATAGTATACCTATAGATATTTCTGGATCATTCCAAAATGCAACAGGAGGTACCTGTATCATTTCAATTAAAGGAGTAGATGCAGCTTATGTTTCACAGAAGTTAGTGATACTTCCAAATTAAAGGGAACCGCCGTTTAAAAGTTTCGAATCAAGCGTTAATTCAAGCACCGCATCGCTGCCTGAAAGACAAGCCATCATTTGGGTAAATGCAAGTTTGCCCAATTGGTAACCGCTTGTTTCCACATAAGTAATTTGCGGATGAAAGAGCGTTGGGATAAATCCGTTACTGATTGCTATAACTGAAACGTCTTTGGGTATACTTAGGTTTAGTTCCTGTATCGCTTTCATAGCACCGATCAAAATCTCATCGCTCATACAGAAAATGGTATCGATCTTATTTTTCTTTTGTAAATGTTGTAGAACTATTTGTTTGGTATTTTCTGAATCACTGCAATGTTCGATCAAAAGTTTTGTATCAGGGGATTTGAACTTGATACAGTTGGTAAAAGCAGACTCTCTTTTCTTTGTAATAGAGAGGTTTGCGTTTCCAAATATGGAAAGTATATTTTTCTTATCAGCATTGATAATTGCTTCAGCAGCAATTTCCCCGGCCCTGGTATCGGCCATACAAACCTTATATAATCCATCCATTTCGGGCACTTTGTCAAAAAAGATGGTCTTGATTTCGAGGTCATTCATTTTTAGAAAACCACCCATATCTTTTGTATTAGAACTCAGGCAAGCAAATAAACCCGTTACCCGATTTTGGCGGCAGAGTTTCAAATTTTCATTTTCAACCTCAATATCTTCGCTTGATTGTAATATGATCAGTGAATACCCCTGTTTTCTGCTCTCTTCTTCCACTGAAGCGATAAAACTGTCGTAAAAGAAGTTGGAGATGCTAGGAACCATCAATCCAAAAATTTTGCTGTGTTTGGTTCTAAGTTGGATGGCACTAGCGTTTGGCTCATAATCGAGGGCTTTAGCCAGTTCAATGACCTTTTTTTTGGTCTTTTCTGAGATGTCAGGATGGTTTTTAAGAGCTCGGGAGATGGTAGAGATGCTTAGTCCCAGTACCTCTGAAATTTTTTTAAGTGTGGTGTTTGTCATAGCAAGAATCTAAAGCAATCTAATGTAAGCTTTTTTTAAGAAATGGGCTTGATTTACAAGTATTTCAGGTGGAATCTTGGGTGAAAAATCTTTTTAAAAATGCTTAAAAAGTTTTAACAGAAATATATTTCAACAGCAAAGCATGTCGCAAACGTTTGCACCCTTTCTTAATCTTTTTTTAAGGTCGTTCCTTGCAGCGGGAACTCTATTTTCATGTCCTGATAAAGGAAATAAGGGTTATTTGATTGCTTGTCAGTAGTTCCTATATACGTTCGTCTTGACCTACGAACTATCGATTTAGAGACCCAAGAGCAGGCAAAAAATTAGCAAATTATTTTTTTTCGGTTATAAAATGTGTATTTTGTACACGCTTGTTAATTATTAAACTGCTATTTATGAATGTAAAGATGCTTGCCAGACTCACGCTCGTGGGTCTATTTGCCTGCGTATTATCGCTATTTTCACAGGCTCAGAACAAAACCGTTACAGGTAAAGTTACAGATGCTAAAGACGGATCAGCGATGGTAGGTGCTTCAGTGGTTGCTAAAGGTTCAAAAGTAGGCGCAATGACTGGCGCTGATGGAACTTTTAGATTGCCTGTTGACGCATCTGTTAAAACGTTGGTTGTTTCTTCTGTAGGATTTGCAACACAAGAAGTTAGTGTTCAAAACACCTCAACAATCAGTGTTTCTTTAAAAGCAACCAATGAGCAACTTAATGAAGTTGTTGTTGTTGGTTATGGTACTGCTCGTAAAAAGGATCTGACTGGTTCTGTTACTTCAGTACAATCTAAAAACTTCAATCAAGGTACTATCACAGCACCTGATCAGTTATTACAAAACAAAGTTGCTGGTCTAGAGGTAACTAACCAAAGTGGTCAACCTGGTGCTGCTTCTGTAATTCAAATCAGAGGTACTTCTTCTATTCGTTCAAGTAACAATCCATTATTCGTTATTGATGGAGTTCCTTTAGATGGTGGAACTGCTAGCCCAAATTTGGGAAGTAACTTGGGTTCTACTGCATCTTCAAATCCATTGTTGTTCATTGATCCAAGCACTATTGCTCAGATCGATGTTTTAAAAGATGCATCTTCAGCAGCTATTTATGGTGCTAGAGGTGCGAATGGTGTAATCGTAATTACTACTAAAAAAGCAACTGCTGGTCCGATCAAATTAGAGTTCGGTACCAATTTTGGCTTTAATGCTGGTTACATGAGAAGGTTTAAAGTGTTAGATGCTAGTCAGTATCGTGATGCTTTAAAGAAATATGGTGAACCAAGTACTTTAGATTTCGGTTCTAGTGTTGATGCCTTGAAAGAGATCACACAGAACACTTTGTCATCTAACTACAATTTCGCGATTAGCGGTGGTAATGATTTCGGTAAATTCCGTGCTTCATTCCTTGCTTCAAACCAATTAGGTTTATTGAAAAAAACTGGACTTGAAAAATACCTTGCTACAATTGGCGGTAACTACAAGTTCTTAGATAAGCGCTTAACAATTGATTTCGGTATCATTACTGGTAACTATGCTCAGAATATGACCAGCGTATCTAATACTGCAGGTTCTCAGGGTAATATCATTTCATCTGCTGTAAGTTGGAATCCAACTCAGCCATTAACTGATGCAAATGGTATTTATATCAACCCATCTAATGGTTCTGGTAATCCTTTGGCATTTAATGATGCTTATAATGATAGGAGTACTGTATACAATTTCTTAGGAAATATTTCAGCTGCTTATAAGATCACAGACAACTTAGAATATAAAATTTTGTTTGGTTTAAATCACAGTAGAGGTACAAGAAATATGAATATCGATGGTTGGTTACAAGGCCAAAACCAAATTTCTGGTGTAGGTTTTGCTAATATCGGTAACGCTACTTTGAATTCTCAAACAATCACACATACTTTAAATTATCGTACTAAATTATCTAGCGACCTTTCTTTAGAGGCAATGGCTGGTTATGAGTACTTTAAAACTGATTATTACGGAAATGGTATTTCAGCTTATGGGTTTAATACTAACTTAAGTCAGACTTCTAGAATTCCTATTATGTATACTTCAATTATGCAGAATGCGAAAACTCAGAATCCTTTCTACAGTTATGCAAATCCAACTTCTGAATTACAATCTTATTTCGGTAGACTTAACTTAAACTACAAAGACAGATATTTGTTAACTGGAACTATTAGAGCCGATGGTTCTAGTAAGTTTGGTGCTAATAACAAATATGGTTATTTCCCATCAATTGGTGGTAAATGGGTAGCTAGTAATGAGAAATTCTTGACCGACAATAAAGTGTTCTCGAACTTATCATTCCGTGCTTCTTATGGTATCACTGGTAACCAAGAATATCCTGCAGGTTCTTCTCAAGAGCAATTCAATTTGAACTCTTATAATAACGCTCCTCAGGTGGTTAATGGTAACCCTGATTTGAAATGGGAAAAAACTGCATCTTGGGATTTAGGTACTGATTTCACTTTCGCAGGAGGTAAAATCTATGGTTCATTTGATTACTACAACAAGAGTACTTCAGATATCTTGTTCCAGACAAATGCTATCCAGCCAGCTCCAAACTCAATCTCTTTTGTAAACTTACCTGGTGCTAAGAATACCAACAAAGGTTTTGAGATTGCTTTAGGTGCAACTGTGATTGATAAAACAGACCTTACTTGGGATATCAATTTTAACTATGCTAACACAAAGAACAAGATCACTAATTTCACTGATCCTAATACTGGTAAAGACCTTTTGGTTCAAACTGGTCAGATCAACGGACAAGGTGTATCTGGTACTTTGGCTCAGGTTATTGCAAACAACCAACCAGTTAACGAATACTATTTGAAACCATTCAATGGTTTTGATGCAAACGGAAATCAGTTGATTGGTAATGATCCTGCTTATGCTGGTGATCCAAACCCACACTCTTTTGTAGGTTTCTCAACTTCATTGCGTTTAAAGAAATTCGTGTTCTCAATGAACATGGGTGGATCTTTCGGTTATTTGATCTATAACAATACTGCTACTTCTATTACTAATATTTCAGGTATTGCACAAGGTAGAAATATCGACTTAGCTGCTTACAATTCTGGAGAAAAACCAAGCAGTGGTGTTGGTGCTTCTACAAGATTCCTTGAAAAAGGTGATTATTTCAAAATGAGAAACGTTACAGTTCGTTACAACATTGGTAATGCTGGTAAATACATCAAAAATTTGAGTGCATTTGTTAGCGG
>CAIYAG010000290.1 GCA_903924075.1 uncultured Bacteroidota bacterium | reverse complement strand
CCGATCTTCTCTCACAAAAGAGGGCTACTCTGAATGGAAGTTGCTCGGAATGTATTGTTTTCTTTTTTTTGCTGAAGTTGCCTGGCCCGTCTGTATTTCATTCGCAATGATGCGCTTGGAAAATAATAAAATTCGTAGAAAGATATTACTTGCTTTATTTTATGCAAGTGTTTTTCTTTCTTTCGTTCTTGCTTACTCTCTTTTTTACTTTTCAGTTGATGCTAGAGTTATGGGTAACCATGTGATGTATACAATTGAAACTCCAGACAATTTTAAATCAATCACCAATCTCATCTATTTTTCAACTGCGGTGCTGCCTCCATTACTTTCCACAGTAAATAAGGCAAAGTGGATAGGTATCGTTTTAATTATATCTTATATAGTAGCTAAGGTTTTCTACCCAGAATATATCATATCTATATGGTGCTACTTTGCAACGATCATTACTGCCATTATTTTTTGGATTATCCTAAAAAATAAGAAGGGAAACCAAATCATCTATAAATAAAGCAGTTCTTTAATGGAAGTTTTATAACTTTCATATATTAATTAAATCGACATGAAAAAATTAAGTTACGTAACTACTATCTTGCTGTTGGTAGTGGTGTTTACTGCATGCCATACAGCGCCTTCCACTACTCAAAAATTCATCGAAACTGCCAACATGGATTCTTCGGTTAAACCGGGAGATAATTTCTATGAATTCATTAATGGGAAGTGGTTAAAAACCGCTGAAATTCCTGCAACTGAAACAGGAATAGGTGCTTTTCTAGATGTTTATAACAGAACAAAAGATCATTTGAAAATTATATTAGAAGATGCAGGCAAAAGCGGAGCTGCCGAAGGAACCATTGAACAAAAAGTGGGAGATTTTTATGCTTCTGGAATGGATTCTGCAACCATTGAAAAACAAGGCTACGATCCTTTAAAACCATACATCCAACAAATAGATGCTATTAAAACATCGAATGAAGTGATGCAGTATGTTGCTACCCAGCAAACCTTGAATAATAATATTCTTTTCACATTTGGCGTTGGTGCAGATGATAAAAATAGCGCTAAGAATATTGCCATTTATTCTCAGGGTGGCCTTGGATTGCCCGACCGTGATTATTATTTCAAAACAGATCCTGCTACACTTGCAATTGTAAAAGCCTATAAAGAATACATTCAGAAAATATTTTCGTTAACTGGTTCTGACTCTGTGTCTGCAACAAAAGATATGGAACTGGTATATGCCTTAGAAAAAGAAATGGCTTCCAGCCATCGTAACCAAGTTGAATTGAGAGACCCTCAAAGTAATTATCATAAAATGGCTGTTGCGGAATTAGACAAATCAATGCCAGTATTTGGATGGAAAAAACTGTTACAGCAGTTAAATATCAGTACTGATTCTTTGAATGTTCAACAACCTGCATTTTATACAAAATTGAATACATTGCTTTCCACAGTGCCAGTAGATACCTGGAAGAAATATTTAAAATTCCATACGGTAAGAGAATCTGCCAATGCACTGAGTAATGCTTTTGTAACAGCTAGTTTTAATTATTCTAAAGCCATAACTGGTCAACAAAAAATCAAGCCTCGTTGGGAACGTATCTATCGTGCTACAGATGGCAATTTGGGAGAAGCACTTGGTGAATTATATGTAAAAAAATATTTTACTGAAGACGCAAAAAAACGCATGCTAGAATTGGTTAATAACCTGCAAATTGCTTTTGCAAAAAGGATCGATAAAATGGACTGGATGAGCGACAGTACCAAGAAAGTTGCAAAGGAAAAATTGATGGCATTTATCAAAAAGATCGGATATCCTGATAAATGGAGGGATTACAGTAAAGTCGCCATCCATCGTAATTCCTATTTTGAAAACAGAGTTTCGGCTGCTAAAAATGAATTCCAGTATCAGATCAGTAAAGTAGGAAAACCAGTTGATAAAATGGAATGGGGTATGACGCCGCCTACTATCAATGCCTATTATAACCCAACTTTTAATGAGATCGTATTTCCAGCGGGTATACTGCAGTTTCCTTTCTTTGACCTCAGTGCTGATGATGCCATGAATTATGGTGGTATAGGCATGGCAATTGGTCATGAAATGACACATGGATTTGATGATCAAGGTGCACAATATGATAAGGACGGTAATCTTAAGAATTGGTGGAGTAAAACAGATAGCTTAAAATTTGTTGCGAAATCCAATACGGTTATTAACCTGTACAATAGTTTTACCATACTTGATACTGTACATGTAAAAGGAGCACTAACAAATGGGGAGAATATTGCCGACTTTGGCGGATTAGCCATTGCCTATGACGCATTTAAATTAACGAAACAAGGTCAGGATACTACTAAGATCGATGGATATACGCCAGACCAGCGTTTTTTTATCTCACTCGGACAAATTTGGAGATCAAAAAGAAAACCAGAAACTGATCGTCTTTATACCAATGTAGATCCACACAGCCCACCATTGTATAGAGTTAATGGACCCTTACAGAATTTTGCTCCTTTTTATGATGCATTTAATGTAAAACCAGGAGATAAAATGTATTTGCCAGATAGCGCTAGAATTAAAATATGGTAAAAAAAATTAAAAATACATTTTTGACAAATGAGAATGCCCTATCAAGTGATGGGGCATTCTCATTTGAATTACCAATCATCGAAATTTCGCTCCTATTGTTTTATTTCTTATTACATTTAATAGTAAGTGCTTGTCTTGCCAAATTTGATCCAATATGAGTCGGTTTCTTTTTTTTATTCTATTAGCTCTAGCCATCCAATCAAATGCTCAGGATCAACACGCAGATAGTTTCTCATTAGCGAAAGCAATTGAAACAAGTCAACTGCAATTTCAGAAATCATTAGATGTTTTGGCTCCCATTTATAATGGAACTGCTTATATCCATTATTGGAACAAAGTTTTAGGTCATCCGTATTTTGTAATGGAACTGCCTCAAACTTCGAGTATCTGTTACAATGATTATACCTATCTCAATATTCCATTGAAATATGATATTGTAAAAAGCCAACTAGTGATATTAAACCCGTCTAATGGATTTGAAATGGTCATACTTTCAGAGCATATCTCAAGCTTCAAAATAGCCAAACACGAATTCATAAAAATGCAAAACGATAGTACCCGTTATGATATGCCAGGCCCTGGATTCTATGAGTTATTATATAATGGTAAGACATCTGTTATTGCCAAATATCATAAACGGATCGAAGCTTCTCTAAAAGCAGAAGATACTTATTCAAAGTTTGTTGAATATTCAAAGTATTATATCAAAGTAAAGGGAACCTATCATTTGGTTGAAAACAGTTCCGAAGTATACAAATTGTTAAACGAACAGAAATCGCAATTGAGAAAATATAGTAACAAAGAAAAACTACACTACTCAAAATCGCCAGCAAATACACTAGTGTCACTTGCAACTTATTACGATCTAATTACCCATGAATAAATGGTATTTAAAATATCTCATTGGTTGCCTATGCGTTTTATTTTTAAACACATATGTTGCTAATGCACAAATGCGAAAGGGAATAGTTGTTAAAGAAATTAAAGATTCACCCGTGAAACAATTCATAAATCAGATTGAATCAATCTATGGTTGTTTCTTTTATTATGAGCAAAAAGAAATTGATTCAATTACTATTACTCTCGATGCTGGCGTATTTACTCTTGAGGAAGTTGTTCAAAAGACCTTCGGTGTTAAGGGAATGCAATACGCCATTGACGGGTCTGGCAATGTTTTCCTTTCAAAAAAATATCAACTGCAAACACAGTTGGCTCCTAACTACTTTGACAAACAAAATCAACTGGATGGGAATTCTGAAAAAAACATTGTCGCCCCTGTTGTCAGTAAAATTGATAAGGGAGTATTGAATGTTTCTATTGAGCAAAAACTATTTGAGATTGGCAACAAGGTAAATGCATCTGAAAAATCAGAAGCAGTTTTGGTTGGATATATTCGAGATCATAAAAGTGGAGAAGCAATTAGTGGAGCTACAGTTTTTGTAGACAACTCAAACATAAAAATCATAACCGATCAGTTTGGATATTATTCATTACGCTTGCCTCGCGGCAGACATACTTTACATATAAGTAGTATGGGTATGAAAGATACTAAAAGAGAGTTGCAGTTATATAGTTCTGGGAATTTGAGTGTTGAAATGGATGAATATATTGCTAGTTTAAAAACAGTAGTAGTAAGCTCTGAAAGAAAATCAAATATTCGAGGTACGCAAATGGGGGTTGATAAAGTAAGTATCAAAACGATCAAACAACTTCCGTCTGTACTTGGAGAGTCAGATATATTGAGGGTAGTTCTTACTTTACCTGGAGTAAGTTCAGTTGGTGAGGCAAGTACTGGTTTCAATGTGAGAGGTGGGGCTGCAGATCAAAATTTGATCTTACTAAATGATGCTACCATTTATAACCCGGCTCATTTATTCGGATTCTTCTCTGCATTTAACGCAGATGTTGTGAAGGATGTTGAATTGTATAAAAGTGCGATCCCAGAAAAGTATGGTGGAAGATTATCAAGTGTATTGGATGTATCTACTAGAGATGGTAATAGTAAGAAATTAACCGGGTCTGGGGGGATAGGGCTTTTAACTAGTAGACTAACCCTGGAAGGCCCTATTCATAATGATAAAACAACTTTTATTGTTAGTGGAAGAACAACCTATTCTAACTGGATCTTACAGCAATTGCCCGACGATGTTTATAAAAATAGTAAGGCATCCTTTTATGATCTTAACCTTCAATTAACGCATCAATTTGATGCAAAAAATACTTTATTTATAACAGGTTATTTGAGTCATGATGATTTTAGATTGAATAAGGATACGACTTACCAGTATGGTAATAAAAATATTATCGCAAAATGGAAGCACATATTTGATAATCGTTTTTTCTCTGTGCTTACTGCTGGGATCGACAATTATGGGTATAATATCAGTAGTAATCAGGTTCCGCTAAACGCATTTAAATTGAATTTCAATATCAATCAATCACATTTCAAATACGATTTCAATTATAATCCTTCCAATATTCATTCTTTTAATTTCGGATTACAATCTGTCTATTATAAAATTGATCCTGGAACAATGGTACCAAATTCAACAACTTCTTTAGTAAAGCCCGACAAAGTTCCACACGAACAAGCCTTAGAAACAGCTTTATATTTTGGAGATAAAATAAAGTTGAATAATAACGTAACTGTTAATCTGGGCTTGCGATATTCTATTTTTAATTATTTAGGCGAGCATTTGCAATATCAATACATTCCAGGTTTGCCGAAACAAGAGAACACAATCGTTGATAGCACTCTCTACGGAAAAGGTAAAAACATCAAGACTTATCAAGGGCCCGAATTTAGAATTTCAATGCGATATAGTTTAAGCGAAGATGCAAGCTTAAAATTTAGCATTAATTCATTGCGGCAGTATATTCATACATTATCCAATACAACTGCTATTTCTCCAACGGATATTTGGAAATTAAGCGATCCGAATATTGCTCCACAACAAGGTTATCAGGTATCACTTGGCTATTATAAAAACTATAATGGAAATAAAATTGAAACATCTGTAGAAATATATTATAAGCGGATGCAACACTATCTTGATTATAAAAGTGGTGCAACCTTGATCATGAATAAGCATATCGAAACTGAGTTGATCAACACAAACGGGGAAGCTTATGGCGCTGAATTCATGATCAAAAAAGCAGTTGGTAAATTGAACGGTTGGCTTAGTTATACCTATTCAAGAACCTTTTTAAAAATGGATGATCCTTTGGCAGGCGAATTGATCAATAAAGGGAATGCGTATCCAGCTAGTTACGACAAGCCACATAATGTAAACCTGATTGGGAATTATCAATTTTCGCATCGACTAAGTCTTTCTTTAAATGGTGTTTATAGCACGGGCAGACCCATTACATTACCTATCGCAGTATTTTATCAAGCAGGTGCACAACGCGTATTATATTCCGATCGAAACCAATATCGGATCCCCGATTATATTCGGGCAGACGTTTCAGTAAATCTAGAAGGGAATCATAAAATAAAAAAATTGGCACATAGCTCCTGGTCGATGGGGGTCTATAATGTATTTGCAAGGCAAAACCCATATTCTGTTTATTTCATGCAGGAAAATGGAATTATAAAGGGATATCAACTTTCCATTTTCGCAACGGCAATACCTTTCATCACGTATAATTTTAAATTTTAAATCGATGAAGCTGGTTAGAAATATATTATTGTTCGTACTGCTCTCGAATATAGCTTGTAAAAAGCCCTATGATGTTCCTGCCATTAATGTGAACTATGGTTATTTGGTAGTAGAGGGAAATATTGAAATGGGAATTAATAAAATAACAACCATCCATTTAAGCAGAACCCAAACCTTAAAAGACACATCCATTAGTACTCCTGAATTGGGAGCCATTGTTCAGATTGAATCAAATACAGGTTCGGTGTATTCTTTAGCAGAAATTTCAGATGGCACTTATACGTCAAATGCATTGCAACTTAACAACAGCTTGGAGTATCATATTAAAATAGTTACATCCAATGCAGATCAATATATTTCCGCTTTTGTAAAAGGGAAACAGGCGCCGGAAATTGATAGCGTTACATGGAAGCAAGATCTTGACCTAAATATTTATGTTCACTCTCACGATCCCAATAATAATACGCATTATTACAAATGGGAATTCGATGAAACCGCTCAATACCATGCACCCATTGAATCTGGATTGGGTGTAAAAAACGGATTGATCTTTAATCGGGATTCAACTACACAAGTATATAATTGCTGGACTACATATCATTCCAATACAATTACCATTGCAAGCACCACTGCACTCTCTGCAGATGTGATTAGCTATCAGCAAATTCAAAAAATATTTCAGAACGATCCCAAAATAGTTTTGAAGTATAGTATCAATGTGCGTCAATACGCCATCTCTCAGGAAGCTTATCATTATTGGCAAATTCTACAAAAGAGTACGCAGCAAACGGGAAGTATTTTTGACCCACAACCGGCGCAAGTTAGTGGTAATGTTTCCTGTGTGAATCATCCTGAGAAAGTTGTGATAGGATTTGTTGGAGCGGGCACTTATACTGAAAAAAGAATTTTTATTAGTAATTCGCAATTAACAAACTGGTCTAATTCATTACCGTATAATGAATGTTCATTAGTGATAATCCCACAGGACCCCAATAACTATTTAATATTCAACTATACAGACACTTCTTTTTCCCCTTTGTATTTTGTAAGTGGGGGAGGAATTGCTGTGTATAAAACATATTGCCTGGATTGCACCAGGCAGGGTGGTAGTAGTTTTAAACCAGTTTTCTGGAAGTAAAAATCATCAATTTTGGAAGATCTCAAAAAACATATCAGACGAATCTTTATTTATAGCATACTACTATTGGCGTGGGTAAAAACCTATTCACAAAATGATAGTTTATCTATTTTATTTAATAACTATTCTGCAAATCACTTACAAGAAAAAATATTTGCACATTCAGACAAAGAGAATTACGTAACAGGAGAAATACTATGGTTTAAACTGTATGTTACTGATGCACATTTGAACCTGCCTTTGCCATTGAGCAAGCTTGCCTATGTTGAATTATTAAGTGCGAATAAGAAGCCGGTTTTTCAGACCAAGATAGAATTGCAAAAAGCAATGGGTGATGGAAGTATTTTAATTCCATATTCCTTACAATCTGGGAATTATATATTTAGGTGTTACACAAATTCGATGAAAAATTCCGGGGCTGCTTATTATTTTGAAAAACAACTAACTATCATCAATCCGTTAAAAAAACCAGAATGGATCTTACCAATCACTTCAACATATCAGGCTCAGTTCTTTCCGGAAGGCGGGAATTTAGTGAATGGGATTGAATCAAAACTAGGGTTTAAAATAACAGATCAAAATGGGGAATCTATAGATGCCAAAGGGTTTATTGAAGATGAAAACCATTTACAAGTGTTACAATTCGAAACGAAAAAGTTTGGAATGGGTCAATTTCTATTTTAACCTTTAAAAGGAAAGTTATACCGTGCTTCTATAATCGTTGCAGGAAAAAACCTGAATGTTGATTTACCAAAAGTTTATGAACAGGGAGTTGTAATGCGTGTTTCGGAAAATGCCAGGAAGGAAATAATTGTGGATGTTGAATCAACCCAATCCAACGAGCCGATTGATTTGATGATCCACTCAAGGCAGTTATTAAAAACTGTAAATCGTCAAAATTTAGTAAATGGGAAAACTCGTTTCATCATTCCAAATAATAAATTGGGCGAAGGGATATCTCAAATTACCATTTTTGATGATCAGCAACATCCTTTGTGTGAGCGTCTATTCTTTAAACACCCATCAAATTTGTTACAAGTACTGGTAAACACGAAAGAAAAGGATTATGGCAAAAGACAAAAAGTGGATCTCTCTATTAATACAATATTAAGTAGTAAGCCAGCTGCCGCCAATTTATCCCTGTCTGCCTTTTTAATTGATTCTATACAATCTATTCCTCACTCAGATATTCTAAGTTATTTGTGGTTAGAGTCTGATTTAATTGGAGCAATTGAATCTCCCGAATATTATTTTTCAGAAAATTCAGATGTATCTCTTTGTACTGAAAATCTGCTTTTAACACAAGGTTGGAGAAGATTTAATTGGGAGGAAATCTTTCACCCAAAAAATAAATCTGAAGAATTCATTCCCGAAATGAACGGACAAATCCTTTTGGCTAAAGTGGTCAGAAAAAACACAACTCAAGTTGGGGCAGGGATTACTGTGTATTTATCAATACCGGCAGAAAAGCCTTTGTTTTACCAGGGTATAAGCAATCAGGAGGGTTTGGTTGTTTTTAATATTGCGCCATTTTATGGCAGTGGACAATTGATCTTGCAAACAAATGGCAAACTCGATAGTTTATATCGTATTGAAATTGTTGATCCTTATTCGGCAGCGTTTAGTGAAAGATTGATTCATCCTTTTGTATTAAATGAAAGTTTAGCAGAACTATTAAAAAAACATAGCATCCAGTCGCAGGTAGGAAACGTTTATTATCCAGAACAACAGCAAAAATATTTGCTTCCTGAATCATTAGATACACTTGCGTTTTATGGAAAACCTTCTCATCGTTATAATTTAGATGAGTATACTCGATTCATTACGATGGAAGAAGTTTTGCGAGAGTATATAGAAGGTATCAGGTTAAGAAAAAACAGCGATGGGTTTAATTTGAGATTGGCTAATGAAGCATACCAGAATTATTTTGAAACTGAACCATTGGTATTATTAGATGGTGTTCCCGTTTTTGATATAAACCAACTGATTACTTTTGATCCACTTAAAATTAAAAGGATAGAGGTTTTTAATCAGCAATTTTTTCAAAATAAAATTCCAATCAACGGTATTCTCAGTTGTCAGACCTACCAAGGAGATCTGGCGGGATATACTTTAGACCCTAACGCCTTAGCAATTGCTTATGATGGTTTGCAATTGAAGCGCGAATTTTATCATCCTACCTATGAAGGTTCAGAGAAACAAAATAGTAGATTACCAGATTTTAGAAATGTACTCTCTTGGATTCCTCAGATTACAATTGATGATCAAGGCATACAAAAAGTTTCTTTTTTTAGTTCAGATATTGTTGGAAAATATGTACTGATCATACAAGGTATTGGCAAAAATGGAGCAGTTGGTAGGTCTGTTTCGTATTTCGATGTGAAGTAGTTTCAAAAAGCCACTATGGCAAGTTTTCAAGCCCTTTAGATAGGCAAATAATTTATATGTGTTTTGGTAAAAAAGCAAAACCCTTGTATTTTGCTTTTTAAATCACAAACCCCACAATGAAAAAAATATTGTTCCTATTGGTTTGCCTACCCCTGTTTTCTTTTGCAGCTAATGATCCTGGAAATTCGAACTCTGGCAAACAGCTTATAAAGATCACTAGTGATACTCTTAAAGGTAAATTTGATCAGATTCAAATCACTTACGACCCTTTGAATAGAGTTGTTCGTATATGCCAAACCACCAGCAGTTTATCAAAATCTACAACAGAAAATAAAGTTCAGACCGCCACCAATATTTTGAGAACTCAAGACTTTGAGTATGCAGGTAATAATTTGCAACCTGCTTTAAGAAAACGAGCACTGTATAGATTTGATAGCGCTCATGGTAGAGATGTTATTACTGATTGTCAAGTTCAATATTTCAAATACAAGGATGGGAAAAGAGTAGGTGACAGTATCTTTAATTCCTATTCCCTAGAAATATTTTATAAAGATGGAGAAAAGGTTGGCGATACGATCCTTCATAATGAAACAGCAAATACAATTTCTGATATAAGCCATACGTCTAAATACTCAATTTCAGCTAAAGAAATTTCTAGAGAACACTCGGAGGGGCGTTTTAGAAGTGCACCCATTGTCTTCAAAGATCATTTGACCTATGAATTGAATTTAATAAACGCAGATTATGAGCTTCATCAATATAATAATGATGAATTTGGATATTATTTCAAATTCCCAAAGTACGACCATGCTAATAATCCATTAAAAAATATGAATATAGCTCCCTATATTTCTTCCGAAATTTTTGATTTTATGGGTACTGATCTTGATGTGGAAGGGATCGGGCCAACCTGTTTACCGATCAATTATTTAGGATGGAGCTATTTGAATGTAAATAATCCGATTAGTTATACAAAAAACGGAAGTGATGGAAGAACAAGAAATGAGTGTGTATTAAAAAATGATGTGTCTATCGCGTATGTCTATAATAAATTGAACCTTCCACAAAGAGCTACGGTAACTGTTAAGACCATTAATTTACGAAATCCAGATCAGGCACACAATGTGGAAGGAATTGAAAAGCGGCACTTCAATTTTACCTACAATTAACCTTGATATAGCAAAATGATTTAGAATAGGATCATTTCTTCTTTAAGAAACAGCAATCCTATTTTTATTTTGCCTCAGATTTAATTTCCTGCTCTAAAATATACTTATTCAATAGTGAGGTTAAAGATTCAAAGTAAACCTTTAAATTTTTTACCGTTACCTCAGGATCTTTTTCATCTGGAATGGTGACCTGCATTTCGTTTAAAAACTTAGAAAGTTCTGGATATTGCTCCTTAATTTTCATGGTGATTTTTAGAATCTTTTCATTCCATTCATTCTCGACATCTTGCATTTTGTTGCGCTTTAAAACACTTTCTGACGTATTTTCTCAGATGTATTGTGAAATAAAGGTGCTTAAACCATTTTAATTTTAACTTACATCTTGCTTAAAAGTAGTTACTTAATTCACTGTTTTTTAATAAACAGTAAGAAGACAGCTGATTTAAGTTAAACGAGTTATTTTGCATATTTAACTACCTAATATGAAAAGAATATTGCTTGTTATTATTTTATTTATCTCGATGTTGAATCTTCAAGCTCAAACTATTCCAAAAGTGAAAAAAGGAACTATAGAAAGGATCGAGAATTTGGCATCCAAATACGTTGATGCTCGAAATGTTGACGTTTGGTTACCTGCAGGCTATACCCCAAAGAAAAAGTATGCCGTATTGTATATGCACGACGGGCAAATGCTTTTTGATAGCACAACCACTTGGAACAAAAAATCTTGGGATGTAGATCAAACGATCAGTCGTTTAATTGAAGAAGGAAAAATTCAGAATTGCATCGTGGTAGGAATTTGGAATGGCGACAAAAGCAGGCATGCCGATTATTTTCCTCAGAAGCCCTTCGAAAGTTTAGATGCTAATAAGAGAGAATCGGTACTGAAATCAGCTAGGAATAACGGGGTCTCCGTTTTTGGGAATTATCAAATTCAATCAGATAACTATTTGAAGTTTTTGGTGCAAGAATTGAAGCCGCTCATCGATCAAAAATATGCTACAAGAAAAGATGCTGCTCATACTTTTATAGCAGGTAGTAGTATGGGTGGATTGATCTCTATGTATGCTATTTGCGAGTATCCTACCATTTTTGGAGGAGCTGCTTGCCTGTCAACCCATTGGCCTGGCATATTTGCAATTAACGACAATCCCATTCCAGATGCGTTTATTGCCTACATGAAAAACAATCTCCCCAATCCAATGAATCATAAGATCTATTTCGATTATGGCGATAAAACTTTGGATGCCATGTATCCGCCGTTGCAAAAGAAAGTTGATGAACTCATGCAAGAGAAAGGATTTTCAGAAAAGAATTGGATGACTAAATTTTATCCCGGGCAAGACCATAGTGAAGGTTCCTGGAAAAGCCGTTTCGAAATCCCGCTTCAATTTCTGTTAGCAAAATAAATATCTATACAGTTTCTAAACAGCAAACGTTTGCGATTAAACTTTATTCCAAAAGCCCTGGCAAAATCACAAAAGCAATGTTTATTTTCATATGACTTAAGTTCAAACTTTTGCCAGTATGAAAAAATACCTTTGCTCGATTACATTACTGCTAACCTTTGTTTTAATAGGTAAGTCTCAAACTAGTTTAGTTACAAAAAAAGGCACTGATAAAAAGTGGTGGAAAGAAGCAATCGTTTATCAAATTTATCCTCGTAGTTTCAAAGATAGTGATGGAGATGGAGTGGGAGACTTGAAGGGAATTATTTCTCAACTGGATTATATTAAAAGCCTTGGCGTAAATGCGGTATGGTTGAACCCTATCTATAGCTCTCCCAATGATGATAACGGATATGATGTGAGCGACTATCGAAACATTATGAAAGATTTTGGTACCATGGCGGATTTTGATCTTCTATTGAAAGGATTACATCAGCGTGGGATAAAATTAGTAATGGATTTTGTGCTGAATCATAGTAGTGATGAACACGAATGGTTTAAGCAGAGCAAGAGCTCTAGGACAAGTCCATACAGAGATTACTATCACTGGTGGGATGCAGAGCGTGTAAAACCAAACTACCGTTATAGTTTATTTGATGTGAACCATGATGCCTGGAAATACGACTCTACTACTAATTCATTTTATCTTCATTATTTTTCTAGAAAACAGCCCGATCTGAATTGGGAAAATCCCAAACTACGTAAAGAAATCTATGATATTATGAAGTTCTGGGCCGACAAAGGAATTGACGGATATCGACTAGATGCTTTTCAGTTTGCTGCCAAAGACACAAGCTTTCCTGCATTTCCGAAAGGGTTTGAGAAAAACTTTGTTCCTTATTATGCTATGGGCCCACACTTGCACGATTATCTAAAAGAAATGAACCAGGAAGTATTTAGTAAGTATGATGTAATGACTGTTGCGGAAGGCGCTGGGAATAATTTTCAGGATGCACATGATTTAGTTGATGCAGACAGAATGGAATTAAACATGGCTTATGCATTTGATGCTATTGATCTGGCAAAAATGGAGGGCTATGATTTTATGAAGTTTAAAGGAACATTTACAAAGTGGGATAGCGTATTTGAAAAAGAAGGGTGGCTTTCTATTTTTCTAGCGAGCCATGATCAGGCTAGAATTGTAAACCGATTTGGAAATGCTAGTCCAGAATACCGCGATCTATCCTCTAAAATGTTGAGCACTTTCTTACTCACCATGCGTGGCACACCTTATATCTATAATGGAGATGAACTGGCAATGACGAATGCTGGCTTTCAAAAAATTTCTGACTTTCGTGATATGCCTACACTCAATGAGTATCAGTACCAGTTGAATCACGGTGCTGATATGGATAAATTCATGAAGCGCATTGAATTCGAAAGTAGAGATAATGCCAGAACTCCATTTCAGTGGGATGCAAGTAAAAATGCCGGATTTTCTACAGGCAATCCCTGGATTCAAGTAGGTGCGAACTACAAAGCGATCAATAGAGCTGCACAAGAAAATGATCCGCAATCGGTTTTGAATTATTTTCGAAAACTAACAGCACTTCGAAAAAAATATCCTGCGTTTGTTTATGGAAAATATACCCTTTTAGATAAATCGAACACTGCCATCTACGCCTATACCAGAGAATTGAATGATAAAAAATTCTTGGTTTTGCTCAATTTTAGTGATCATATAGCAAAAGCAAATACAGGTATTAAGATTAGCAATGCTGAAATAGTATTAGCCAACTATTCCAAGCAATTAAACAATGGAGATTTACAACCTTATGAAGCTGTGATCTATCAATTAAGGTAAAAACACTTATTTCAATATATGAAAATTTAATGTCAGCTTCTTATCGATCAATAGCTTTCGCCAATCAATAAACAATAGCATACATAAAACAAAAATCCCTAGTGCAATTCCGGATAAACTCTTCCAAGTTAAAAAGCCCTCTAAAAAACTGGCTGTATTATTTGCCACATAATCTCCTGTAAATACCATCAACATATCACTCAAAAACTTACCTATCAAAAAAGTTGGAACAATATAGATCGCTTTTATTTTAGCAATTCCTGCTGCTGAAAATAAGGTGGTGGTTGGTAAAGGCATCAAAGTATACAACAAAACAAACAACTGGATCTTCCATCCTTTCTCTGCAAGCTTGGCGCCAATAAAGTGTAGGTCTTCGTTTTTTTCAACTTTGATAAAACGATCTGACAAATAAGGTATATATAAGAATAGTACATATCTACCCAAAGCAGAACCCAATACTCCAGAGATCAGTACAAACCAGATATTTAAATCAAACCTCATTTGAAAATATACCATCACCGTCCAGGCGGGCGGACCAAAAAAAGGTAGCAAGTCAACCAGAAAAGCAGCAACAAAAACAGATAAGTAGTACCACATATCTATTGAAAGTTACTTAAAGATTCTTAATTATCTACTTCAATAATCGAGGCCCTTACATCGGAGCTACTTCGTTTGTCGTATTTTATTTTGAATTCGGAGAGATCTGGGCGGTATTTCCTTGTTCTTTTTAATTCATAACCATAGATTGCTTTACCAAGATCGTTTAAAAAGGGATGCCCAACGGTTTCGTACTCATACTTATCATCATTTAAAATTCCATCCTGATTCACATAAATCGTTGAAGATAGCATGTACTCAATTTTATTCTTTAGATCAATAACATATGAAACATCTGTAAGGAATCCATAAGCCCATCCCACTTTATTGAATACTCGAATATTTGACGGCATTTTATGCGTACTATCCTGAAAATAAAATTTCACATAACTGTCATAAAACAAAGAATCATTGTATTTGGGATAACTGGTTTCGGATGGGTATTGCGATAAATATTTCAATGCGTAATCACGATCTTCTTTTTGCAAATTAAATCGTTGTTTTTCTGGAACAGAACTTGGGAAAAGAACTGATTGGAGGATCTGTTGAAAATCTTCAAGAGGGATATAATTGTGTTTGGTGAAATCGAATGGCTCATTGATCAGGCTATCATTCTTATTCATGTACCCTTTACCCAAAAGAAAATGTTTGCTAAAATCAAATGGCTTTGTATTATACGCTCCAGTTTGCGCAAAAAGTGTTGTGCCATCAGAATTCAAAAATCGGATGGGATTGGTATGTCGGTTTTGTTCTTCTGAATATCCCATAAATTGGCGTGTGATTCTTAAACGGTCATACCCTTTTTGGTGAAGCTTTTCGTTGATCGCTTCTTGTCCGATGAATTGGTACATGCGATTATAGGGGTCGTTCTCACTAATTAAAAATGCACGCTTGATAAAATTTGAAATGCTAGGATAACCCGTATCTGAAGTACTGTCTGTGAGTAGTGGCTTCTGCCCAACAAAATTGCTATCATATTGCATCCTTGTGAATTTGTTTAAGCCCGGCTGATGCAATTCGTTTAATTTTTCAAGAGATAAAAAAGCTAAAGGCATTTTTACCATCGATGCAGGATTGTAATAAATCTCTGGATCATAGTTGAAGTAGTAATTTTTAAAACTTGGAATGTTTTTTTTGTCTCGATTGATTTGGGTATAGATGACCTGAAGACGATAGAGGGGAGGATCCTTTAAAACTTGTTTTGAAATAGCAGTTTTAGTTTGCTCTAGAATTTGAGAGAGTAAACTATCTGTCTTAGTTTGTGCAATGGAGTTTAAACCAATGAAGACAACTATAATGAGGCAGAATTTTTTTAGCATGATGGAAGTTACAAAAAATAGGACTTGAATTTTATGCTTGGAACTGATTAGTTTTGTTTATAATACAATTTTATGGCAGAACTGTTTACTTCAATCAATATTAAATCCGTTTGTTTAAAAAATAGGATCGTCATTTCTCCGATGTGTCAATATTCGGCAGAAGATGGGTATGCAAATGATTGGCATTTGGTACACTTAGGAAGTAGGGCAGTTGGTGGTGCTGGTTTGATCATCTCTGAAGCATGTGCAGTACTGCCTGAAGGAAGAATAACAGCACATGATCTTGGTATTTGGAAAGACGATCATATACAAAACCTGCAAAGAATTACTTCATTTATTGAATCACAAGGATCTGTACCCGGTATTCAACTGGCTCATGCTGGAAGAAAGGCAAGTTGTGAACAACCCTGGAAAGGCGGGGCGCTTTTAAAAACAGCTGATGGGGGTTGGGATACAGTTGGGCCAAGTTCTATAGCATTTAATGAAACATATTCTTTACCCCACGCACTTAGTATCGATGGCATTGAAGACGTAGTTGATGCATTTGGCGCTGCAGCTAGAAGGGCTTATCAAGCAGGATTTAAAGTAGTTGAAATTCATGCAGCACATGGTTATTTGTTGCACGAATTTTTATCTCCCAAATCTAATCTCAGAACAGACGATTATGGTGGCAGTTTTGAGAACAGAATTAGAATAGTTTGTGATGTAGTAAAAGCCGTACAAGAAAACTGGCCCTTACAGCTTCCTATATTTATCAGAATCTCTGCAACAGATTGGGTAGAAGGAGGATGGACTATTGATGAATCGGTTGAACTCTCGAAAATATTAAAAACATTGGGGGTTGATCTGATCGACTGTTCCACTGGCGGTAATATTAGCCATGTTAAAATTCCAATCGCTCCAGGATACCAAGTATCATTTTCTAAAAAAATAAAAGCAGAGGCAGCTATTTTAACTGGAGCTGTTGGTTTAATAACTGATGCAAAACATGCAGAAGATATTTTGTTGAATAACGATGCAGATCTAGTGTTAATCGCTCGCGAGTCACTTCGCAACCCTTATTTCCCATTGAATGCAGCAACTGCACTCAATGAGAAAATTGATTGGCCTGTACAATATGAAAGGGCTAAAAAATAATTAAAGTGTTAAACCACCAGATGCTTCAATTCGCTGACCAGTAATCCAACCTGCATCCTCAGAACAAAGGAACGCTACGATGCCACCTATATCATTTGCCTGACCTACACGTCCGAGTGCAGCCATCGTTCCCATCATTGCTTTGCGTTCAGGATTATTACGAATGGCAGCGTTGTTAAAATCCGTTTCAATGGGCCCTGGTGCTAATACATTTACTGTGATACCTCTATTACCTAATTCTTTTGCCAAATATTTAGTAAGTGTTTCAATGGCCCCTTTCATTGAAGCATAAATACTATAGCCGAATACAAATGACCTTGTAGAACCAGATGAGATATTTACGATGCGTCCATTATTGTTAATGAATGCTAATGATTTTTGTATCAAAAAGTAAACAGATTTGAAATGTACATTCATAAATAAATCAAAATCGTTTGGTGTAGCTTTTTCAAATGGTATGGTAGATCCCATACCCGCATTGTTCACCAAAAAATCAAAATGCTCAGTTTGCCATTTACTATTCAGTACAGCTTTCAGCTGATCAATGAAAGCATCAAGCGAATCAAAATCGCTAGTGTCAAGGAAAAGTGCAGCTGCCTTTCGGCCTATTTTTTCTATTTCTTTTACAACATCTTCTGCAGCCTCTTTTTTTGATTGGTAGGTAATGATCACATCATTTCCTTTTTCAGCAAGCCTTAATGCCATATCTCTTCCTAAACCTCTGCTGCCACCCGTTACTAACGCTATTTTGTTATTTTGGTTCATCTTTTTTTTGGAAAGATAGTAAGAATTACGCCTGATGCTGATGGCTCATCATCTTCGAATCATATCGCTCTAAAATATACTATCTTCACAGACTAAGAAAGTAGGGGTAAAATAGCCCAGTAGACATCGGAAACCATGCCCAAGGCAGCGATTAAAAAATATATAAGCCTCTTTATAAAAATTCTTAGCTGGATGCTAGGTACCATTGTGGCATTGTGTGTATTGTTGTTGATCCTGATCCAAATCCAGTTTGTTCAAGATTTCGCTAAAGATCAAGCAGTAAGTTGGTTAAACGGCAAATTGAAAACCAAAGTTGCCATTGGAAAATTGAGGGTCAATTTCCCAACTCAGATCGTTATCGAAAAAGTTTATTTCGAAGACCAGCACAAAGACAGTTTGCTTTGGGGAAATAAAATTTCAATTGATATTGCGCTATTTAAATTATTGCAAAATAAAATAGAAGTAAGTTCAGTTCAACTTGATGAAATTACTGTTAATATCAAAAGGATACATCCAGATACTGTCTATAATTTCAATTATATTTTACAGGCATTTGCTACAAATAAAAACCAGGAAAATAAAAAAACAGATACCAGCAAACAACTTGAATTTAACTTCGGAAAATTAGAGCTTAAAAATATTTCTGTTCGCTATCTAGATGATGTTGCTGGGATCAAAACGAAAGTATCTCTCCGATCCTTGCAAACTTCTATTAAAGACTTTGACCTTGAAAAGTCTATTTATGTGATCTCAGATTTGAATATTGATGGTCTCAATCTAAATTTAGATAGGTATCATCCGTTAACTATGTTGCAGACCATCATACCGGCTTCTGCCAAGTCTCCAGATAATGCAATTATACCTGAATTCGGGGTTGGGAAAATTAATTTAGTGAATACTTTAGTTAGCTATAACGATGCAATAGCCGGTCTTCACACTATACTCGATGCCAATCAGCTTTTATTGCAAATGGGGAAAATGGATTTGAATAAATTGATCATTCCTGTTGACCAGTTAACCTTGTCAAAAACAAATCTAACATGCTCGATTGATAAAATAAATAAGGCATCTGCCACAAAGCAAAGCAATGATTCAAAGCAAGGGGATAGTTCCAGTTGGCATATAACAGCAAAACATATTCAATTAGATAGCAACAATATAAGATTCGATAATTTTAATCAGGTGCCAACTAAGAAAGGGATCGACTACCAGCACTTGCTTGTGAGTAATTTAAATATGCAATTGGATAGCCTTGAGCTTACCCCAAATGCATATACAGGGCAAATGAAACAATTTTCGGCAAATGAAAAAACTGGGCTGCATCTGAAAGAATTATCTACTCGATTTTATTACAGTGAGCAACGTGCTAGTTTAGAAAATCTGAATCTCAAGACAGATAGATCTCTTCTTCGGCAAAAACTTGAATTGAAATATGCATCGGTCAGCAGCATGTCAACCCATCCTGAAAACATTCAAATTATTGCGGATTTAAAAAATTGCAAATTAGCAGTGAGCGATGTATTGCTTTTTGCACCGATGCTTGAGAAAAACCTCCGTGGATATAAGAATTCAATATTGAGCATCAATTCAGTCATGAATGGTTATGTGAAGAATTTAAAGATCCCCAGACTTGAATTATCAGGTTTAGGTAAAACCAGCATTAAAGCAAATGGAATTGTACAAGGCTTGCCTAAAGTTGATCATTTATACGCCGATATCAATATCCTGCAGTTAAATACTGGGCGCAAAGACATTGAATCTGTTGTGCCTTCTAAAATGATCCCCAAATTTCTGAGCATTCCAGATAAGGTTAATGTGAGTGGGAATTTTAATGGAACGATAAAAACATTCAATACAAAGCTACACGCAAGTACTTCTGATGGAGATGCAACTATCGATGCCAAGATGGGAGAACATGAATCTTTTACAACTACTGTTAAATTGGATTCAGCAAACATTGGTAAAATATTGAATCAGGAAAAATATTTCGGGAAGGTTACTCTTCTTGCAGGCGCAAAAGGGGAAGGCTATGATTACAAAACGATGGTTGCTGATATAAATGCCGAAATAGTTGATGCGAATATAAAAGGCTATCATTATAAAAATGCCCCTCTCGCAATTAACCTGAACAAAGGAAATGCCAGTATTGTTTCATCTATGGCCGATCCGAATATCAATTACCATTTATCCGCATCAGCGGAACTTGAAAATCCATTTCCTTCCTTTAAACTGGATTTAAAATTAGACACCCTGAATTTAGAGCACTTGAATCTTGTGAAAGATAATATGGCTTTTCATGGAAGATTCTATGCCAATTTTCAAAATTCAAATCCAGATAGCTTAGAGGGCAATTTGATAGCGCGTAATGTACATTTCACTTATCAGAAAAAAACCTTCTCTACCGATTCGATTATTTTAACTGCTAAAAACGAAACAGATTATCAATCGTTAGATCTGAATTCGAAGCCTGTTAAAATGCTATTGAAGGGTAAGTATAAGCTAACAGAATTAGGAACTGCGCTTGAACATGCTTTTAGCCAATATTATCAGATTCCAGGGTTTAAGGATACCATATTTTCTCCCCAGGATTGGAACGCCAATTTCAAGTTTAGTGCATCTCCTTTAGTGTTGCGATTTATGCCGGAATTGGAAGGAACTGATACTGTTACTGCCTTTGTGCATTATAATAGTGCCTTAAACGATTTGAAAATAAATGCTTCGGCTCCGTTGGTTCAGTATTCAAATTATCATGTTAAAAGTTTAAGATTTTCTGCAACCAGCGAGAAGGGCCAACTAGATTATCATCTCAGAATTAGGCAGGCAGGGAGCCCAAGTTTTATGGTGAATGAGACCAGTTTAGATGGCCGAGTAAAATCGAATACCGTTTATGGGAACTTAATTTTTAGAGATAAACAATTACAAAAGAATTACCAGTTAGCAGGTTCTTTCAATCATTCGTCTAAAGGATTTCAGATAAGCTTTGAACCAGATAGTTTATTATTGAATAAACAGAAATGGGTTGTAAAGAAAGATAACTATATCAGGTATGATTCTACTGGGGTATATGCTAAGGATTTTCAATTCCAATTTAAAGATCAATCGATTGCCTTAAACAGTATAGGTAATGAGATAGGCGCTCCTATAAAATTAGATTTTATTCACTTTGATATTAATACCATCACAGATATTGCAAAAAAAGATTCATTGTTTGCTGATGGAATTATAAATGGCTCTGTTATTATTAGTAATGCTACAACCCATCCAACTTTCACTTCCGATATAAAAATTACAAACTTAGCCTATCAAAGGAATGTGGTAGGAGATCTTTTACTGAAAGTTGATAATATTGGAGAAAACAGATTTAATGCAAATGTTGAGCTAAAAGGAGCAAAGAATCAGGCCAATCTGAGGGGAACTTATCAAACAAAAGAGGGGTTGATGAACCTTCATTTATTAGTGGATAGTTTGGATATGGCCATTCTCAAGCCTTTCTCGGCAGATCAATTGAAAGATGCAAGTGGTAATGTAAAAGCTACTATAGATATTGATGGAAGTTTTGATAAACCCGCAGTGAAAGGTGTCTTGAATTTTGAGAATGTATATATGACCTCTAAAATGCTTGGACAAAAATTCAAAATGGATCAGGATGAGGTAAAAGTGGATGAAACGGGTATTCACTTTAAGGGATTTAACTTAGAAGATAGTGTTGGAAATAAAGCTATTTTGGATGGGGATCTTCTTACAAAGAATTTTAGAGCATATGATTTTAACCTGAAGCTACTGGCAGATAATTTTAATCTGGTGAATTCTACACAGGCAGATAACCAATTATTCTTTGGGAAATTGAATATGGATGCAGATATCAAGATCACTGGAAATTTAGAAGCGCCAATTGTTACTGCAAAACTCAAAGCAAATAAAAATACTAATCTAACTGTTGTAATGCCAGGATCAAACCCTGAATTGCAAAGCAGAGAGGGTGTTGTGAATTTTATCGATTCCAAAAAGATCAACGATACGCTCACTAAAATAATCATCAATGATAGTTTGGTGAAACATGCTGCATTTAGTGGATTAGTTTTAAATACGATCATTGAAACTGATACGGCTGCTGTTTTTACGATGGTCATTGATAGTCAGACTGGTGATGCAATTTCGGTAAAAGGCAAAACAAGCCTTGCTGCAGGCTTGGACGAGAGTGGGAAAATTAGTCTAACTGGACTTTATGAAGTAGAAAAAGGAACTTATCAGTTTTCATTGAACATGCTGAAGAAAAAATTTGAGATCGTAAAAGGGAGTACGATTACTTGGACAGGTGATCCTATGTCGGCAATAGTAAGTATCAAAGCACTTTATAAGCTAAAAGCCTCTCCAATTGATTTGGTGGAACAGCAATTGGTTGGTCAGACACCCACTGAAGTTAATAAATACAAGCAGCGTGTGCCTGTTGAAGTTTACATGATCATGACAGGTGATTTAATGAAACCAGAGATCAAGTTTGATATAACTATTCCTGATCAGGAAATTTCAAAATGGCCATTAGTGGACGAAAAATTGCAGAAACTTAGAACAGATGAATCTGAAATGAACAAGCAGGTTTTTGCCTTGTTGATCTTGGGGAGATTTGTGGGTGAAGATATCACACAAAATAATACTGGATCCACCACCACAGGTACAATGGTTAGACAAAGTGTAAGCGGTGTTTTATCAAGTCAGCTCAACAGAGTGGCAGGAGGTTTAATAAAAGGGGTAGATCTAAACTTTGATTTTGAATCACAGGATGATTATTCCTCTGGGACAGCACAAACCAGAACAGACCTAAAAGTAGGGATGTCAAGATCGCTCAATAATGATCGGATCAAAGTAAATGTTGGTGCGAATGTTCCTATCGAAGGTGCATCATCGACACAAAATGCTTCATTTATTACCAGTGATGTACAGATTGATTATATGATCAGTAAAGATGGTAAATACATGTTAAGGACCTATAGTAAGAATAATTATGAAGGTGTAATTGAAGGCCAGGTCATTGAAACGGGAGTCACTTTTATTTTTACAGTAGAGTACGATAAATTCAAAGAAATGTTTAGAAAGTCGGACGCTGCAAAAGAAGAAAAGAATAAAAAAGCAAAGAAAAAATAATATTGTATAATGATCAGATCTGGTAAGATATATATGCTCTTGTTGATGCTCTTGGCATCAGCGTGCAATGTCATGAAGAACGTGCCAGATAATGATACTTTATACAAGGGCTCAAAATTGGTGTTGCAGAATTCGCAGGATAGCATGCATCTTGATAAAAAGGAATTGAAAGAAGAACTCAATGGTTTGATCAAAATAAAACCTAATAGTAAGATCCTGGGTTTGCCCTACAAACTCATCATTTATAATTGGGCTGGAACACCAACTGGGAAGGGAATAAGATACTGGTTAAAAAATAGTGTGGGAGAACCGCCAGTTTTAGGAAGCTCCATCAATTTTGAAAAAAATAGAGATATCATTGAGAATCGGTTAGAAAATCGTGGTTATTTTCAGTCGGAAGTAACCGTAGATACACTAAAGAAAAACAAGTATTTAGAAATAGTCTACACCGCAAAAGTTCATCCTGCATATACTATAAGAACCATTCACTACCGCTTTGATTCAAGCACTGCAATTGGGAAGGGAATATACGATCTTGCTCCTACTACCATTTTAAAAACAGGTTCTAATTACGATCTGGATAAAATCAAAGCAGAACGGAATAGAATTGATGCTGGGCTAAAAGAAAAAGGCATGTTTTATTTTAATCCAGATAATTTAATCATGGATGTAGATTCTGCTTTAGGGAATAACCAAGTAGATATCATTTGCCGATTTAAAAAAGATGTACCGGTCAAAGCAAAACAAGAATACCATATCGGAAATGTGATTGTTTTTGCAGATTATCGAAATGATACGGATACCAGTGCTTTAAACATCTTAAACAATGCAACAATTTATAAAGGGTATCTCATTTATGATCCATTGAAAAAAGTGAAGACAAGAGTTTTCGCAAGATCGATAGCTGAAAAACCAGGCGATTTATATAGTAGAGAGCTACACAGTCAGTCTTTAAAGCATATGGTAAGTTTGGGAATGTATAAATTCGTTAATTCCAGATATCAAGAATCTGATACTAGTATTAAGCCAACGCTCAACGTGTATTATTATTTAACCCCATCGCCAGATAAATCATTGAGAGCAGAAGTGTCGGGGTTAACAAAATCGAACAACTCGGTGGGTACAGAACTTTCCTTAACATGGAGACATCGAAATATTTTTCATGGTGCCGAACAGTTTTCAGCAAAAATTTATGGAGGATTTGAAAAGCAAGTTTCCACGCAACAACCCACAGTAACCACAAACCGCTTTGGGGTTGAATTTAATTTGCTTTCGCCCAGAATAATTGCCCCTTTTAATTTGCAGGCTAAGAACAAAGGCGATTTCACACCACAAACTAAAACTACTTTAACGTACGAGTATTTTGAGCGGAACACGCAGTATACTTTGAATTCAGCGAAACTTAGTTACGGATACATTTGGAAATCAGATATCAGACAGGAACATAGATTGGATATATTTTCAATGAATTTAGTGAGGCCAACCTATATTTCACCTGAATACCAGCAGGCATTAGATACGAATATTACACTTGCAAGAAGTATTGAGAAGCAGTTTATTGTTGGCCCATATTACAACTACAATTATAATACACAGATCAAACCAAACCTGCACGCTAACAATTTTTATGTGAATGGCAATATTGATCTTTCGGGAAATGTATTGGGACTAGTTTCAGGTGCGAATATCAGTAAAGGCAACCCAAAAACACTTTTTGGAATTCCTTACTCACAGTATATTAGAACAGAATTGGAATTCCGACATTATTTGCGGATCAATAAGCGCAATACAATCGCAAGCAGAATTTTGGGAGGTGTTGGTTATGCTTATGGTAATAGCGATCTACTTCCTTTTGTAAAGGCATTTTTTGCAGGTGGTACAAATGATATTCGGGCATTCAGGGCTAGGTCTCTCGGGCCGGGCACTTATTATGCCGGCAATGCTTCTACAAGTACAGTTGCATTACCAGATCAACCAGGCGATATTAAAATGGAGATGAATACAGAACTCAGAACCAAACTGTTTTCATTTTTGTATGGAGCATTCTTTGTGGATGCCGGAAATATTTGGACGATGAAAGCAGATAGTTCAAGACCCGGTTCTCAATTTACTAGTAATTTTCTCAAAGAGATGGCTGTAGGAACTGGGCTTGGCTTAAGAATTGATGTAAACTATTTTGTAATCAGATTTGATTTTTCAATGCCCATACGAAAACCATTTTTGCCAGAAGGCAAGCGATGGGTATTTCACGATATTGACCTAGGAAGCGCTGAATGGCGCAAGCAGAATTTTGTATTCAATTTAGCAATTGGTTATCCTTTCTAATTTTCTCTGCTCCATTTCTCACTTGGCCACCATGCGTAAAGCAATAAAAGCACTAAACTGATTAATAAAACGGGTAATAATAATAGATGCCTCATGGCTAAAGTGTAATCTGTTTATTTCAAATCACATAACGAATTTATATATTTTGGAATTATAGAAAAGTTAATGTCGGTGAATACAAGATTAATATCGGCGTCAGAACAATGGCCTTTTAATTAAAATGAGATGTATTATAAGGGATACTTTATTTTTTAGTGGTTGTAACAGACAATTCAACCTGCACATTATTCGACAGCACAAGACTGCCACTTCCAACTAAAAAGTCTCTACGGTTCATCGAAAAGCCTCCTTTGAATAAGTAACCAGATCTTTCAGGTATTGCGTTAAATTCAAATTTTATTTCCTTGGTAATACCTTTAATAATTAGGTTCCCAATAAACCAATAAAATCCTTCCTGATCGCCTCTTGTGATGGATTTTGAAATGAGATATATGGTTGGGTATTTTTCGGCATAGAAGTAATCTTTCGACTTTAAATGGGTATCCCTACTTCTATTTTCTGTATAAACAGTTGTAGCGTCTACGCTGATCTCGAAACTAGCGTTTTCGATATTCCTTGGATTGAAATTGATATCTCCCCGCAATCCGCTAAAACTACCTTCGGTACTAAGCCCGAAATTGTTGATAAAGAATTTTACAGATGAAGCCCTTTCAACAGGTATATAATCTTGTGAATAGCTATATATAGAAAAAAGGCAAAGTGTGATAATGAATAGGGGCTTTATTTTCATCAGTCCTAAATTTTAAGAGTATTCCTTGTTTCAAAAATAACTAATGTTCTACTCAGATGCTTTAGTTTTTCAAATTTGTAGTTGAATTACCACAAAAATTAGGTGTTTTACGTTATTTCTTAAAAGCTGAAATAGGAGAACCTTTACGTTGTAATCGAAGGGGTATAAAAACCCTACGGCGCAATTATTAAGTATCCCCTAATTCTACCAATAATGCCAAACTCTACCTATCAACCAATGCAATTACAGCAGAAAAGGATGTCTTTTATTCTTTTCGTAGCCATTTTAGTCATCAGTTTTCTAGTCATATTAGTATTAAACAATCGAGGCACCACCAGTGAAACCTATCAGATGATCTCTGTTTCGATCGCTGTCTGCTTTCTTGGTTTTATTGGCTTTTCATTGATTCAAATGTGGAAGGGAATGAAGCTGTTGAAAAATGCGCAACTCGAAGGCAAATTGAGCGAAGCTAAATATCAGTATATCATTGATAATGTTGCATCCGTGGTGTTCACTACCGATTTGGAAGGCAATTTTAGTTTTGTTAGTAAAAGATGTGTGCAATTAACAGGTTATGCTCCTGAGGAATTGCAGGGTGAACATTTTACGAGCATACTGGATCCTTTATGGAAAGAAAAGGTTGTAACAAACTATTATAATCAATTTAGTCAGCTGCTGGTTGAAACCATTTACGAGTTTCCGATCATTAGTAAAAATGGATATCGGAAATGGGTAGAACAATGTGCAGTATTGATGATGGAAAATGGAAACCCAATAGGATTTCATTGCATCGTTCGGGATATCTCCGATAAAAAGCAAATGCAGCTGGAATTGGAAGAAACCGAAAAGAATTTAAAACACCAGCAGTTTCAATTACAGTCGGTTCTAGATAATACCACATCAGTAATTTTTATTAAAGACTTACAAGGAAGATACACAGTAGCAAATCAAAGATTTATGGATTTGTTACAAGTTAAAAAAAGTCAGGTGATCGGGTTTACAGACTATCATTTTACAACAAAAGAGCATGCAGACTATTATGCTTCATTGGATGCTAAAGTGCTATTAGAAAGAAGACCGATTGAAATTGAACAAGTGGTTGAAGGTCCGAACGGTCCTGTGAATTTGCTGCTCATTAAATTTCCTTTATTAGATCAGAATAATAATGTTTTCGGAATTAGCGGTATTGCAACCGATATTTCAGAAAGAACGCAATATCAAAAGGAGTTAATTAACGCCAGGCAGTCTGCCGAAAATGCAAAATTGCTGCAAGAACAGTTTTTGGCAAACATGAGCCATGAAATTCGCACACCTATGAATGGAATTCAGGGTATGACAAATCTATTGCTCGAAACTCCGCTCAATAGTGTGCAAGAAAATTATGCAAGTATTATTAAAAGGTCAGTGAATAATTTGCTCGTGATCATCAATGATATTCTTGATTTCTCCAAAATACAGGCAGGAAAGCTTTCTATTGAAGAAATAGGTTTTGATTTGAAAGAATCGATCAACAGTATCAAGCCATTGTTCTCGCACAGACTGAAGAAAAAGCACTTGAATTTTGAATTAAATATTGATAACAATGTTCCTAGTTTTTTAAATGGTGATCCTTATCGTTTAAATCAAATCTTGATCAACCTTGTGGGCAATGCCATCAAGTTTACTGAAAAGGGGAAAATTGTTTTAAGTGTTTCATTGCAAAATGCCAACGATAACAAAGGCACCCTTCGATTCTCAATTAAAGATTCTGGGATTGGAATTTCTAAAGAGCAATTACAGAATGTTTTTGAAAGTTTTTCTCAAGCAGGAAATGATGTGGCAAGAAAATATGGAGGTACGGGTCTTGGATTAACTATCAGCAAACAATTGGTTGAACTGCAAAATGGAAAGATCTGGGTGAATAGTGAAATTGGCGTAGGCTCTGAATTTGTGTTTGAGCTTCCATATCGTTTTGCCGCCGAAAATGAAGTGAATGGAATTCGTAGATTAATTGATTTTGATTTTTCTAAATTACTGGCTGGTAAAAAAGTGTTGGTTGCAGAAGACCACTCTGTAAATCAGATCCTGATCGAACACGTTCTTAATACAGTAGGAATCTATCCAACTATTGTGAATAATGGTAAAGAAGCAATCGAAAAATTGCAAAAGGGAGAAAAGTTTGACGTGATATTGATGGAT
>CAIYAG010000289.1 GCA_903924075.1 uncultured Bacteroidota bacterium | reverse complement strand
ATGGACAATTTTGAATGGGCCGAAGGCTACCACCCAAGATTTGGCATAGTGCATGTAGATTTTAACACCCAAAAGAGGATCATAAAGAATTCTGGCAAATGGTATAGCCAATTTCTTGCACCTTAGCATTCTCTTATTTTATACTTTTTATTGACTATATTGTACTAAGAATTACAGGTTATAGGTGTACAATATGGAAGAAGAAGTTTTGTTTGATACTGCACTGCTAGAGGAGCTAGGTGATAAAAAAAGTACTATCATTGTTCTTGGTTTCTTTCTAGATAATTCCCCCAAAGATCTGAAGGAGTTAGAAAGCTTGCTTTCTGAAAAAGATTTACAAGGTATTTTTAATAAAGCACATAAGTTTAAAGGTTCTTTGGCAATGCTCAAAGCAAATAAGCTAGTTGCAATCATCGAAGAATTAGAAATTGCAGCAGGAAGCGAAAAAAACCTTGATAAATCAGAAATTCTGATCAATTTATTTAAGGAAAAATTTGGTTTATTGCAAAGTCAATTGCAAAACGAAGTAGTAAAACTAAAATCAAGCATAGCGTAATTTTAAATCTTAAACTGTCTATTGGTATATGAAAATCCTTGTTGCAGAAGATGATTTGATGTTGTTAAAAACCATTGAGTTGAAACTTAAAAAGGAAGGGTATGAGGTTTTTACAACAGTTGATGGACGGGAAACAAAAAAAGAGATTCTTCGGATCCGTCCCAATATGATCATCACCGATGTAATGATGCCCTATGCTTCTGGTTTAGAGATCATCAGCATGGTAAGGCAGGAATTAAAATGGAAAATCCCTATTATTATTTTATCTGCAATGGAACAAGAAGTGGTTGTAATGAATGCTTTTGATCTTGGAGCAGATGATTATGTAACAAAGCCTTTTAGTTTAAATGAATTAGTAATTAGGGTAAAACGTTTATTGAATAGACCTAGTTAACTAAGGTTGTGCGAATCAATAAATTTGCAAGAAATGCCATCTACAGATTCCTATAATAAAAAAGTAAACTCATTTGGCACTATACTAGTATTGCTTTTCTTATCTCCACTTTGGTTGTTTTTAATTTGGTTTGTATTTCCGAAAAAGAAAATGGTTGTTGCTATTGTTGATAAAACAGTATTAACAACTGAAGGTCAAGAACATGTTTCCTTAAATTGGGTCCTCTTGCAAGAAAAATATGCAAAAGCAAACAATCAATTATATGATCGATCGCAAGACTATTTTGGGTTTTTCCCTGGAACAAATAAAAATTTCGAATTAAAAGGATTAGAACGGTTTTCACCCCAACAAATTGAAAAGCTTTCTGATGACGCTGATCTTGCTTATGTCACTGATGCTTATGGCATTTACAAAAATGAGTGGTATGAGAAAGGTGATGAGAAAGAACGTTCTGGTATTGTGTACGGAGGAATGTCTGATCAAGACATTGAGTTTCTTTCAGGCATGAAAAAGAAGCATAAACTGGTGATCAGTGAATTCAATTGTTTGGGTTCGCCAACTTCACCTGTCATTCGATTAAAATTTCAGGAATTATTTGGAATTAGTTGGACTGGCTGGATCGGTAGATATTTTGATTCGTTCGACACAACCATAAATACAGAATTGCCCAAATGGTTAGTTCGAAATTTTAAGGCTCAACACAAAGGAGCATGGCCATTCAAGAAGAGTGGTATTGCTTTTGTTCATTCTGATGACAGAGTGGTTATTCTTGAAAAGGGAATAGAGCTTGTAGATGAATTCCCTGCTATCATATCTAATCAAGAAGGACAGGATGATTACCGCCTTCCTAAGAAATTGAATTATTCTTTTTGGTTTGATATTGTTGAGCCAGACAATAACATCAATCATACAATTGCAGATTTCAATATCAATGTTTCTGATCGGGGAATGAAGATTTTAGAGATGAATGGTTTGCCAAATAGTTTTCCTGCCATTTCATTACATAAACACGACGACTATCAGTTTTATTATTTTTCAGCTGATTTCTCAGATAACCCCATTGAATTAGAAACCGCTTATATGAAGTTTGTGCCCTATCTCAGAAAATTTCTTTACAATAGGCGTGATCCAATGGATAGAAAAGGTTTTTTCTGGGAAATTTACCAACCTTTAGTAACCACCATTCTGAATGAAAATTATAAAAAGTTACGAGATAATCATTTAGGTAAATAATGTAACAGCAAACTATCTGGTACTAATTTTAAATTGGATAAGAACTGATCGTTCTTAGATTTAAACCTCTCAAACCCTGCTTTCAATTCATTTGCTTTCGATAGGTTGTCATCCAAAGTCAATTCCATCTTATTGTTGATTCGATATAAAACATTTGCATTAATGAGCCACTCGCCCTGCACAAAATCTATAATATCTGTTTTTGTTTGCATCATTGGATAGGCGTGAGTGTTTCGGAAACTTCTACTGGTATCTAGTCCAGTTCCCATCCAACTTACGGAATCTGGCAATTGCAATTGATAGCTATGTTTCAACCAAGCTAGTAAACTTGGTGTAATATCAAAATGTGTTGACACAGAAGAAAATTTAGCAGTACGATTTAAGAGAGGAGAGAAAATGATCAATGGCACATGGTAACGATCAATTTTACTGCTCATTGGAATCTCTGGCATTCTATGATCGCCCGTGATCAAGAAAACGGTATTCTTAAAGTCGGGCCTTGATTGATAAGCTCGAATGAAGTCGCCAATTTTTTCATCTGTATATAAAATACTGGCATATTGATAACTATAAAAACGATACTGCGTTTTCATGGATTCGCTAAAATTTAGCTCAGTCATTCTAGCTTCAAATCGCTGCAAATATTTTTCCTGTTCATTTATTTTAAACGGATTGTGCGTAGAGACGGTAAGAATCACACTTAGATTTGGCTTCGTTGAATCGGTACTTGTTTTTAAATAATGTTGAAATAATTCCTGATCGCCATAACCCCAGGTAAATCCATTGGTTTGAGGCATTTTATTGATACCAGCAGGGAAACTTGTTTCGTCCATGATAGAATTGGCATTATTTTTAGAAAGGAATAATGACATATTATCGAAACGGGCATCACCACCATAATAAAAGGAAGTTCGATATCCATTTTGTTGGAGTAGATTCATTAAAGAAAAATGCTTAGGCATCGATCCCCCCAATTCATTGAATCCATTTTTTGCAAAAGGGAGTGACGAAAGAATAGAAGGAAGTGCTGCAAAGGTTCTACCTCCCTCACTCAAGAAATTTTCCCAGTACAAACTCTTCGAAGCTAAAGAATCAACATTGGGAGTAAAGTTTCCTAAATAAGCCCCGCTATTTGTGAATGCCCTACCCAATCCTTCAACGAGGATGATTACAATGTTGGGAGCTTTATAAGATTTATTAAAGTAGGGTGATAATACATCTGCTGAACTATCTGTAACATGTAGAAATGGGAAATTTTGCTCATCTACATACTTCATCACAGCCATTGTGTGATCAGTATTTACTTTAAGAAATCCTCCCATATAATTCTCTGCATAAATATCTGATTGATTTGAGGAAGGCAAAAAATGCAGATAGCTAGCATTCAAAAAATAATGTGATTTGTTGATGACTAGATTATTTGAAAATTCCTGTCCGGGTATCCATTTTGAGATCTTGTTTGCAATAGGAGTAAGGAATAATGCCATTAAAAACAGTACGAAAACGTATCCGTCAAATGCCCTTAGTTTCATTTTCTTAGGTAACCAAATGAAAGCACTAACAGAAATAGCAATCAATACAATAATCGCAACTATTAATAAAATCGGTAAACCACCTGAAGCTCCCACTGTTTGTTTGATATCGGCAATACTATATCCCCATAAATCAGCTCCTAAAGGAACCAGTGTGCTGATAAAATATTGGGAGAGAGAAATTTGAATCAATAACAGCAGTATAGAAAGAATAATGAAAAAGACCTTTGCT
>CAIYAG010000288.1 GCA_903924075.1 uncultured Bacteroidota bacterium | reverse complement strand
GATCTTTACAATGAAAGGAATTTTATGCGCATATTTTCTACTCATTAACCCCAGTACTCCAAAAGTAGAAGCCACAGCATTGCAACCACCTTCCATCGCCAATTTGATAATATTCTCCGGATCAAAATAAATGGGATTCGGTGCAAAGGCAGAGCCAGCGCTGTGTTCAACGCCTTGATCTACGGGAAAGATACTGCAATAGCCTGTGCCACTTAAGCGGCCATGATGCAGTAATCCATTGATGTTTCTTAGTGTTTGATTGTTTCTATTACTAGTGATCCAAATATCATCCACTTGAGTTGGGGATGGGTGATAGAGGCTTTTTTTATCGATAGTTTCACAAGTATGATCTAATAAATAGGAGGCTTGATCTCCCAGTAAATTTATTAATGACTGGTTTGGCATAAAACAAAGTTTACAATCGAAAATTTCGATCTACCTGTAATTTAAACTAAAAAGCCGCCTCAAAAATGAGGCGGCTTTTATTATTTTAATGTGAACTATGCGTTTCTGTTGATACAGTTCAAATCGTTGAAAGCAACTTCCAAACGCTTGATGAAACTCTCTTCACCTTTGCGTAACCATACGCGTGGATCATAGTATTTCTTATTTGGTTTTTCAGCACCTTCTGGATTGCCTAATTGGGCTTGTAGGTAAGCTTCGTTCTTTTTATAAAATCCTAGAATTCCTTCCCAGAAAGCCCACTGCATATCGGTATCGATATTCATTTTGATCGCTCCGTAACTAATAGCTTCACGGATCTGATGTTGCGGAGAACCGCTACCACCATGGAATACAAAGTAAACTGGTTTTTCAGCAGTGCCATATTCTTTTTGAATATATACTTGGCTATTGTGCAGGATCTCAGGACGTAATTGTACGTTACCCGGACTGTATACACCATGAACATTACCAAAAGCAGCAGCGACAGTAAATAATTTACCCACTTTGCCTAGTTCTTCATACGCATAAGCAACGTGCTGAGGCTGTGTGTATAATTTATCGTTTTCAACATCGCTATTGTCAACACCATCTTCTTCACCACCAGTCACACCTAATTCAATTTCAATGCTCATACCAAGTGGTGCCATTCTTTTGTAGAATTCAACAGAGGTTTGAATATTTTCTTCAATTGGTTCTTCTGAAAGATCTAACATGTGAGAACTGAACAATGGTTGTCCTTTTTCTTTATAAAATTGCTCACCAGCATCGATCAATGCGCTGATCCATGGTAACCATTTTTTAGCAGCGTGATCAGTGTGTAATACAACTGGTACGCCATAATATTTAGCAAGTGTATGCACGTGTAAAGCACCAGAGATCGCCCCTTGGATATTTGCTTGTAATTGATCGTTTGGCATTCCCTTACCAGCGATGAATTGTGCACCACCGTTAGAGAATTGTATCATCACAGGAGAATTCACTTTCGCTGCGGTTTCTAATACTGCATTGATGGTATCTGTTCCGATTGTGTTAACTGCAGGGATCGCAAAATTATTTTCTTTCGCGTCATTATAAAGGGCTTCTAATTCGGCACCGAATAACACCCCGGCTCTGTACTTACTCATGATTCTTAAATTTATTTATTATAATTTTTAATATACTTATTAGGAGGTGTAAATATACGGATTTTATTTCGCCAGACTTTGAATTACGTCGTATTTAGTAACGATATGCAGGTCGCCTTTCTCATCTTTTGCTAAAACAGCGCCATTTTCTTTAGTGATCAAACTACCCAATCTTTCAACAGGTGTATCAAATGCAACGATGGGATAGGCAGCTTCTAAAACTGAAGCCACTGATTCATTTTTAATTTCTGGATTGCTGAACACTTTCATGAATAAACCGGTTTCACTTACTGCGCCAACCATTTCTCCTTTTGAAACAACTGGGATATGTTCGATATCATATTTCTTCATTAATTCAACTGCCCTTGACACTGTATCAGTAAGTTCGATGGTAACTAATCTTTTACTACTTCTGCCACTCACAATATCCTTGAATGTTTTTACATCCAGGAAACCTCTTTCCATCATCCATTCGTCGTTATAGATTTTTGCCACATAACGGCTACCATGGTCGTGAAAAATACAAACCACTACATCATCTTTTTTCAAATGATCTTTCAGTTGCATCACGCCTTGTAAGCAGCTGCCAGCGCTGTATCCACAGAATAGCCCTTCTTCTTTTGCAATGCGGCGTGCCATTACTGCGCCATCTTTATCGGTTACTTTTTCGAACAGATCAATGACGCTCATATCGTAGTTGGCAGGAACAAAATCTTCTCCAAAACCTTCAGAGATATAGGGGTACACTTCTTTCTGATCTTCCTCGCCTGTTTCGAAAAACTTTTTGAGTAAAGAGCCATAACTATCAATGGCCCAGATCTGTATATTGGGATTCTTTTCTTTGAGATATTTAGCGGTGCCCACAATGGTACCACCAGTGCCCGTTGCAACCACTAAGTGCGTGATCTTGCCCTCGGTCTGTTCCCAGATCTCAGGGCCAGTTTGCTCGTAGTGCGCCTGTCGGTTAGCAAGGTTATCGTATTGGTTCACATACCAAGAATTCGGAACTTCGGTAGCCAGTCTTTTTGACACAGAATAATAAGAGCGAGGATCGGAGGGTTCTACGTTGGTAGGGCAAACAATTACTTCTGCACCCACTGCTTTGAGGATATCAGCTTTTTCTTTCGATTGCTTATCGGTAGTCGTGAAAATACATTTATATCCCTTTACTACTGCAGCAAGCGCCAGGCCCATGCCAGTATTGCCACTGGTGCCTTCAATAATGGTTCCGCCGGGTTTGATCTTTCCTTCCTGTTCGGCCACTTCCAGCATTTTCAAAGCCATTCGGTCTTTAATACTGTTGCCAGGGTTGAAGTATTCTACCTTCGCTAAAACGGTAGCGGGGAGGTCTTTCGTGATCTTATTGATCTTAATGAGGGGGGTATTGCCAATCGTTTCTAGAATATTATTCAGCCACATAAACTAACACTTGTTTGGGACAAAGATATAGTTTTGGGGGCTCCCAAATTCGGGTCTAGAATGAATATATCCAGATTCGAAAAACTATAAACCTTGGATCAAACGAATCACGCCAGTTGTTTGGTGCTGACCACTCATGTCGTTGGTATTTTGAATTTTCGCAACCTTAGCATCTTTAGGTGCATCATTGTGTAAGTATGCATAGGTAACTGCTGGTACAAAAGCGATCACT
>CAIYAG010000287.1 GCA_903924075.1 uncultured Bacteroidota bacterium | reverse complement strand
GATGAAGTAGCAAAGAATGCAGGATTTGCAAACTATCGCGATTACAAATTTGTGGAATTAGGAAGGTTTGATTATACCAAGGAAGATTGTTTTCAATTTCACGATGCGGTGAAATTACACGTACTTCCACTGATCGAAAAAATTTATGCAAAGAAGAAAGCCAAACTTGGACTAGAAACTTTATTTCCTTGGGATACAGAAGCAGAACCTGCAGGAATCAAACCACTTAAGCCTTTCACTGATGGCAATGATCTGTACGAAAAATCTGTAACCTGTTTTGCAGAAATGAATCCATTTTTTGCAGACTGTTTGAAGAAGATGCATGAGTTAAAACACTTTGATCTGGAAAGCAGAAAGGGCAAGGCTCCGGGTGGATATAACTGTCCGCTTACCGAAAGTGGTGCGCCATTTATTTTTATGAATGCTGCCGGACAAATGAGTGATGTAACCACAATGGTTCACGAAGGTGGACATGCCATTCATTCTTTCTTAGCACACGAATTAGAGCTCAGTGCGTTCAAAGAATATCCGATGGAAATTGCTGAAGTAGCAAGTATGTCGATGGAATTATTTAGTATGAATCATTGGACTGCATTCTTTGATAAAGAAGAAGATCTTACCCGTGCAAAAGAGCATCAGTTAGAAAGAACGATTACTATTTTCCCATGGATCGCGATCATTGATAAATTCCAGCATTGGGTCTATGAAAATCCAAATCATAGCATTGAAGAAAGAACAACAACTTGGATGGAAATTTTAAAAGAATTTTCAACCAATAGTATCGACTATACTGGTTTAGACGCATTTCGTGAAATCGGCTGGCAGCGCCAGTTACACTTGTTTGAAGTGCCATTCTATTATATCGAATACGGCATTGCGCAATTAGGTGCAATTGGCATGTGGATGCAGTATCAAGAGAATCCAAAACAAGCATTAGAAAATTATATTGCAGCACTCAGTTTAGGTGGAACAAAAACATTACCTGAATTATACAAAGCAGCTGGATTGAAGTTTGATCTTTCTCCGAACCATATTAAGACTTTGATGGAGTTTACGGCAAAGGAAATGGACAAGCTTTAATTAAAAAATCAAAATTCAAAAGTCAAAAATGGATGATCTTGATTTAAACTTTGGTGCTGATCATTAAAATATAAATGCCTCTGAAATTTCAGAGGCATTTTTTATTTATTCATTTTCAGGTTTCGGTGTTGGTGGATTTTGAGGTCCTTGTTGTTGTGGCGGACGTGGGCCTTGTGGCCTTTGTTGTTGAGGGCCTCTTTGTTGTTGTGGTCCACGGTTTTGATTTGGATTTCCTTGTTGTGGTCCGCGATTTTGTTGTGGGCCTCTTTGTTGTTGTTGAGGGCCACGATTCTGATTTCCTTGACCTTGTTGAGGGCCACGATTTTGATTTGGATTTCCTTGTTGTGGTCCGCGGTTTTGTTGTTGCTGTCCTCTTTGTTGTTGTTGTGGTCCACGGTTCTGATTTCCCTGACCTTGTTGCGGAGCGCGCGGATCATTTCTTCGATCGTTGCTTCTTTCCTGATCTCTTCTGCGTTTATCGTTTCTTTCTAAGCTCTTCAAACTAATTTGTCCAACTACATCTACAAATGCTGGCTCTATATCTTTTGCTTTACCGCTAATAACTTCAACAGCTTGTAGCTCATCCACTTTGGTACCAGCCTGATTCAAACGTTTAATTTCTTTCACGCGTTGAATGGTGAGTGGATAGTGTTTGCTATTATTTGGAAGAATATACCACATCAGATTTTTGAAGATATCCTTCTTGATCAGTTGTGCTGTACCCATCAATGTATCTAATGTATCAGCGTAATCTGGGAACTGTTGTAGTGCATCTAAATAAGTATCCAATTCGTAATTCAAACAGCATTTCAGTCGGCCGCATTGACCACTTAATTTGGTTTGATTGATCGATAAATTTTGATATCGCGCAGCAGTGGTATTTACGCTTTTGAAATCGTTGAGCCAAGTGCTGCAACATAATTCACGGCCGCAACTTCCAATGCCGCCCACTTTAGCAGCTTCCTGACGGATACCGATCTGACGCATTTCAACTTTGAGTTTGAAATCGCCCGCAAATAATTTGATCATTTCGCGGAAGTCAACTCTGTCATCAGCGGTATAAAAGAAAGTTCCTTTTTTACCATCGGCCTGAATTTCGATCTCAGAAAGTTTCATTTGCAATTTAAGGTCGCGCGCGATGGCACGGCTTCGAGCCAGAATGTCCATTTCGCGGCTCTTGCTGATATGATAGGTTTCAATATCGCGTTCGGTACTGCGGCGTAAAATCTTTTTAGTTTCTACACTAAATTCATCAACTCCTTTTTTCTTCATTTGAATCCGCACGATCTCGCCAGTACAACTCACTTCACCAACATCGTATCCGCCAACGCCTTCTACAGTAACATAATCGCCTTTGTCGAAATATTGTGAAGTGGTATTACGGTAAAATTCTTTGCGACTGCCTTGTTTAAAGCTTACTTCAACAATTTTGCAGCTGCTTTCAGGATCGCTGAAAGGCAGGTTGATTAACCAGTCGTGTACATTTAAACGATTACAGCCACCAGTGCTGCATCCGCCATTGCTCTTACACCCATTGGGGGTGCCTGTTCCACATGATCCACATCCCATATTCTAAGTAATGATAGAGGTAATTATAAAAAAATTCCATTGCAAACCCACACAAAATCCATTTTCACAGTTATGAAAACCCTAAGGTCTTAAAACTAACTCATCAAAAATAGGGTTTTGTTCTGAATGATATGATAGAGTTTAATGGTGAGCGCCTGAAATAGCATTTTGGCATTGGCATTGCGCTCGATATAGTAGGAGGAACGATCTAGTTCTTCGATAATGGCTTGTTGCTGACTTACCGAAGCAATTTTATTGAGCCTTACAGCAAAGTCTTTTTCCTTTTCGGGAAGTTGGGCAAAGTCGGCCCCAAGAATTTTAATCCGAATGCTTTGACCCAGCAGGTGGTTGAAATAGCGTAAAAACTGCTTTTGCTTCTCCCGCCCGAGCTTGGCCACTTCTTCTACAAATTTGATTTGAGCCACGGGTCCGCCTTTGAGCGTAGCATTGAGCCATTCGCGTAAAAGGCTCTGCCAGTCTTCATCGGCATTTTGCAATAACTGAAGCGCTTCGCGGTAATTACCACTGCTAATGGCAGCGATCTGTGCAGCCGTATCGGCACTGACTTTGGCTCTTTGAATAAGGGCTTGTTCAATTTCGGAATCCTCTAAAGCAGGGATTTTAACCAGCTGGCAGCGACTCAAAATAGTAGGCAGGATCTGTTCTTCGCTCTCTGCAACTAGAATGAAAAGGGTATTCACAGGAGGTTCTTCAATCAATTTGAGCAGGATATTTCCTTCCTTTCTCAGGTATTCAGGCATCCAAAGTACCAGCACTTTATAGTTGCTTTCAAAGCTTTTGAGGCTTAATTTATGGATGATCTGATTGCATTCTTCGGAAGTGATATTGCCCTGCTTATTCTCTGCACCAATGAATTGGAGCCAATCATAAATATTTCCGTAGGGATAGAGCTTGATGAATTCACGCCATTCGCTGATATAGTCAGCGCTCACGGGTTTGTCGCCCGATTTTTTGGGGATCACCGGATAGGTAAAGTGTAAGTCGGGATGCAACAACTGATCTGCTCTTTGAAACGGAGCTTCGGAAGCGATGTTATCCGGACTAATAAACGCAGGCTTAGGTTCAAGAGCTGTCATTCCTCCAAAAAGATCTTCTACAACTGGAGCCGGTGTAGGAAGGCTCACCACATATTGTGCAAAAGCAAGAGCAAGGGGTAAAGCGCCACTTCCTTCCTTACCCAGAAATAGCAAAGCATGGCTCAGCCTGTTCTGCTCCACCATTTCAGAGAGGTGTTGTTTTACGTTATGCTGACCAATTACATCACTAAATAACATCTAAGGCTTCTTTTGCTGCACTAAACTAATCTTGAATCAGGTACAAAATAAAAGAAGCTGTCTGGTTCAGACAACTTCTTTTATACAGTGGGGTATGAGATAGAAAATTATTTCAGGTATTTGGTGATCTCTTCGCTATCAGGGGTAACCTTGCTAGGGAAGTAAGCGATCATTTTTCCGTTTTCGTCTAATAAGAATTTGTTGAAGTTCCAGCTAATGGTAGCATCCAGCACACCATTTTCAGCTTTGCTGGTAAGCCATTTGTAGATAGGAGCGGTATCATCTCCTTTTACACTGATCTTGCTAGCCAAAGGAAATGTAACGCCATAGTTCTTTTTGCAGAATTCTACGATCTCTCCATCAGTGCCTGGTTCTTGTGCACCAAAGTTATTGGCAGGGAAGCCCACGATCACTAATTTGTCTTTGTACTGGTCGGCCACTTTTTGAAGGGCTTCGTACTGAGGGGTATATCCGCATTTGGAAGCGGTATTGACTACTAAAATCTTTTTACCCTTGAATTTTGAAAAATCGATGGTGCCACCGTCGATTCCTT
>CAIYAG010000286.1 GCA_903924075.1 uncultured Bacteroidota bacterium | reverse complement strand
GGTGTATCAAAGCAGATTTGGGATTAACCCTTGATTTGATAGCCATTTTCATTGCCCTTAAAACACCTTGCAAACTCAAACTATTCGATAAGTCATACCCTACAATCTTCTTAGAATATGCATCAGTTACAAGTGCCATATGGTGATGCATATTCCTTCCTCCAACATAAGTAATGTCAGATACCCAAACCTGTTCTGGGTGATTGATACACATACCATTTACTAGATCTCCATGTTTACGGAACCTATGATGGGAGTTGGTTGTAACCCGATAGCTCCGTTCTGGATAAATCTGTAAATGATTTGCCTTCATGATCGTAAATAACTTGTCTCGGCCGATACCCATGCAATCTAATTTCGATTGCAGCATATAATACAACTTCCTAGTACCGATACGTGGCATTCTACTTCGTATTGGTAAAACCAGGTCTACAACTTGCTGTGCTAATGCTTTCTTTCTGGTGCTAGACTTAATTCTACGATAATATACCTGTCTGCTTAACCCGAACAACGCACAGGTAGCTGTTAGCGTTTCTTTTTTTTCTGATCTGTATCGATCGATTGTTCGGGTAAGGAGTTTTTTCGAATAGGAATATTATACTCCTTCTCTGCCAGATCTATCATCATATCAAAGATGATAGCTTTCTTATCGGCCTGCTCTATCTGTCGCTCTAAAAAAGCTTTCTGTTTTTCCAACAGTTTTACTTTTTGCTCCAGTTCTAGCATCTTCTGTTCTGGGGTCTTTGGCATATTTGAGGGAGTTTGGTTCTCCCAGTTAAAGTTCCCATATTTTCTTAACCAACAAATAATTGTTGATCTTGCCTGAACCCCATACATTCTCTGGGCTCCCGTTGTCGATTGTTTTCCCTGTTCAATTTCTTGAACAATCTGCAACTTTAAAGACAAAGGATAATCTCCTTGTTTTCTCTTAACATACTGACTTTCTTGTTGTTCTTCCATAATGATTATTTTGTGTATCATTATTTCAGGACGAGACAATTATAGCGCACAAAAAAGCCGTCCCGATTTGTTCGGAACGGCTTTTTTTTATTCGAAAAATAGTTGATTAATAATCTCCTAAAGTCTCTGGTAGTTGTGCCAATGCTTTTGCTAACTGTTCATCGTTCGGGGCAATACCATGCCACTCGTGACTGCCTTGCATGAAGTCAACACCTTTACCCATTTCTGTTTTCATTAAAATGCAGATAGGTTTTCCTTGGCCAGTCATTGATTTTGCTTTATCCAATCCTGCTACCAATTCAGCCATATTGTTACCATCGAATTCCAATACCAACCAATTGAATGATTCGAATTTGGCTTTCAAATTTTCTAAGGATAATACTTTGCTGGTTGGTCCGTCGATTTGTTGTCCGTTATAATCAACAGTAGCAATTAGATTATCTACTTTGTTATGCGGCGCAAACATGATGGCTTCCCAGTTCTGCCCTTCTTGCAATTCTCCATCACCCATCAATGCAAATACCAAATGTGGATCGCCGTTGATCTTTTTAGCAAGCGCTGCACCAATTGCATTACTCAAGCCCTGACCCAATGAACCACTCGCGATTCTTACACCAGGTAAATGTTCGTGTGTGGTAGGGTGCCCTTGTAAACGAGAATTTAATTTTCTGAAAGTTGCGAGTTCTTTTACATCAAAATAGCCGGCATGAGCCAATGCAGAATAGAAAACGGCAGACAAGTGGCCATTCGATAAAAAGAACAAGTCTTCTCCAATACCATCCATTTTAAAATCTACATGGTGGTGCATGGTATGAAAATAAAGGCTTGCAAAATAGTCTGCACAACCTAGTGCTGCACCTGGGTGTCCGCTTTGAACCGCATGAACCATGCGCAAGCTATCCCTTCTCAATTGTGATGCAACCCTTTCTAAATCTTGAATACTGGCCATAAAAATGCTTTTCAGGTGGCGAAGATAAAAGCTAAATAGTAAACTCACGAAAAAACCGCATTATCTGATTGAGTTTTACACTTTCGGCTGTTGAAAACTAGGGTGCAGATTGTAAATAGGCATATTTGCAAGGATTTACTAGTTTTGCCCCACTTAAATTGAAACAAATGTCAGAAGAAGTAGACTTAATAATTGAAGATTCAGAAGAATCTATGAAGAAGGCGATTAGCCATTTAGAAGTGGAGTTGACAAGAATTAGAGCTGGAAAAGCAACTCCTGCTTTGGTAGATGGGATCAATGTGGACTATTATGGCGCTGCTACACCGATCAGTAATGTGGCTAATATTACCGTTTTAGATGCTCGTACTGTGAGCATTCAGCCTTGGGAGAAGAATATGCTGGCGCCGATCGAAAAAGCCATTATGCAAGCAAATATTGGCATCACACCTCAAAGCGATGGTGTGCAGATCAGATTGTTTTTGCCTCCTTTAACTGAAGAACGCAGAAGGGAATTGTTTAAAAAAGCAAGTGGCGAAGGCGAGCAAGCAAAAATTGCGATCCGCAATATTCGTAGAGACGGCATCGAGCAAGTTAAAAAATTGCAGAAAGATGGATTGAGCGAAGACGTTGCCAAAGATTCAGAAAAAGCGATACAAGACATCACAGATAAACATATTGCACTAGTTGAAAAACACTTGGCTGCAAAAGAAAAAGATATGATGTCTATGTAAGCATCATAGATACTCTTGAATAAGGTTCCATTCCAAAAGAGTGGGACCTTATTTTTTATTGGCCAGAAATACACCCAACAAGATAATTCCCATACAGCCGCATTGTAAAAGATTGATACTTTCACCGCCAAGGACTCCCCAGAAAACTGCCACAAAAGGAATGCCATAAGTAACCGTTGATGCAAATAATCCGCCAGCACTTTTTACCAATTTATAATACAACACGGTAGCAACAGCAGTTCCCCCAAACCCAAGCAGGAATGCAGATCCAGAAGATTTTAGAATGGGCTTGCTGAAAAGATCCATCGAAAAATATCCGGTAAAATATAGTATAACTAAGCAGGGAATAATTAAAAAAGTAAAGGCAACAGCTGCAATATTCATGGAGCCAGTATCGTGTAAATGTTTGCCTACCATGTTTACGTTGATGCCATATAATAAAGTAGCTATGAGCACCAGAAATGCATAACTGAAATTCTCAAGACTTATATTTTTCTGCGCAAGAAAAAGCAAACAGAGCCCCACAAATCCTACAAGAACACCAATGATCTTTTGTCGGCTGGCTTGCAGTTGAAAAAAGAATAAACCTACAGAAATGGTAAATAAAGGAGTGAGGGCATTGAGGATTCCTGCAAGTGAGCTATCAATTTTTGTTTCCGCAATACAAAAAAGATAGGCAGGAAAAAAACTGCCAATTAATCCCGATAGAATTACGTACCCGAGTTTTTCTTTGGGAATTTTTTTGAATCCTTCGAGGGCAAAAGGGATCAATACAATGCCGGCACTAAGCATTCTTAGTGTGGCAACCTGATAAGGACTGAGCGTTTCCAATCCCAGCTTCATCAAAATAAAGGAGCTTCCCCAAATAATGGAAAGTATCGTAAACAAGCCCCAATTCATTAATTTATCTCTCAATGCTACAATTTGCTGCAAAGTTGCAGTTTTCAGGAATATGAAACTTGTATCTGAACAACAAAGAAAATTCGACAAATATGTCATACCTAATGATTTTATTTTTACTTTCATCACCTAACTAAACACCAACTTTTATGAGTTTTATTAAGGAATTCAAAGAATTCGCTGTCCGTGGTAACTTGGTAGATACTGCAGTGGCATTTGTGATGGGAGCTTCTTTTGGAAAGATCGTTTCCTCATTTGTAGATGGAATAGTAATGCCACTGGTAGGTATGTTAACAGGTGGTGTTGATTTCAATGATAAAAAGTGGGTATTGAAAGATGCAATCCCTGAAGTAAAAGACGCAGCTGGGAAAGTAATAGAGAAGGCAGTGTTGGAAGTTTCTGTGAAGTATGGCACATTTTTGACCAATTTGATCGATTTCATCATAGTGGCTTTCGCCGTTTTCTTGGTCATCAAAGCCATCAATAAAATGAAGAAACAAGAAGAAGCGCCTGCGCCTGCTGGCCCTTCTAGCACTGATCAATTGCTGATCGAGATCAGAGATGCTTTAAAAAAATAATTGATTATATAGCTACCAATGCCAGTCGCCAATAAACGGCAACTGGCATTTTGGTGGATAACTATTCCCCAATCGGTTTCATTATTGGATTGGATTCAGTTTCTTTGCAACTAAAGTATATCTCTTGGCAACTAGTAGTAATTATCAGATCAAACTCGACCAATTTGAGGGTCCATTCGACCTGCTTTTGTTCTTTATTGAGCGAGATGAATTGGACATTTATAATATTCCCATCACCAAGATCATCAATGATTTCCTTGACTTTATTCATCAAGGAGAGAAATTGAATATTGAGTTGAGTAGTGAATTCATCTTATTCGTTTCTACGCTAATGCGCATCAAAGCCAGACTTTTATTGCCTCGTAAAGAAATAGATGCACAAGGAAATGAAATTGATCCAAGGCAGGAATTGATCGATAAGATCTTGGAGTACAAACGTTTCAAAGAAGCCGCCGTTCAAATGGCTGAAATGGAAGCCGTTCGTATGCTGATGGTGAAAAGAGGAAACCTGCAAAGAGAGATCTCACAGATCGGTGAAGAATCATCAGAAGGAACCGAGATTCAAAATATCACTTTGTTCAAGCTGATGAAGGCTTTTGAAAAAGTGATGTTGCGTGTGCAAGAAAGACAGAACAAACCCGTCCATACCGTTGTGCGCTATAACCACACCATGGAAGGTTGTAGAGATTATATGCTGGGTTTTGTGATGAAAGAAAAAACAGTAGCATTCGAAAAAATATTTGAACCCGCAGAAGATCGGATCCACGCCATATTTCTATTCCTATCCATCTTAGAACTTACACAACAAAAGTTCATGAAGATGATGATCGGAGAAGGGCGTAATAATTTTATTGTTGAATGGAATGAGCACCGAGAAGCAGATCTGGAGGACGCAGGGTTAACCGATGAGCTTTTTGCTGCGAATAGGAAAGAAGAAAGTGAAGAGTGAAGAGTGAAGAGTGAAGAACGGAAAATCAATCGTCTTGCGACAATATTTTTTAATCCTCGGCTAGCCGAGGATTTTTCTTTATGATAAAGTCTGTTACAAAAAAACCTAAGCACAGCTTAGGTTAAATCGTTTACAGAGATCAAGGTCCGTTCTTCACTCTTATCTCTTATCTCTTCACTAAAAACATGAAAAAACAGTAATTGATAGAAGTGAATATGTTTAGTTCAAAACGGTAACTGTTTCTTTCACCAGTTCTCTCACCGCACTCGCAATTCCCTGCGCATCATAAGCACACTCTCTTTGCAATTCTTTAGGGCTTCCATGTTCTACTACTCTGTCTGGGATGCCTAATATTTTAACCTTTGCTTTGTAATTGTGTTGGTTCATGAATTCAAGAACAGTAGAACCAAATCCACCAACAACAGTTCCATCTTCAACAGTTACAATTTTATCGTATTTGCTGAATGCTTCGTGTAGAAGATCTTCGTCAATTGGTTTTACAAAGCGTAGATCATAATGTGCTGGGTTAATACCTTCAGTACGCAATTCTCTGATGGCTGCTTGGGCAAAATTGCCTGGGTGACCAAAACTCAAAATGGCAACACCAGTTCCATCTTTTAATTTGCGGCCCTTACCAATTGGCACTTCTTTGAAAGCTGTTCTCCAGTCAACCATCACGCCTTCGCCTCTAGGGAAACGAATCACCATTGGCACTTTTGTATGTTCCAATTGTCCGGTGTACATGAGGTTGCGCATTTCTTCTTCATTCATGGGTGCGCTGATCACCAAATTAGGGATGCAACGCATGAATGAAATATCATAACAACCGTGGTGCGTTGGTCCGTCTTCACCAACCAATCCAGCACGGTCTAAACAAAATACAACGGGTAGTTTTTGCAAAGCCACATCATGAACCACTTGGTCGTACGCTCTTTGCATGAAAGAAGAATAAATATTACAGAACACGCGCATGCCCTGTGTAGCTAAACCAGCACTTACCGTAACCGCGTGTTGCTCACATATACCTACATCAAAAGCACGATGCGGCATTTTTTCCATCATGAATTTTAAAGAACAACCACTAGGCATGGCAGGAGTAACACCCATCACTTTCTCGTTCATTTCTGCGAGTTCGATCATGGTATATCCAAATACATCCTGGTATTTTGGAGGTTGTGGTATGTCTGAATGTTTCTTTACAATTTCGCCTGTTAGTTTATCAAACAAACCTGGCGCATGCCATTTTGTTTGATCCTTTTCTGCCAATGCATAGCCTTTACCTTTTACTGTTACAATGTGCAATAGTTTAGGACCAGGTATATTTTTCAGGTCTTTTAAAGTATCAACAAGGTTGGTGATATTATGTCCGTCAATAGGTCCGAAATAACGCAGATTCAATGCTTCAAAAAGATTGCTGCTTTTTGATACCACACCCTTCATATTCGCCTCTAACTTGCTAGCCATCTCTCTGCTGAAAGTTTTTCCAACAGGTAATTTTCCCATTAAGTTCCAGATCTCATCACGCATCTTATTATACGTAGGAGAAGTTGTGATATCGGTTAGATAACTTTTCAGCGCACCCACATTTGGGTCAATGCTCATACAGTTATCGTTCAAGATGATCAGTACATCACTATCTGCTACGCCGGCGTGGTTCATAGCTTCAAAAGCCATACCAGCAGTCATGGAGCCATCTCCAATTACAGCAACAGATTTTCGATTTTCGCCTTTGTATTTTGCTGCCATGGCCATTCCCAATGCAGCTGAGATAGAAGTGGATGAGTGCCCTACACCAAAAGTATCATATGGACTTTCTGTTCGTTTAGGGAAACCACTGATGCCGTTATATTTTCTATTTGTAACGAATTTATCTCTTCGGCCTGTTAGGATCTTGTGTCCGTATGCCTGATGGCCTACATCCCAAACTAATTGGTCGTAAGGAGTATTGTAAACATAATGAAGCGCAACGCTTAGCTCAACAACGCCAAGGCTAGCAGCAAAGTGGCCTCCATGTACACTTACTACGTCGATGATATATTGACGAAGCTCTGTACAAACCTGGTGTAATTGATCGCGGTTAAGCTTTTTAAGATCGTCGGGGCTATCTATTTTTTGTAAGAGTGGGCCAGCTAGAATCTCCATGAACCATTAATTTAGATGTAAAAATAAGCAAATAACAGTATGCAAATGCCCGATAAAAGAATATAAACAGTGGGCCTTACAGATAGTTCACCGTGGAAAATAGAAATTTCTGCCAAATAGAAGCTGATTTTACCATTAATCCCAAATCGGGCTAGCCTAGCAAGTGTTTCGGAATATATTTGTACCCACATGAGATTGAAATCTTCAGCATATTGGTGGTGCCAATTGGGTGGCTGGCTTTTTTATAGCCTTACTTGGGTGTTTTTTGCCTTTTTATTCGAGCAGAAATATACTGGGGTGTTCTTTTCCCGCCTGATTCTGTATATGGGGTCTGGTTTCATTTTTACGCATTTATTGCGATTCTTCATCATTAAATATGATCTAAGACCTCCCTTTCCTAAACAGAAATGGGCCAAACTTGCGGCACTAATAATCCTGATTTGTGTGTTGTATAATTATACCAATAGCCAATTGG
>CAIYAG010000285.1 GCA_903924075.1 uncultured Bacteroidota bacterium | reverse complement strand
TATGTAACTAGTCCATCTTATGCAGTAAATCTAATTGCTAAAAGCTTTCAAATCAGTGCAGGTGATGAAGTGTTAACTACAAATTTAGAATACGGCCCATGCGATAAAACTTGGAAATATTATTGTGAACAAAAAGGTGCAACTTATAAACGGATTCAAGTTCGATTTCCTTTAGAAAGTAAAGAAGATTTTATAGCGCAATTTGTAAAAGGGATCACAGAAAAAACAAAACTCATTTTCATAAGTCAGATCACTAGTTCCACTGGTTTAAGATTGCCTGTAGAAGAGATTTGTGCTATCGCAAATGAAAGAGGAATTCTTATTTATGTAGATGGTGCTCACGCTCCTGGACAACTTTCGATCGACCTTTCAACTTTAGGTGCAGATATATATACAGGCGCTTGTCATAAGTGGATGCTCACGCCGAAGGGATCTTCTTTTTTGTATGTTAGAAATAGTCTGCAACATTTATTTGATCCCTTGATCATTAGTTGGGGATTTAAAAGTCTGAAACCTTCACATTCATTATTCTTAGACAATCATCAATTCCAAGGCACCAGAGATTATTCGGCATTCCTTACAATACCAGCTGCGATAGATTTTATGGATCAATACAATTGGAAAGAAGTTAGTGCTATATCTAGAAAAATAACTCAAAACAATGCGCAAAGGTTTTGTGATCTAATAGGAACAAATTCAAACAGTCCGATTAATGATGATTTTATTGCACAACTTTTCTGCATCCCAATTCCAGCAAGTAGTGCATCAACTTTGCACGATGAGTTATATCAAAATTATCAAATTCAAATTCCTGTACTAAATCATGAAGGGAACAACTATTTGAGATATTCCATACAAGGGTTCAATAATCAACAGGATTTAGATAAACTTTATTCAGCTCTAGAGGGTATGAAATTGTCTAAAATATAAGTTACAATATCGTTTGCTACCTCTTTTTTAGACTTGATTTCAAAACTGATTATTGATTTTTGATTAATAATACTGACTTTATTGGTATCCTTCTCAAATCCAGCACCATTGTCGTTCATTGAATTTAGGATGATGCAATCAGCATTTTTATCCATTAGTTTTTGTTGGGCATTGCTAATTTCATTTTCTGTTTCCAATGCAAAACCAGCTATGAATTGGCCAGTTTTTTTATGGGCACCTAGGTATTTTAAAATGTCTTTTGTTTTTGTCAGGTTTAATTCAAGTGACTCCCCCTGCTTTTTTATTTTTTGATCCGCTATAATTAAGGGGGTATAATCAGCAACTGCAGCACTCATTACCATAATATCTGCAGATCCGTGTTGTATGCATGCCTGAAACATTTCATCTGCATTTTCTATTTTAATAATTTCAATACCCTTAAAACGAGTACGTTCATTTGTTGTCCCTGAAACTAAAATCACATCAGCACCTTTTAAATAAAGTGCTTCTGCTATGGCGAATCCCATTTTGCCCGAAGACCTATTCCCAATAAATCTAACGGGATCAATTGCTTCATAGGTTGGTCCAGCTGTTACCAATACTTTCATTCCTTTTAATTGGGAATCTCGAAAAATGTTTTCTTCTAAAAAGGTAATAATATCTTCAGGTTCTGTTAATCTACCCTGACCAATAATACCGCTTGCCAACTCCCCACCCTTTACTTCTATAACCTGATTACCATATGCAATCAACTGTTCCATATTCTTTTTAGTGGAAGGATGCAGCCACATTTCCTCATCCATTGCTGGAGCAACTACCACGGGACAGGTTGCAGATAAATAAACTGCTAATAATAAATTATCGCAAGCCCCATTTGCCATTTTTGAAAGCGTATTACATGTTAAAGGTGCTATAATGATTACATCAGCCCACCTTCCAAGTTCCACATGATTATTCCATTCATTATCTTCCTGCCATTCTATGTATACCTTGTTTTTGGAAAGAACCGATAAAACAAGCGGTGAGACAAAATCTTGGGCAGCCTTTGTCATCACTATTTTAATTTCGGCGCCAGACTTGATCAATAATCTAACAAGTAGGATTGCTTTATATGCGGCAATACTTCCAGTAATTCCTAATAAGACCTTTTTGTTTTTTAAAGACATAATTCGTTTCTTTTATATAATTTTTCAGCGGTTCTGATTTTCCTAAAAGTTTCGAAATTCATAAATTCAACTCAACGTTTATGATTCTCAATAGCTGCATCGAACATCATTTTATAATGTGAAGCTAATACTGATTGAGCCTTCCAGTAAGAGAAGGATGGATCATAAATATGCGCGGGTTCAGCTCCTGCCCCATTCAATTCAAGTATGGAAATGTTTTTACCTAATATTAGGTCTTCAATGCTGGTACATCTCAAATCGAATCTGCCAAAATAAAAACCATTAATTCTTTTACTGATTGCATCAAAAACATTTATCAAATCTTGGCTTATTAAATGATTATAATTAACAAACATTGCACCCAAAGCATGATTACCATACGGAACTATTTCTAATGTCCGATCTTTTTCTAAAATCATACTAAAATCTAATTGGGAATTTGTTTTAAGATGCTGGTACTGTAAAAAAGCACGATCATTCTTATTAATCAATTCATGAATAGTATCTAACCCATTACCCTTTATAGTAAGCAATTTCTTGAATGTTAAAGAGGTAACGATCCCTTTGTCTTTAT
>CAIYAG010000284.1 GCA_903924075.1 uncultured Bacteroidota bacterium | reverse complement strand
TTGCTCATGTAGTGAGCGATTTGTTGCGAATTCTGTAATTTCACGTATGCAACAGCAGGTGAATTTTAAAGATTTGGGTAAGAAGCGTTATAAAGAAACTTGGGATTACCAAGAAGGCCTTTTGCAAGAGAACGCCGATCTTAAAGCCGTCTTTAGAAAGACAGGCGATTTACCTCCTAATGCCATACCCACCAACAATTATCTCTTATTTGTGGAACATCCTCCTGTGTATACATTAGGTAAGAGTGGAAAGGAAACACATTTATTATTAAATGAAGAAGCACTTGCAAAAAGGGGGATCGACTATTTTCATATCAATCGTGGTGGGGATATCACTTTTCATGGACCAGAACAATTGGTTGGATATCCCATTTTGGATCTAGAAAAGTTCAAGCCCGATCTTGGTTGGTATTTGCGCAGTTTAGAGGAAGTGATCATTTTAACATTGGCAGAATATGGATTAACGGGTGATAGGAGTCAGGGTGAAACCGGAGTATGGTTAGATCCACATATCCCAGGTAAAGAAAGAAAAATTTGTGCCATGGGAATTAAATGTAGCCGGTGGATCACTATGCATGGTTTTGCACTCAATGTAAATACGGATCTTTCCTATTTCGGCGATATTGTTCCTTGTGGTATTCAAGGTAAACAAGTAACATCTTTACAAAAAGAGTTGGGCCGACCTATTCCAATGGAAGAAGTTAAATATCTAGTCAAAAAAAATTTTGAAAGAGTTTTTGAAGCCGTTTTAATTACTGATTAGGTAAGTTTTTCTTCCCGCAATTATTTGTTATTCAAGTAGACCTTATTTTTCTCAAAAAGTTTTTCGTCTTTATACAATTCAAAGCTGTACCAGCCGGCGTGAGGGAAGTTTGTTTTGTCGAGAATCAAATTTTCTGATTCGATTTTTTTCATTTGAAAAATTTCGTTTCCATTTTCATCTTGAAATACAAGTCGGTATACAAATGAAGTGGGACTATTCAATTGTATTTGTATATACCCACTGTTGTTAGTGTAAACAAATTTAGAAGCGCTCCAATTTGCTGGAGTTCCTTTTAATTCTTTAACCTCTGGCTTCTCAAAAGTGTTATGCGTTTTGGAGAAGTTGTATTTTCCCCCTTTTAAAGTGTATTGAATTCTGTAGTAGCAAATTTTGTTTTTGATCGATTTGGTATCGGTAAAACTGTTTTCGTAAAGACTGGGGTTTTTGGCAGAAACGATGGTCTTGAATTTTTTATTGTCATCCGATCTTTGAACAGATAATTGTATACAATTCTGATAAGGATTATGCCAGCTGATCGTAACTTTTCCAGGAGTAATTATTTTTAATTTAAATTCTGGTAAAACATCCTGTGCCGAAGCAGTCTTTACAAAAAAGACGCATAAGAGAAAGAGAACTTGTGAGATGCGATGTTTCATGAATTACAAATATATCAATGGCATTTTTAAAAAAGTAAACTGTTTTCAGGTAAGGAAAGATTGCCTTGCAGTCCGCCACTATGTATCACTAAAACCCGATCACCCGATTTGAAATATTCTTTTTCAAGTAAATCGGTCACCGCATAAAATACTTTTCCAGTATATACAATATCGGTCGGAATATTTTCTTTTAACCAAAACTGATTCATGAATTCAATTAGCTCAGATGGGTGTTTTGCAAACCCTCCAAAATGGTAGTCGGGAACATACAAAAATCGATCCTGATTTTCTGTATTCACAAGAAGTATAACTTCCGCTTCCAGGCTTGCATTGTTTTTTTGTGAACTAATCCCCAATATTTTTTGATGGGCTAAACTGGCATTGATGATTCCGGCAACCATTGTACCAGATCCAATAGCTGCAACGATATGGGAATAATCTTGTAAATGCACTTTTTCTAATATAGTAGCAGCACCTTTTGCACCAATTAGCCCATAACCACCTTCTGGGATCCAATACCTACCAGTTTTTGGATATTGATCCATTATGCTGGCTTTGTTTTTATAATCCGTTCTATTTACAAACTGAATTTGCATGCCATAGGATTGGGCAGACTGCAGTGTAGTAGAGAGCTGTTCTGTTTGGTCTCCACGAATAAAGCCAAAACTTTTTAAATTGAATTGTTGGCAGGCACATGCTGTAGCCACTATATGGTTGCTATACGCACCTCCAAAACTGGCGATTTCAGTATAACCCTTTGCAATAGCATCATCTAAATAAAAGCGCAGTTTATACCATTTATTGCCACTGATCACCGGGTGGATCAGATCTGTTCTTAACACATCAATTCTTACCTGATGCGCTGCGCCTAGGGAAAGAGGTTGAATCCTTGCTAAGTCGGTATTTATTTGCACTTTTTCAAAAGGTTTTTAAAGATTATCAAGTAACTTTATAATATAAAATTTCTCATATGAAACCTACACTAGTAATATTAGCAGCTGGTATGGCTAGCCGCTATGGAAGTCAGAAACAAACTCAGTCATTCGGTCCCAGTGGCGAAACTATCATGGATTATTCAATTTATGATGCAATAAAGGCAGGATTTGAAAAAGTTGTTTTCATTATTAGAGAAGATTTTGCTGAAAATTTCAAAGCGATCTTCGAACCAAAGTTAGCAGGTAAAATTAAAACTGATTATGTATATCAGCATTTAAAAGCATTTGTTGGGGAAGTTGAAGTTCCGGCAGATCGTACCAAACCTTGGGGAACAGCACATGCTGTACTTTGTTGTAAAGGCAAAGTAAATGAACCATTTGCCGTGATCAATGCAGATGATTATTATGGAACCGATTCTTTTGTAAAAGCGTATGATTTCTTGGTGAATCAGTGTAATGAGAAAACCTATAGTATCATTGGATATGAATTAAAGAAAACCTTAAGTGATTTTGGCAGTGTGAGTAGGGGTGTTTGTGCGGTAGATGCAAATAATAATTTAACCGACATCAATGAACGTACCAGCATTTTCAGAAATGAGAAAGGGATCATTACCTATGAAGACACTACAGGTTTACACGAAGTGAGTGAAGACAGTTTGGTTAGTATGAACTTCTTATGTTTTGCGCCAGGATACATCGATTTCTGTGAAAAGAAATTTGCCGAATTTTTAAGTAATGAAAGCAACTTAAAGAATATCAAATCAGAATTCTTTATTCCAATCGTAACTGGTCAGTTTATGAAAGAAGGATTGGGTACTGTTAAAGTGGTACATACTTCTGCGCAATGGTTTGGCGTAACCTATAAAGAAGACGCGCCGCATGTACAGGCAAGTATCAATAAATTGGTTGCGGATGGTGTATATCCTAATAATTTGTGGGCATAGTATTCAAATAGATAATTAGAAAGGAGAGCAGCAATGTTCTCCTTTCTAATTTGGGATTGTCCAAAAAAATAACCCCTCCTGTGGGGGAGAGGCTATC
>CAIYAG010000283.1 GCA_903924075.1 uncultured Bacteroidota bacterium | reverse complement strand
GGTTTTATAAGAAAGAGTTAGATACAAAAAAAGATATTCGCATAGTCTCCGTTTCCAAACACATTACAGAAATGTTATTTGCGTTGGGAAAGGTTCTTGATATCGTTGCCTGCGATCTGACTAGTTCCTATCCTGATAGTGCTAAACTATTGCCCACTGTAGGGTATCACCGAGCTTTAAATGCAGAAGGCATCATTTCAATGAGACCCGACATCGTAATTCATAGTAATGATATCGGGCCAGCAGCAGTTCTGCCTCAATTAGAAAAGGTTGGATTGAATATCAAAGCCTTTGCAGGTGCTAATACTTTAGATAGTGCTAAACTTTTATTAACTGATCTGGGCAAATATTTTGGTGCTGAAAGTCAAGCTGATTCGATCAATAAAAAATTGGATCAAGACATGCTAAAAGTTGCTGAAGCTCAAAAAAATATCAAGGATACGCCCACTGTGATGATCATCCATTACGGTCAGGCCAACAATGTTTATTTCGTGATGAGTGGCAGGAAAGGCCCAGGTGATAAAATGATCGCTTATGCTGGCGGCAAAACTGCAAATTACGATGCCAAAGGAGCAAAGCAGATCAGTGCTGAAGCAGTTGCAGTTGCAAATCCTGATATTATCATTGCTACGGATTATGGATTTGATAAAATGGGTTCAGCAGAAAAATTTAAAAATATTCCAGGAGTTGCGTTGACCAATGCTGCAAAAAATAATCGGATCTATCGTTTTGAAGAACATGATCTGGTTTACTTTGGACCAAGAACAGGCGAGAATATTTTAAAACTGATGAACCTGATCCATCCAATAATTACTGATGCTAAAAAGTAAATATACTTTTCCCATATTGTTGATAGTGCTAGTAATGATCTTGCTAGCATCTATCGCATTGGGAGCTGTAAGCATTAGTTTAGCTGATATGCGTTTAGCGATCATTCATTGGTTCAACGGCGTGCAACCTGCTTCGATAGTAGAATCTGTTTTTTTACAGATCCGATTGCCAAGAGTGTTATTGTGTGCGATTACCGGAGCCATACTTTCAGTTTCGGGTGTGTTGATGCAGGGACTTTTTAGAAACCCAATCGTAGAACCCGGACTAGTCGGAACAAGCGCTGGTGCAGCATTGGGTGCATCTTTTGTATTTGTTTTTGCCTCCTGGTTTGGCCCAACCATTCAATCTTTTGTTGGCCCATTGTTAGTGCCAATGTTTGCCTTTTTTGGTGGTCTGATTGCAACTTTTATTGTGTATCAATTATCAAAATCCCATGCACGTGTTTCTTTGACATCCTTATTATTAGTGGGCGTGGCCATCAATGCGGTGGCGTTAAGCGGAACTGGATTTATGACATACCTGGCAAGAGACCCACAAGCAAGGAGCATCAGTTTCTGGAATCTTGGAACGTTTGCAGGAGCGAGTTGGTTTCAAGTTGAATTAGTTTTCTTGGTAGCATTAGTAGTGCTTTTTCTTTCTTTGAAGGATGCTAAAAAACTAAATGCATTTATTTTAGGAGAAGAAGAAGCAGGCTATTTGGGGATTGATACCAAACAGCTCAAAAGAAAAATTCTCATTGCAAATACAGCGATGGTAGCAATTGCTACATCATTTGTTGGAGTGATTGGCTTTATGGGCTTAATCGTGCCGCATGTAATGCGACTCCTAGTGGGAAGCGATCATCGGAAATTATTGCCAGCTTCCATGCTTGGAGGAGCGGCCCTTTTATTATTAGCAGACATGGGTGCTAGACTTCTTTTGGCTCCAGCAGAAATCCCAATTGGGATCATTACTTCCTTAGTTGGGGCGCCAGTTTATATCTTTTTATTGAAAGGAAATAATCTGATCGAAAATAAAGGAGGTGCACATGATTGATATTCAAAACCTCTCTTATAAAATTCATGAAAAATATTTATTAAAAAATATTGAATGCAAAATTCCTACCAATGAACTTTTGGTAATTATGGGTGCCAATGGGGCAGGGAAAACAACTTTGTTGAAAATGATGTCTGGATTATTACATGCATCAAATGGTAAATTATTGATCGATCAAAAATTGATCGAAGAATATTCGACTTTGGAATTGTCTCATAAAAGGGCTGTTCTCTCTCAGCACTATGAAATCGCATTTCCGCTTACAGCGAAAGAGATTATACTAATGGGCAGATATCCTTACTTCCAAACAAATCCAAGTGAAGTAGATAAAGCAATTGTAAATGAGGTGATCGCACAAATGGAAATCACGAAACTGGCAAACAGAAACTATCAAACGCTTTCAGGTGGCGAAGCACAGAAGGTGCAAATGTGCAGAGTGCTTGCACAAATGAGAGGTGCAGATACTCAAAATAAGTTTCTATTATTAGACGAACCAGTATCTCATTTAGATATTAAATTCCAATACCAATTATTAGAGATTGCTCAATCTATTAAAAATGAAAAAACAGCAGTGGTTGCCGTTTTACACGATATCAATCTTGCATTAAAATTTGCAGATCGAATTCTTTTTATGAAAGAAGGTTCGATCGTATACCAACACCACAGATCAGAGAAACTTGACGTGTCAGTAATTAAAAATGTATTTGACGTTCAGGCATCCATCATGGAATTGCCTGAACAAAATAGACAATGGGTATGTTTCTAAATAACTTGTAATTGTTGAAGGCTACTAATCACTTGTTCTTCCAATTGATCATCAGAAATGGTTTCAGGAACAAAATTTTTGCCACTAACTTTTTCGAAAAGCTCAATATATCTTTTGCTAATAGTATCGATCCAATCGCTGGTCATTTCTGGAACTGTTTGTCCTTCTTTCCCCATAAAATTGTTGGCAATTAACCATTCTCTCACAAACTCTTTACTCAATTGCTTTTGTTTTTCACCAGATGCCTGGCGTTGTTCAAAACCTTCAGAATAAAAATATCGAGAGGAATCAGGTGTATGAACCTCATCCATCAAATAGATCGTATCTCCGATTTTCCCAAATTCATATTTGGTATCTGCTAAGATCAATCCTTGTTTTGCTGCAATTTCTTTCCCTCTTTGAAATAAAGCCAGTGCATATTTCTCCAAGATTGCCCAGTCTGCCTCAGAAGCTAAGCCTTGGGCGATAATGGCATCTTTGGAAATATCTTCATCATGTCCAGCGTCTGCCTTGGTGGAAGGTGTGATGATTGGGGTGGGGAAGAAGTCATTTTCCTTTAAACCTTCAGCTAGTGTAACACCACAAAGTGTTCTTGAGCCTGATTGATAAGTTCTCCAAGCATGTCCAACCAAATTACCTCGTACAACCATCTCAATTTTAAATGGCGTACACTTTTTTCCTATCGAAGCACTTGGTGAAGGCACTGCAACCAACCAATTTGGGCAAATATCCTTTGTTGCTTCTAACATAATTGCCGCAATCTGATTCAAAACTTGTCCTTTAAAGGGGATGGGCTTCGGTAAAATAACATCAAATGCAGAGATCCGATCACTTGCTAACATTACAAGCCAATCTTGTTTGATGGTATATACATCCCTTACTTTCCCATGATAGATGGCTGTTTGCTCTGGAAATTGAAAATTGCGCATGAACAAAAATAGATAGGCAAATCTTATAAATACTTAGTTGGAAGTTCTTTTTCTTAACAGACTATATCTATTTGTGGACAAATTAAATTTTTGTAGAAAATTAACAATTGCTACTTTTAACAAAACGATCCATCTAAACTTGTTATTATGAGAAGATTCTACACGAGTTGTGTGTTAGTATTGTTGTCTGTAGGCTTAAGTTTCAATGCCTTCTCACAACAATCCACCAATGTTTCCGGTAGTGTTAAAAATGCTAAATCTAAAGAGGCTGTTTCTGCTGTTTCCGTTACTGTTAAAGGAAGCTCCACAGGTACATTCACCGACGATAAGGGTAATTTTAAATTTACTACCGTTCAAAAACCCCCATTTACTGTCATTATTTCTTCTGTTGGTTTCAGCAATAAAGAAGTAGTGGTAAAATCAGACAATCAAGTCATTGATGCTGAATTGGACGCTTCATTCACGTTAGGTGATGAAGTAGTTGTTGCTGCATCAAGGGTCCCGGAAAGAATTTTGGAGTCGCCCGTGTCTATTGAAAGAATTGGTACCAAAGCAATTCTGAATACACCAGCTACTAACTATTATGATATGATCACTAACCTAAAAGGTGTTGATATCGTTGCTGCGAGTCTTACTTTTAAAAGTATTGGTACTCGTGGATTTAATAGTTCAGGTAATACCCGATTGAATCAAATTGTTGACGGAATGGATAACCAGGCTCCTGGTTTGAACTTCTCTGTTGGTAACATCATCGGTTTAACTGAACTGGATGTAGACAATATTGAATTATTACCTGGTGCTTCTTCTGCATTGTATGGTCCGGGTGGTATGAATGGTACCTTGCTAATCAATAGTAAGAACCCTTTCAAATACCAAGGACTTAGTTTCCAGATCAAACAAGGGGTTTCAAATGTTGACAATTATCAACGCATGCAGTCTCCTTTTTACGACTGGACTGTTCGTTGGGCTAATAAAGTATCTGAAAAATTTGCCTACAAAATTGGTGCTCAGTATACCCAAGCAACAGATTGGTTAGCAAATTCTGAAGACGATTATAACCGCACACCAACAACTCAAAATCCAAATGGTGCACCAAAATCTGGAACTCGGTTTTCCGATCCTAACTATGATGGTGTTAACATTTATGGAGACGAAACAAATGCAAACTTAAGTAGTGTTGCAAATGGTGTATTGGGCCAAATGCCTGCTGGAGTTGTACCTGCTTCTAATGCATGGTTAGCTGCTAATCCAACTGCTAATTTGAGTGCATACAATGCTTTTTTAAATGGTATCGGAGCTGGCGGCATTGTTGCTGCAGGATATTCTCCAATTATTTATGGAGCATCACCAACAAAGAATCTTTTCCAAAACCAAATGGTTAGCCGTACTGGTTATGCAGAAAAAGACGTGATCGATCCGATCACTAGTAATTTCAAATTGTCTGGTGGTTTATATTATAAATTAACTAGTTCATTAGAAGCTTCTTTGACTGCAAATTGGGGTACTGGTACAACTGTTTATACAGGTGCTGACCGTTATTCTATCAAGGACTTTAAAATGGGTCAGTATAAATTGGAATTAAAGTCTAAAAACTGGTATTTACGTGGATATACTACTTCTGAGAATTCAGGAAATTCATATGTAACTACCACTACAACTCGTTTATTCAACGAAGCTTGGAAATCTAGTAATTCTTGGTATCCTCAGTATGCAGCTGCTTATGCTACTGCTGCAGATGCTGGTCTTGATTATAATACTTCACATAACTCTGCTAGAACTTATGCAGATCAAGGCCGTCCAACTGGGTTTCAATTGAATAACCCATTATACCAAGCTATCGCTCAAACCCCTATCTCAAAAGGTGGTGGATTGTTCATGGATAGAACTAAGGTATATACTGTAGAAGGTCAATATAACTTAACAGATGCGCTGGGTTTAGCAAAATCTGGAACTGACTTCTTAATTGGAGGTAGTTGGAGACAATACGTATTAAATTCTCAAGGAACCATTTTTGCTGATACAGCAGGTTCAATCAAAATTGCTGAAACTGGTGCTTATGCCCAGTTATCTCAAAGGTTGTTCAATGACATCTTAAAAGTTACTGTGTCTGGTCGTTACGACAAGAACGTCAACTTTGCTGGTC
>CAIYAG010000282.1 GCA_903924075.1 uncultured Bacteroidota bacterium | reverse complement strand
CCTTCAATTGCTTTTAATTCAGACTCTATATAAGTAAATAAGTCTGTTCTTGAAGCCTGAGCTGGAAGTACAGAACCCAATGCATCTTTTTCAGTTGCCATTGGTCCGGTTCCAAACAAGTCCATAATTACCCAATACTGATAAGCGCGAAGAAATCTTGCTTCAGTTGCGTATACTTTAATAGCAGCTGCATCAGCACCAGTAATATTTCTTGATGCCAAATTTGCATCAGAAGCCTGGTTGATAAAGTCGTTACATAAAGTGATCTGATAATAAGCACGATAGTATAAACCTGTCAACATAGGATTACTAGAAGACCAGTTCATGTTGTGAAAATCCTGAATACCGGGGTCACCCCAAGATACTACAGCTTCATCTGTACTCAATTCTTGAGCCTTCCAAAACAAACGTAAGAAATCAGATGTTCCTTCGTCGATGCCTTTGATATCTCCATTTCCAGCAGGGCCCTGATTTCCTGTAAGGGCAAAGCTTCCGTAAACTTTAGCGAAAGCTTGTTTATAACCAGCAGGTGTGCTATACACTTGTAATGCGGTTACGTCATTAGTAGGAAGAAGGTCTAACTTCTTGGTACAAGACGCAAAGCTACCAGCGAGAAAGCCTGCGATTATAACGAGTTTAAAAATATTCTTTTTCATAATTATTTTTTTTGTTATTACTTGTATTTAGATTAGAACTCAAGGTTTAAACCAAGTACAAATGTTCTAGGTCTTGGGTAGAAATTATTATCAATTCCTCCATTTTGTTCTGGATCAAGTCCTTTGTATTTAGTAATTGTAAATACATTCTGAACATTACCGCTAATACGAAGAGAAGCTGCATTATGGAAAACTTTTCCTACGTTATAGCCAATGTTAAGATTATCCATTCTCAAGAATGAAGCGTTCTGAACATAATAATCAGACAAGTAATAGTTAGTACCGTTTCCGCTAAAGTTGGTATATAAAACATCGCTAGATCCGTTGTTGATATAACCAATTGGGTTGATCAGGTTACGAATAGTTCCTGTACTAGAAGCTACGTTATTATATAAGTAGTTACCAACACTTGCTCTCATTACAAAACCTGCATTAAATTTCTTGTAGGTTAAGTTAGTACTGAATCCAAAGAACATTTCTGGATCAGAACCTTTGTATTGATACAAATCTTTTTCGTTGATCACACCATCACGGTTGATATCATCGAACAGATTATCAATTGGCTTACCAGTTTTTGGATCATATACTTGTCTGTAAACAAAGAAAGCTCCACGGTTATAATTAACTGAATTGATCAAAACGGTATTACCTGTACCACCAGAAATTCCACCATATCTAGCACCTGCATAAGTAGGGTCATCAGAGATGGTTAATTTAGTGATCTTGTTTTTGTTATAAGTTGCGTTGAAAGCTACATCCCAAGTAAGATTTTTTGCTTTTACTACTTGGTAGTTGATGCTAAATTCAACACCTCTATTTTCCATACTACCTACGTTTGCAACAATTTTGTTTGTGAAATTAGTACCAGCTGGCTGGTTAATTTCATTCAACAAATCAGTTGTATTCTTTACATAGTATTCGATACTACCTGTGATACGGTTATTCATGAAACCATAGTCCATCGCGATATTGGTAGTAGCAGTTTGTTCCCACTTTCTATTATAATAGTAACCACCTGGTCTGTACATATTATAATAAGAGTTACCTAACTGATATGAAGCGGTATTACCACTCAAATTGTAATAAGAGATATAGTCATAATATCCGATTCCATCTTGCTGACCAGTAACACCATAACCAACTCTGAATTTCAAATCAGAAATTGCGTTAGAGTTTTGCAAGAAAGATTCGTTTTTAACTCTCCATGCAAAAGCTGCAGAAGGGAAAACACCATAACGATTATCAGGGTTAAACTTAGAAGATCCATCTCTACGAACCGAACCAGTTAAAATGTATTTGTTTTTAACAGTAAAGTTTAAACGACCCATATATGACATCAATGTATTCTCTGGCACATCAAAAGGATAGAGTGGAACTGATGTTGGAATCATATATTTATCAAAGGTGTAATCAGCATAATTAGTATTTGTTTTTTTATAGTCTTGGAACTCATAACCAGCAATTGCTTCGATACGGCTATCAATTGATTTGAGGTCTTTGGTATAATTCAAATAGAAGTTCAAATACTGATTGTTATTGATCTGTCTGTATTCTGTATTCTGACCACCATGGAATAAACCGGTTGGATCTTGGTATCTTCTATATTGAGAAGCAGCACTATCGTTTACAATCACATTTCCAGCACCGATAGAATAATCATAACCAACGTTTAAGATGGCACGTAATTCAGGAAGGAAATGCATTTTATAATCAACAACGATATTACCAATACTTCTTTGCACATTACTTCTATCATCTCTTTGCATCAACTGACCCAAAGGATTTCTTGGAGCAAGTGTTTCAAGGCCTGTGCTAGCAAAGTTATTAGCATTTAGCCATTCCCAGTAGCCACCATATCTTGCGCTGTTACTATAAACTTGTTGAGTAGGATCGAATGAAGTTGCAGCTCCGATTGCGCCAGTATTAGCGAAACGGCTTTTACTAATTGATCCTTTAAAGTTGATATCGATTTTCAAATGGTTATCCAAAAAAGTAGGGTTTAAAGTAAAACCAAAAGAAGTACGCTCAAGGTTTCCTGTTTTTAAAATACCATTCTGATTTAAATAGCCAACTGATAAACGATAAGGCATATTTCCAGTAGTACCAGACATACTTAAGTTATTGTCTGTTCCAATAGCATTTTGATAGATCTGGTCTTGCCAATCTGTTTTTGCTGTACCCAATTTAGCTACAATACCTGCAGGAGCGTTTGCTTTAATAATTGTAGCAACCTGATCTGCATTTAAGATATCTGCTTTTTTAGAAATGGAAGCAGAAGATAATTGAGTGCTAAAACTAAAAACTGGAGCACCTTTCTTACCTTTTTTAGTAGTGATCAAAATAACACCGTTAGATGCTCTAGAACCATAGATGGCTGTAGCAGATGCATCTTTTAATACTGTGAAAGTTTCAATGTCGTTCGGGTTGATCATGCTTAATGGACTAGCAACACCGGAAATACCATCATTGCTCAATGGCAATCCATCAACAACGATCAACGGATCGTTACTGGCATTTAAAGAAGCACCACCACGAATACGGATCGTACTTCCAGAACCAGGTGCACCACCATTAGAGGTAATTGCAACACCGGCAATTTTACCAGAGATCAATTGTTCAGGAGATGTAATAGCTCCTTTCACGAAGTCTTTAGAACTAACTGTAGATACCGCACCGGTCAAATCTTTTTTCCGTGCTGTACCATAACCAATTACAACAACTTCATTCAATGAAGCGTTTGTTTGGTCTAAAGAGATTTGTAGATTACTACCGTCGCCGATAGCAATTTCTTTTGTTCCGTAGCTAACTGAACTAAT
>CAIYAG010000281.1 GCA_903924075.1 uncultured Bacteroidota bacterium | reverse complement strand
GAAAGAATTGAACTGCAGTGGCATCATAATCACTACATACAACAGCAGATGCAAATTTTGAAGCAAATAAGGAAGGCAGACCAAGCCCTCCAGCCAGTTCCAATACTTTCTGATTATTGATCAGATCTCTATGCTCATTCATAAATGCTGTTAACACATACGCTGATGGCCAAGGCTTTGCCCAGTATGGGAAGGCGGCTTTAGAGGCATCTTTTTGATAAGATAATTGCAAGGCATCTAATTCTGGTACCCATAACTGAATTTCCAGGTCTTGTAAACGAATAATTTCTATGTGTTTCTTCAGTTCTTTCATGTTAACTAACTGTTGCAAAGCTAAGGGTAGCAGATAAAAATGTAGTTTCGCAGAAATAATTCATCATGAGCGAAGAAAAATTAACACAGGGAAAAATTCATACAGCTAAAGGAGTAATGACTTTTGAATTGTATGAAGACGATGCTCCCATCGCAGCAGCGAACTTTAAGAAATTGATCAACGAAGGGTTTTATAATGGACTTACTTTTCACCGTGTGATCCCCAATTTTATGATACAAGGTGGATGCCCAGATGGAACAGGTGCTGGCGGTCCGGGTTATAGCATTCAATGCGAAACCAATGGCGTAAAACAAATTCATGATCGTGGTGTACTATCAATGGCACACCGTGGACGCAATACAGGCGGATCACAATTTTTTATCTGTCACAACAGGTCAGGAGTGAAACATCTAGATGGTGTACACACATGCTTTGGAAGAGTGATCGATGGTGTGGAAGTGATCGATCAGATCAAAGGTGGTGATGTAATGACAAAAGTGGAACTGATCTAATTCCTATACTGTTTTTTGTGGAGGCAGATCAAAAGCGATGGCCTCGTGTACGAAATTACCTTTGTGTGCACCATCGCAAAAAGGTTTGTTTTTACTTAATCCACAACGGCAAAGGCTTACAACTTCCCTTCCGGCAAGGTTGTAAGCCTTTCCATCTTTATCTACGATCTCAAAATCTCCTTCTACTTTTAGTGAGCCGTTATCTTTGACAGTTATTTTAGTTGACATATTGCTGTTTTGTGTAAGGTATGTTTTATTTATTGCCGTATACGAATTTTTCCATCAGCTGCATCGATTGGATAGCATCTGCTGCAGAACATGGATTAGTGGATTTCCCTAAAAAGTAATCGACCACTTTTCCGATCATGTGTTGTTGAATATGTGGCTCTTTTGCAAAACTGATCTGCTCTTTATTACCATAGATTTCTACTTCGATCGTATTGCCGAAAACAGGAAAACTGATTCTGCCTTCTGAACCAATGATTTCAAATAAGTCTTCTTCTAGGCTTGCAGATACAGTAAAACACCAGGTACCATTGAATAAAATATTATTCTCTAATAACATAGTTCCACACACGATATCTTCCGCTTGATATAAACCAGCTTGATTCCTTGCAATACCAACTGCAGATTTTTCTTTCCCAAAAAAATAATACACAAGATCTAATTGGTGTGGGGCAAGGTCATAAAAAATTCCTCCTCCAGAAATGCTGGGATCTACACGCCAATTCTCTGAAGTTTTTGCGATCATGACCGATTGATCGGGTTGTAATAATCGAATATTGACGAGCCTGATTTCGCCGATCGCTTTTTGATCGATCAGTGATTTTATTTTTAAAAACATGGGTAAAGCCCGTCTGTAATGTGCTACAGAAAGTTTCACACCTGATTGCTCTGAAAATTCTTTCATGCTGATGCAAGCTGCAACATCTAATCCCATTGGCTTTTCAACATATACGGGTTTGCCAGCGCGCATGGCTTCGATGGCATATGCTTCGTGAACATTGGGTGGCGTTGCAATATAAATGGCTGTAATATCTTGATCATTGATCAGTGCACTTGCATCATGATACCATTTAGGTACATCATGGCGCATGGCATAGTCTTTTGCTTTTTCTGCGTCTCTACGCATCACTGCAACTAACTTTGAATTGGGTACTTTATTAAAGGCTGGACCACTTTTAAATTCGGTCACATTACCGCAACCAATGATTCCCCAATTGATCACTTCATTCTGTGTTTCAGAAATTGTATGGCTCATAAAAAGCTTTCTCTTTCAAACTTACATCCAATAAATAGAATTCTACTGCAATTCATTTTCGAACTTGGAAAAATGATTAATGACTATCTTAGAACCTCTCAATCAATAAACATGAAAAGGATTTTAGTATTTGTTTTGTTTTTGTTTCCCATTATTTCGTTAACTGCACAATTAAGAACCACTAGTTTTATTGAAGATGCAGCTGCCGTTCCGAGAGACCATCCTCTCGATTTTTCTAAAATACATGTGTCATTGTCTTTCGATGCGCCAAAAGGTTTGGTGATCGGGAAAGTGGATTATCAGTTTACTGCTTTGCGACCAAAAGTTGCCACCTTTTTTTTGGATGCCATTAAGATGCAGGTGAAGGAAGTGATCTTAAATGGCAAACCTGTAAAATATACTGTTGATGACAACGGTATTACTGTTGCTCCCAATAATCCATTGGAATGGAATACTACTTATTCTATGAGTGTATCGTATGAAGCAACACCAAGAGTAGGATTGTATTTTATTGGGTGGAACGATAAAAACAATTTGAGCAGGAAGCAGATCTGGAGTCAGGGCGAGCAAATTGATAATAGGAATTGGATCCCCATGTATGATGAGCGCAACGATAAATTGATCACTGAGATGAGTGTGACATTCGATAAGGAGTATAAAGTTTTATCAAATGGAAAATTGGTTGATACGCATGCTAACGCAGATGGCACCATCACTTGGAACTATGCCATCAGTCACCCGCATGCTCCTTATTTGATCATGTTAGGTATTGGAAAATACGATATCAAAGAAACCCATTCAGCTTCTGGGGTTCCTTTACATTTATATTATTATCCCGAATGGAAAGAAAGAGTTGAACCAGTATATCAATACAGCGAAGCGATGGTTGATTTTTTTGAAAAAGAAATTGGCTTTAAATATCCTTGGGAATCTTACTCACAAATTCCTGTGCAAGATTATATGTTCGGCGCCATGGAAAATACAACTGCCACGATCTATGGCGATTTTTATGCAGTGGATCAACGTGGATTGATTGATCGAAATTATGTAGGTGTTAATGCGCATGAATTGGCACATCAGTGGTTTGGCGATTGTGTAACTGCGTTGAGTGATGCACACCAATGGTTGCAGGAAAGTTTTGCAACATATTATAATCAAATGTTTGAACGCGAAGTATTTGGCGAAGATTATTTTAACTGGTCGCGCAGAGGTGCTCAAAACGCATCGATCGATGAATCTTTAAAAAACAAATTTGCAGTAGCACATAGTGAAGGTGGTGGCACCCGTGTGTATGGCAAAGGGGCATTCGTATTAAATATGCTGAAACAGGTTGTAGGTGGACGAGAAATGTATAATAAAGCCATTAAACACTATTTAGAAAAACACGCGTATCAGAATGTAGATACCCACGATCTATTAATTGCATTTGAAGAATCAACAGGGATGCAATTAGATTGGTTTTGGAACGAATGGTTAAATCGGGGAGGAGAACCTGCTTTTGATATTAGTTATACCGAAAATGTAAACAACATAGCATTGGTTGTGAAACAAACGCAGTCATTAACAGAAGTTACTGGGTATAAAAACGGCCTTTATAAAATGCCGATCTGGATTGAGGTATATTATAAAGATGGAACTAGTTTTAAAAAGCAATACAATATCCAGGAGCAAACAGAGGTCATCAACTTGAATAGTCCAAAGAAAGTAGATTTTATACTTTTTGATCCAGGCAATGTGGTGATGAAATCATGCAATTTTGAAAAACCTTTTGAAATGTTGGCATCGCAGGCAAGCAAAGCAACAGAAATGTTGGATCGTTATGATGCAATTGTTGCTATGCGTGGAATTGCTTTAGATACTAAGCGGACAGTATTGCAAAAAGCATTTAATGCTGAAAAGTTCTTTGCAATCAGAACCGAAGTAATTGCACAGTTGGCAAATGATGCCCAAAGTATTGGATTAATAAAAGAGGCATTAGTAGATAAAGATGTGGCTTTAAGAAAAGCTGCTTTAAGAAATGTGAATCCTATAACCGCAGGATTGGTTCCTGAGTTTGAAAAATTGCTGACAGATTCATCTTATGATATAGTTGAGGGGTCGCTGCAAAAACTCGCTGCATTGAACCCTACTAAAACTGCCACTTATCTTAATCTCACTAAAAATGTAGATGGCAATCTAGGAAAGCATGTAAAAATTCGTTGGTTAGAAACAGCGTATATGTATACAGGTAAAAAGCAGTTTGCAGATGAATTAGTGAGCCTAACAAGCAGCTCTTATGAATTTAGAACCAGAGGAAATGCATTCGCTGCATTAAAAAGAATGGCCTATTTTAATGATCAGCTTGCTGCTAATTTAATAGATGGATTGATGAGTGCAAATGGACGACTAAGTGGCCCCGCAAATGATCTGCTCAGGTTTTTTAATGCACAAAACCAGTATAAGCATGCCATTAATCAATACATTAATTCGCAAAAATGGACTGATTTGCAAAAGTCTATTTTAAAATCGAATGGATATTTATAATGCATTTTTAAATACCGTCAAGTTGGTTAAACTATTGTTTAACCAACTTGACTTTTTGTTTAAAGCTTACTTTTTCATAGAGACTGGTACGGTCTCCGCCAGCTCCATTGTCACGGTTATAGTTACCACCGCCATGGCTACCACCACCCATTCCGCCACCATGACCGCCGCCGCCGTGACCACCGCCATGACCACCACCACCGCCACTAAAACTTGATTTAGTGCCTTCTCCAGAGCCAGAACTAGCAGGTTTTTCAAGTGCGTTCACGGTTAATTCAAGTGTAATGGTTTCATTTAATTGAATTTTATCTTCCTCCATGAGTTCTTTCAGGGGAATTTTAAATTCATAAGCTATTTTCTCTTGTTCATCTGCACCAACAGCAATATCAATTCCTTTTTCGCTTGATAAGGCAATATCTCCATTGCTTGTTTGAAAACCTTTAGTTTTAATGGTTTGTATTTCAGATCTGTAAATTTTTACAGCTGCGTTGAAATCAGATTTCATATTGATGCCAGGGTCGATCGATTTTGGAAAAACAATACTTGCATCAAACTTTCTTTTCTTTTCTGATGAAAATAATTCCAGGCTCCAACCAGCTTTCATCATTTTACCTGTTTTCATCCTGTCGTTATTGGAAAAACATATGTATAGGTTTTTACTGTCGTTTGAAATGGAAAATATTAAAGCACTTTGGTTATCGTAAAAATTAAAGGGGTGCGACCATTCATTGTCGTTTCCGTCAATTACAATAGGAGTTACTTGCCATTTTGCCTCTGAAATGCCATCCTGGGCATTGATTTTGATTACAATTAAGCATCCGAGGAATAAATAAATAATGCGTTTGTTCATTTGGTTTTGCTCATTTAAAGAGCGAAAGGTAAATACCAAATATGTTATAGAGATGTTGTTTTCGGTGAATACAATCGGTTAATAAAAAAAAGCTGACCTTACCTAAACAACTTTTCAGTGTTGTTCAGGAAGGTCAGACGATTGCTTGAACTACTAAAACTTATTTAATGGTACACTGAGCCAAAGCTATTTCTTCCATGAGGTCGTTATAGCCAACTACCAGTCCTTGAATTTTTACTTTTGACCCAACTTTTAAATCTTTGATCTTACCCACTTCAGTAGAGTCGATATTACAAGCCACATTATTTAAAGTAACTGTTACACCACTGATTGTTGTAATGTCTCCTTCCAGTAAAACAGCTTGATTGATATACTGTTTATTAGCCTCAACTGCATTGTCTTTAAATGCTTTTGAAAACGCATCAACAGTCATTTCAAATTTTGCTTTTTCTGCTGATGGATTTCGATGTTTAACCGATGATGTCATTGCCATTCCAAGATCAACAACCATCTGTGTTGCTTTTTCTCTGTTGAATGCCACCCAAATGCCCACCACCACTACAATAGCGAGGATTCCGTAAATAATTTTCTTTTTCATTTGCTTTGTTATATCTGTGATAAATGTTTTTATAAATGTAAAATTGACACTATCAATTGCGCTAAAGAATGACAATGCGCACAAAAAATCCTGATATAAATCATAAAAAATCGTGTCGTTTATCATTTAAATGTCATTTCAACACGAATAATTTTGGTGTCGAAACTTAGATCCCACCTAAGCAATTAATTGGAGCATAAATGAAAAACCTATTCGCTCAACTCCAGATCATTAAATTAAAATTAAGTGTATGAAAAAAACGGTTTACAACCAAAAAAGCCTCTTTAGCCTCGCTATGTTGGTTTTTATTTCGCTGTTTTTGGTGCAGTGTAAAAAAGATGGTACCAACGCAAGTACAGTGTCAAGATCATTAGTGAATCAACCGGATTCGGCTATTTTCTCACCTTTTTATGATAGCACCATTGTTGCTTATGCAGATGCAAAGCCTGGGATCAATGATATTATTGTTACTAAGAGTGTCAGAAGCATTATTAGAAACAACTGCGTTTCAGCAGGTTGTCATGGTGCCGGTGGTGTGAAGCCAACACTAGACACTTATGAGAGTGTAAAAAGTATGGTAACTCCTGGTAATCCTGAAGGAAGCCAATTGTTTCAGATGGTTACTACAAGTGATCTGAATAAAGCAATGCCTCCGATTAATTATGGTGTTGATTTAACAGTTACTGAAAAATCAATCATTTATAACTGGATCAAAAATGGGGCTAAAAATTACCCAGGTGTGGAAGATTATCGTCCAGCTGCATCAGCATTGATTGGCGTAGGATGTTCTTCTGGAAACTGTCATAATGCTGCCACAGCAACTGGTGGTTGGGCTAGAAAAGGTTTGTTAGGCACATTAACAACTGCCGATTCTTCTACTTTCTTCTTTCAAAACCAAACAACAGGAGCTATCACAACATATCCTCAGTTGAAAGATCCTAAATTAACTTCTGTTTGGAAAAGCTATAAGGATAGTGTACGCAAATTCTATGCTGATACTTTAGCAAATGCAGCTTACAGACCATATGCTACATTCAGTACTCCGGTTTCTGCGATCAGTGGTCGTGGTCCTTTAAATACGTATGATGATCAGTTATTAGATATTTTTTATCCAAAAGCTGTTCGCTCTAATAGTACAGTCGTATATGTGGATGCCAATAAAAAGAGCTTTTATGTAAAAGGAGACCAATATAATTCTTCCAGTACTTTATTATCAAGAGTGGATACCACAATTGTATTAGCGAACCCTCGTACTAAAGTTTGGGCTACAAAAACACAAGGAGATATGGCTTGGAGTGATGGTGGTTTAAGACCTTCTGATGTAGCGATTATCAAAGGCTGGTATTTCAGCGATCCAAATATACCTGCCGAATGGAAATATGGATTAGATGGTGCCGGTATCTTCAAATACACTTATTCAGGAAAAATCATTGTAAAATAATACTAACCAGAAAAAACATTTTATGAATAAATTATTAGTATATCTGGGAGTGATTGGCGGAGCGCTGCTTTTCTTCTCTTGTTACAATAACAATAAGGATATCACAAAACCAACAGCAGACGGTTTAGGAGTCATTTCTTTCCGTGATGACGTAGTACCTATCGTAACTTCAGGTGCATGCGGATGTCATATCAATGGTAAGGTTTCTAATGCCGTTCCATTTGCAATCGTAGACACCATTTATTATGGAACCATTCAATCAAGATCAGCAGTATTTGATAAAATGGCTAGAGGTGGGGAACATCCTGGTGAGGGTGGCATCTACTTTACTCCAGCACAAGCTGAATTAATTAAAACTTGGGTAGCACAAGGTGCAAAAGACAACTATGTTCCACCGCCAATCACTGGCCCTGTAACCTATACCATCAATATCGTTCCTATCTATAAACAAGTTTGTAAAGGATCTGCATGTCATGGTGGATTAGGACCAAATTTGGATTATGCGAAAATGGTTTCTGATAAAGACATTCTTAGCAAAATGATGGCTTCTAGCGGTGCAACAGGTCACCCTGGCGGTCCACTTGGCTTAGACGCAACAACAACTTCCACATTCCTTGCATGGATTGCGCAAGGTCAACCACTTTAATATAAAATTTAAACCCACAAAACCTTAAAAATCATTGTTATGAAAAAAATCTTATTATTCGCATTCTTCTTCATCTTAATCACAAACTTGATCAATGCGCAAACCTATAAAACCAGAGATGCTAATATCTTTTTTAATCCAAATAAGGATTTAACACATAAAGATTATGCTTCTCAAAGTAAAGAGGGAACAGCTGTATTGAAAGTTGAAACAAGTGAAGTTGCCTTATTGGTTCCAATGAAAACCTTCCACTTTAATAATGCATTGTTAGAAGAACATTTTAACGAGAATTATTTACACACTAACAAATTCCCTAATGCAACTTTTAAAGGAAAATTGATCGGATTCAATAAAGATCAATTAACTAAAGATGGTGTTTACAATATGTCATCTGAAGGCCAGGTTACCTTACATGGTGTTACCAAAGATTTTAAAGCGCCAGTTAAATTAACTGTTAAAGGTAAATCAGCAACTTTTGATTGTTCTTTCAAAATCAAAGCAGAAGATTATGCGATCGATATTCCAGGTTTAGTGAAGCCTAAATTGGCCGATCTAACTCCGATCGATGCTGCTATTGTATTTCAATTAAACTAATTGAGTCAGGTTAAAAACATACACATGAAAAAAATAGTATTATATTTTATGCTTGCATTTTGCTTCGTTTTGAAAGCAACTGCGCAGGATGACCTGCTAGGAGATCTAGCTAAGGAAGACTCTTTAAAAGTGAAACAAAACATAGCAACTGCAACTTTCAAATCAACGCGCATCATCAATTTGCAAAGTGTTGAAATGACTGGAAAGGGTAACCTTCAGTTTATGATCTCTCACCGTTTCGGATATCTATGGAAAGAAGGTAAAGGCTGGACAAATGTTGCACAATTATTTGGTTTGAATTCAGGCTTTGCGAATACCTACCTGTCATTCGACTATTCTTTCACAGATTGGCTCAACACTGGTTTTGCTGCTACAGGAAATGCACAGTTTGAAACATGGGCTAAGTTCAAATTGTTGAAACAACAAACTGGTAAGAAAAATATTCCGGTATCAGTTTCTTGGTTTTCTTTGATGCATTGGGATGCTTCTGAAGGTCCTAGTCCAGATGATCTTGCATGGAACAGGCTTTCTTTCATGCATCAGATTTTGATCGCAAGAAAATTCAGTGAAAACTTTTCATTGGAATTGATTCCTTCTTATGTTCATTATAACTACGTTCCATATGGTCCAAACAATACCAATAATATTTTCTCTCTAGGTATTGGTGGTAGAATGAAATTATCTCATAAAACAGCGATCACTTTTGAATACACACATCAGTTGAATGGATATAAAAACTTGATAGATGAAACTGCATCTGCAGTAAACTATAAACCAGATGTATTATCACTTGGTTACGATTGGGATACTGGTGGACACATCTTCCAATTCTTTATTTCAAGTGCATCAACTGCATCTAATATTTCTCAGTTAAGCACCAATATGAATTCATTTAATAAACTAGGCAATTACTCTATTGGATTTAATTTGAATAGAAGTTATGGTATTAAAAAGGTAGTTCAGACACACTAGATTTCATTTGTGTTTTATATTTAAGGACGGGCCCCAGTTCTCTGGGGCCTTTTTTTGTGCATATCCAAAAAAAACTTGCATTTTTTTTGGTTTTTATCTTAAAAAAAAAACAAAAGACTTTTTTGTCTTAATTTTGAATGTTCAAACATTCATTCAATGTTTACAAGGGTTTCAGGCGATTTGTCATTTTGAAATGACAATTTCATGACACAAAAATGGCAATTAAGATGATTTAAGTCATAAAACTGTCTGATAAGTATCATTTGAGCACATAGCTTAAAGTTTGAACATTTGTACGTCTTTAAATTTTAACACTAAACAGACATATATGAAAACCACTTTCGTTCTCTCTTTCTTTATTGCAGTGACTGTATTTTTTGTGTACTGCACAAAGAATGCTCAGATTGTTGCTCCTACAACTTCGAGCACTAATGAATTAATTTCTTACAAAACTTCAACTGCTCCAACAATTGATGGAACTATTGATGCAGTTTGGGATAATGCAACTAAACTAGCATTTACGCCTACAGTTCCAGATCCAGGAAACGGTTTGTTTGCAGGATATCAAGGAACTCAGTATCCAGCAACTCTTCGTTCTATGTATGATGGAACAAGCATTTATTTCTTAGTTGAATGGAATGATCCTTCTAACTATCAAGTTCAACCTTGGTATTTTAACCCAACTACTAAATTATGGGCACAAAGAGGTAATGCAAGAACCTATGATGTGAATGGTAATTTGATCAAAGAAGGAATGGGTAACGACCAATTAGCGATGTTATGGAATATTGGTAATTCAACTCCAAAATTTGTTACTCAAACCTGTTATGCTAGTTGTCACCTTTTCACTCCATACAGAAACTTTCAAGGTGTAATGGTTCCTAACAAAAGTGCAAACCACTATACCAATGGTGCCAATGAAAAAATTGACATGTGGTGGTGTCATTTAAATAAAGATCTTCCTCAAGGACAAATGGATGATGAATACCAAGATTGGGCTGGTGGTCCTTCTGTAACTGATACAGTTGGTGGATCAGGAAATGGTCGTCATGCTGATGATTTGACTCCTCCAACTCCTTTTTCTACAACTTATGTAAATAACAATACCAATCTTAGCAACGGACCTTTCAATAACTCTCAGAGTTTGAAATTGGATGGTACAGGTGCAAGTGTATCTGTTCCAAAATGGATCATTCCTGATGCAGTTGGTGCGAAATATTATTTAGCTACTGATACTTTAGCAGGTGGAAAAGCTTTGAAAGTTACTGCAGTTAGTAGCACAGGTGTATTAACTCTTGTTGGTGGAACTACTTTAGATCCAAATGGTAAATCAGAATATTTAGATGATCCTACAACAGGTGTTGCAGTTGGTTCTAAATGTATTCCTTCATTTATCTCTGCTCCTTACACAATGGGCCGTTCAGATTTTTCTGCTCAAGCAACTTATACAGGAACAGGTTGGATCTTAGAATTCAAACGTTTATTGAAAACACCTGATACCTATAAACAAGATATCGATTTCACAAGTTTGACTGATCAGCCATTTGGTGTTGCGATTTTTAATTCGTCTAACTATCAACATGGTATTAATCCAAACTTGTTGTTGAAATTCCAGAAATAAGTAACCCTCTGTTTTACTAAAAACAATTATCATGTTAAAGAAAAAAACAGCGCTTCTTTCGGTCGGGGTTACTGCAATGCTGCTCCTATTTTCAGGATGTTATAAAACCACCACCTTGGTTGTAAACCCGGGTGCTGGTATCACTACTGAAATGAGTTATGCAAACGATATCAATCCGATTTTTACGAAAAGTTGCGCACTAGCAGGTTGCCATGTTTCTGGCGGGAAAGCTCCCGACTTAACAAAAGACAACTCTTATAAATCATTGAGTGGCGGAGGATACTTAAAAGCTGGAGACCCTGATAACAGTGTATTGTATCAATGGTTAAGCGGAAAAAAATCTCCTGTGATGCCATTGGGTTCTGGTCCGGATCAAGCTATCAATGCGAAAGTTTATGCTTGGATTAAACAAGGTGCAAAAAACAATTAAATAAAACACAATGAAAAAATATATCATTCATTTCCCTTCTTTCCAGCTTAGACTACTGTTGCTTTTGATGGCAGCAACGATGATCACTGGAGCAGAATTGAAGGCACAGGATTCTACTGCTGCTGCGCCAGTGGTGAAAAAGAAATCCTTTGTTAAAAATACATTTGAAGGAAACTTTCTGATCGATAATCAAACCGTAATGGTTCCCATTAAAGGAACATTTGAATTTGATATCAATCACCGTTTCGGAACAATCGATCATAATTTCAAAGACTTGTTTGGTTTATTCTCTAGTGCAAATATGCGCTTAGGATTCAGCTATACTCCGATCAAAGATTTACAAATCGGTTTTGGTGCAAACAACTACAATATGATTGTTGATTATAGTTTGAAGTATGCTTTGATCAAACAAACTAAAGATGGTAAGATCCCTGTATCAATCACTTATTATGGAAATGCAGCGATGGACACAAGAGCTAAAAGTGATGCGTTACCAATTGTAACTACATCAGATCGTTTTAGCTTCATCAATCAGATCTTGGTAGCAAGGAAATTCTCTGAAGCATTCTCATTACAAGGATCTTTCAACTATATACATTTTAATAATGTGGATGGATACAAAGATGCAAGCGGTGTGATTCAACCTTCTATGAAAAATGATCATCTTTCTTTTTCAGTAGGTGCTCGTTACAAGATCTCTCCGAAAACTTCTATCATCTTTAATTATGAGCAGCCATTAACTGAACATTATATTAATAATGTGTATCCAAACCTTAGCTTAGGTTTAGATATGAAGTCGAGCGGACACGATTTCCAAGTATTCTTCGGAAACTACGGAAACACAATTGCACAGTATAATTCAATGTATAATCAGAACGATTTTACAAAAGGACAGTACGTAATTGGATTTAATATTTCTAGACTTTGGAATTTCTAGGAGTACAATTTCAAAAAAATTAGTACCTTTTAGCAAACAAAATAGAACACAAATGAAACATGTTATCACCCTTTCTCTTTTGGCAGTATTCGTAATTGCTGCAAGTTTCACATTCATGCCTAATAAACCTTGGCCAGTACCTGACAAAGATGCAAAAAAGGCTAACCCCGTTAAAACTGATGCTGCATCTGTATCTGCAGGTAAAGCATTATGGAGTCAGCATTGTTCTTCTTGCCATGGTAAAGCAGGTTTAGGTGATGGTAGTAAAGCTGCACAGTTAAAAACTCAGCCAGATGATATGTCAAAGGCAGCATTTCAAACTCAGCCTGATGGATCTTTATTCTATAAAGTTTCAGAAGGAAGAGATGATATGCCATCTTTCAAAAAGAAAATTCCAGAAGCAGAAGATATCTGGAACCTGGTTAACTACATGCGTACTCTGAAAAAATAGTCGCATCCTTTAAGGAAAATAATTAAAAGGCAGTTTCGATACTGCCTTTTAATTATCCTTTATGTTCCATTATTATTTCATTATTCTTAAGTATAGATCATGCAAGAACAAGAAACTGTTCAGAAAGAACAAAATACCAGAAGGTCAGTGCTGATGGGCATCGGCATCTTGTCGATCTTTAGTTTCCTTACCATGGGATTCTTTTCTAAGAAAAAGAATGTTATAGCCTGTGCTCCCACACCAGACGAAATAAAGACCATGAAATTTTTAACCCAAGATGGTCAACTTGTTGAAGTTGATATTTCAAAGATCAATTCTTTAAAAGAGAAAGCCTCTAATAAAGAAATGCAACAATGGGTAAAAAGGTAAATCACATTTAAAAAGTTTCAATGAAAACCAACGATACCTCCAGAAGAGAATTTATTTCGGCTACTTTGTTAGCCGGATTAGCTATTACTGGTTGTTCTTCAGGAAAAAATCCTTTTGAACCAGATCCAGCTACAATAGAAACAGTGAAGCCTTCAGGCGAAATGATCAAACTGCTTTCTGTTGACGGGGAAGTGATAGAAGTTGATAAGGCTTTTTTAAAGCCGGTTCCATCTCTGCCTCAAGTTTCTAATGAACTTGCCAGACAAGGAATTCCAGGTAAGAAATTTGTAATGGTGATCGACTTATCAAGATGTAAAAGCTTGAAAAAATGTCAGTCAGCATGTAACCATATGCACAGTATACATCCAGGTCAAAACTGGATCAAAGTATACCCGCTACACGAAGCAGAACACACTGCTCCTTATTGGCAGCCAACAACCTGTATGCATTGTGATGAACCACCTTGCGTAAAAGTATGTCCGGTTGATGCCACATTCAAAAGACAAGATGGTATCGTACTGATCGATAGCGATCGTTGTATCGGTTGTAGATTTTGTATGGCTGCTTGCCCTTATTCAACCCGTGTTTTTAACTGGGAAGAATTGAACTTGCCTAAAGAAATTGCAGATCAACCTTATTCATGTGAAACAAGCGTGCCACAGAAAAAAGGAACTGTAGGTAAATGCGATTTTTGTCCGGATATGGCCAGAAAAGGTGAATTGCCACATTGCGTTTCTGCATGTCCGAATGGTGTATTCATGTTTGGCGATATGAATGAAGATGTTGTAACCAATGGTGCTGAAACATTCCGTTTTAGTGATTTGGTTAGAGACAAAGCAGGATATCGTTTAATGGAAGATCTGGGTACAAAACCAAGTGTGTATTATTTACCACCGGTTAACAGAAACTTCCCATTTGAAAACAATGAAGAAAAAGAGGAAAACAAAAAAAGTTAACCCTAAATCATAGATCGTGGAAAGTTTAGCAAAAGAACAAATTATTAAAGACCTGCTGCCGCAAAAATTTGGCAAAGCCGGTAAGATTTGGGTTGGAATATTACTTGCATTTTGTACGCTTGGTTTGGTTGCATACATTTTGCAATTAAAAAATGGATTGGTAGTTACTGCCATGCGTGATTACGTATCATGGGGTATCTATATTTCAAACTTCGTATTCTTTGTGGCTATCAGTTTGGTAGGCTCATTGATCACAGCAGTTTTGAGATTAACTCAAGCAAAGTGGAGTACACCACTAACAAGGATCGCAGAAATTATTGCGGTATCAGCAATCACATTTGCATCGATCATTATCGTTGTAGATATGGGACGACCTGATCGTTTCTATAATTTATTTCTGCATGGTCGTTTGCAATCACCCATTGTTTGGGATGTAATTGTAATCACTACTTATTTCTTTGTAAGTATCTTGTTATTGTATTTCCCATTGTTGCCTGATATGGCCATCTTAATGAAATACAAAGATCAGACTGGTATGTTATGGTTAAATAAGTTATATGCTTATTTAGGCAAATTCTGGAAAAACACAGCTGCTCAAATTCATATCAGTGAAAAAGCAATCAACATTTTATCTATCACCATTATCCCTGTTGCATTTGCTATTCACACTGTTACATCATGGCTTTTTGCAACTACTTATCGTCCGGGTTGGGATAGTACCAACTTTGGTGCTTACTTTATTTCTGGTGCGTTCTTAGTAGGAGCTGGTGCTGTTGTTGTTGCAATGTTTGTTTTCAGAAAAGCATACCATCTTGAAAATTATATTAAGGAAGAGCATTTCGATAAAATGGGTAAAGTATTGGTTCTATTAGCTTTATTGTATTTATACTTTAACGTGAACGAATTCTTAGTACCCGCTTTCAAAATGAAAAAATCAGAAGAAGAACATTTAATGGGCTTGTTTACTGGTGAATTTGCAGCAGTATTCTGGTTTGCGATTTCAACAGCCATGCTGATCCCGATTTTTATTTTGATTCAGAAAAAAGGAAGAAGACCATTACCCGCATTCATCGCAGGATTGTTAGTAGTAATCGGTTCATGGTTCAAAAGATATTTGATTGTAACTCCAACTTTGTTGCATCCTTTTTTACCAATGCACGATGTTCCGGAATCGTACAAACACTATTTTCCAACATGGCAAGAATGGGCTATCGCAATGGGTTCCTTAGCAGGAGCTTTATTGATCATCACCTTTTTTGCACGCATTTTTCCAATTATCCCAATTCAGGAAACCATCACCGAAATCGAAGAACATGAACAAGCATAGCAAAATATTTTTTACCGCTATACTATTACAGTTTTTAGCGATAACTGCGTTTTCGCAGGCAGAAAAGAATGATCTTTCTTTAAGCATCAGCTATTTTAATAGCAACAACCATACACAATATTTGGTTGCACATGCTAAATCTAAGATTGATGGTAAATTTCAAATGATACCGAATATCAATCTGAGTTATTATATTGGAACAGAAGACGCTGCAAACTTACTGGGCAAAGCTGTTACAAATGATAAAGGAGATGCTTTACTATTTATTCCACCGGCTGCTAAAGATGAGTGGAAGAAGTCTGCAAAAGTTAGTTTTATCATTGTATCTGAAAAGACCAAAGATTTTGATGCTGCAAAGGGTAATGTAGATATTACCAAAGCAAAAATTCAAATAGATACACTCGCTGATAAAAAGATCACTGCAACTTTAATGGAATTGAAGGATACTACATGGACTGCAGTAAAAGCTGTGGATGTTAAGATCGCTATCAAAAGAATGGATGCAGATTTGAATGTTGCAGAAACACAAACCTATCCTACAGATTCTTTAGGTGTTGCGAGTGCAGATTTTAAAAGAGATAGTTTACCTGGTGATTCAAAAGGCAATCTTACTTTGATTGCGAAAATTGAAGACAACGATGTTTATGGAAATCTTTCCTCAGAAAAAGTTGTTCCATGGGGTAAACCAATCAAATACTATACTCAATTTGATAAAAGAACATTATTTGCTAGAAGAGGAAAATCTCCACTTTGGTTAGAATTATTGGCCTATTCAATTGTTGTTGCTGTATGGGGAATATTGATCTACTTGGTTGGACAAATTAAAAAGTTAAAACAGCTCGGAATTAGTTAGCAGTTACCATTGAAATAGTAACCAAAGAAAACGGGTGGCCTTGGTCACCCGTTTTTATTTTGTATTCACACATTCATGTAATAATTAAAATCATTTCAAATTCTTGCTTTAAATTCAGGCATACCAAAACCTGCTTCTATGCAAAAAATTGCATTTATAATTTGTTTATTTATTAGCTCAACAATTTTTGTTGGAGCACAGAATATTCCAACACCAAAATCGCATTTTGGGTTCTCCATAGGTGATAATTATCACCTGGCTACTTTTTCTGAAACAGAGTCCTATTTAAAAAAATTAGCAGCCGTTTCTAAAAAAATGAAACTGGTTTCTATAGGAAAAACAGAAGAAGGTAGAAATCAATATATGGTAATTGTATCTGATCCAGCAAACCTTGCAAAACTGGAAAAATATAAATCTATCTCTCAAAGAATGGCACGAGCAGAAGGTCTTACAGATGCCGACGCTAAAGCTTTGGCATCAGAAGGAAAAGCAGTTGTATGGATCGATGGTGGGTTACACGCTACTGAAGTTGTAGGGATCCATCAATGGATCGAATCATTGTATCAGATCATTACGCGAACTGATGATGAAACAAAAAGAATCTTGCAATCAACGATCATATTGTTTGTGCATGCAAATCCTGACGGACAAGAATTAGTCTCTAACTGGTATATGCGCAATAGCGATACATTAAAACGTTCTACTTCTAATTTGCCAAGACTCTATCAAAAGTATATTGGACATGATAATAATCGGGATTTCTATATGATGAATATGAGTGAATCTAAAAACATGGCAAGGCAACAATATATAGAATGGATGCCGCAGATCTTATATAACCACCACCAGACTGGTCCGGCAGGAACGGTGGTAGCAGGTCCACCTTATCGCGATCCATTTAACTATGTATACGATCCATTATTGGTTACCGGCATAGATGCTGTTGGAGCTGCGATGAGTAGTAGATTAAATGCAGAAGGCAAACCTGGTTATACGATGAAGAGTGGATCTGTATATTCGACCTGGTGGAATGGGGGATTGAGAACTACTGCATACTATCATAATATTATCGGATTGCTTACAGAAATAATAGGTAATCCTACTCCAAGTAAAATTCCTTTCGTACCAAGCAGATTAATTCCAAATAGTGCAACACCTTATCCAATTGAACCAAAACAATGGTTGTTTCAAAATTCGATCGACTATTCTGTTTCTTTAAACTATGCTGTGCTGAATTATGCTGCAAGGTATAAGGATGAGTTGTTGATGAATATTTATACGATGGGTAAACATTCTATTGAAGCCGGTAATAAGGATCATTGGACCCTGTCGCCTAAAAAAGTAGAGTTAGTTACAGATCTTTATAAGGAAGACAAAAAAGAAATGAAAGGCGATAGCTTACCACTTGATTATTTTAGTAAGATCTATCGTAAGCCAGAATTAAAAGATGCAAGAGGATATATCGTTCCAATTAATCAACCAACTACTGCTATTAATTTCATCAATATTTTGATCAATAGTGGTATTCGTGTTGAACAAGCAAAAGCAGATTTTACTGTTGCAGGAAAAACGTATTTAGCAGGTTCTTATATTGTAAAAACCAATCAGTCATTCCGCCCGCATGTGATTGATATGTTTGAACCACAAGATCATCCAAATGATTTTCAATATCCGGGCGGACCACCAGTTCGTCCATATGATGCAGCTGGATGGACACCAGCTTTTACAATGGGCATTCAATTTGATCGGATCATGGATGCTTTTGATGGTCCATTTGAAACCATACCATACGGACAAGTTCAAACTGCTAAAGGAAAATTACAGGAGTCAGCTACTGCTGTTGGGTATTCTTTTTCAACGAAAGACAATGCTAGTTTTATTTTATTGAATGATTTATTGAAGGCTGGAATTACGGTATCAAAAACTGCAGATCAATTTTATGTTTCTAATACAACAGCTGTTTTGCCATTATTAAAAAAAGCAACTACCGATAATGGTTTGATCATTACAGCTGAAGATAAAACTCCATCACAAACATTTAGTAAGGTTTCTGGGAAAAGAATTGCATTATGGGATTCTTATGGAGGTTCGATTCCTGCAGGTTGGGTTCGGTGGATCATGGAACAATATCATTTTCCGTTTAGCCTGATCTATGCAAAGGAGATCGATGCAGCTAATTTGAAAAACAAATATGATATGATCGTATTTGTTGGTGGTGCGATTCCATCATTGCGTGCAGAAGCGCCTAATGAGTGGGATGAAAAAGAACCAAAAGAAGGGGAGATTCCAGCCGAGTTCCAGCCAATGCTTGGTAAGATCACTGCAGCTAAATCAATTCCTGCTTTAAAAGAATTTTTAGAAGCAGGGGGTGATATAGTTACCATTGGTACCAGTGCCAACCTTGCTTATCATTTGCAATTACCTGTTCGTAATGCGTTAGTTGAAATGGTAAATGGCAAAGAGAAAAACCTGCCAGGTGAGAAATTTTATATCCCAGGTTCTGTGATGCAGATCGCGGTTGATAATAAATTAAAAGAAAACTGGGGCCTAGGAAATAAAGCAGATGTTTATTTCAGTGCCAGTCCGGTATTTAAATTATTGCCTGGCGCTATCTCCAATGGTGATGTTACACCACTTGCCTGGTATGCATCTGATAAAACTTTGAGAAGCGG
>CAIYAG010000280.1 GCA_903924075.1 uncultured Bacteroidota bacterium | reverse complement strand
TTTATTTCCCGGCCATTTAACAATCAAAGAATCAACTTTTGAAGCAGTACCTAAACCGAAATTTGGTCGATTATCAACTGTAGAAAGATAACCACGATAAGGTGATTGTTCTAAAACTTGTTGTTTGCCGCCATAATATAATTCAATAAAGGCTCCCAAACCATCCGGATTTTTTTGATCACCAACTAATTTAAGTTTCAGATAATGCGCATTATTCTCTTTTTGATTCATGGTTGTGTTCCTGTAAACAAATGCACTGTCGTTGATATTGTTTACAATCAGATCCATATCACCATCGTTGTCTAGATCTGCATATACGGCACCATTAGAAAAAGAAGGGATTGCTAAACCCCAGCTGGTGGTGGCGTTTGTAAATGTGAGGTTGCCATTATTTCTGAAGGCGTAATTATGTATTTTAACTTGTGGCACTTGAGAGAGTGTATATGCTTTAGGGGCGATCAAACTTGCTTCTCTTCTGAAAGTAATAAAGTCTTTATCAGTAATGTCTTTGGGAAATCCATTGGTAATAAAAATATCTCGATACCCATCGTTATCAAAATCGGCTACTACTGGGCACCAGCTCCAATCTGTTTCAGACATTCCTGCAAAAAAACCTATGTCGCTAAAAATGGGATCTCCAATCGAATCATTTCCATTAACTCTCGGACCTTGATTCAATTGAAAACTATTTTTAACATACTGAAATTGGTAACCGAAATAATTGCTATTCTGATAGTTTTGATAACTAATATTCCCGAGCATCATTTTCCTGCGGTAGTTGTCTTCGGGTGCCATATCTAATTCAACAATATCAGCCAATCCATCATTGTTCAGATCAATGATATCTTGCCCCATTCCATTAGCAGATGTGTGTTTAAAATAAGTAGATGCTTTATCTGTGAATGTGCCATCATGATTATTGATGTATAATAGATCGTTTCCATTAAAATCGTTGGTGACGAAAATGTCTTTCCAACCATCTTTATTGATGTCTGCGATATTTACACCATGACCAAAGCCTTCAATGGTCACACCTGCCTGCTTTGTAACATCTGTAAATACTGGGTGATTCAGTTTTGCATCAAAATCGTTTCTATATAATTTTCCTGTACTTGGATAAGAACCATCTACAATTTTTTTACGATAGATCGCAGGGTTATCGCCTTTTACAATTTCGTTTACGGTTAAATAAACGTCAAGGTCTCCGTCATTATCATAATCAAAAAATGCTGCCATGGTTGTAAATGAACGATCAGCTAAACCATATTCTTTGGCCATATTCTTAAAGTGGGGAACGCCTTGTTTATCTAAACCCTGATTGATATACAAGATGTTTTCTCTTTTTGTTGAATCTTCTAAAATGGTGCAGCTAATATATATGTCTTGCAACCCATCGTTATTGATATCAATCACAGTAACGCCCCTGCTCCATTTACCTTCTCCTTCTACTCCAGCTTGCTTTGTAATGTCTTCAAATTTAAAATTGCCTTTATTGAGATAGAGTTGATTGGCAACTTGGTTACCTGTAAAGTAAAGATCCATTAACCCATCATTATTAAAATCACCAACACCAAC
>CAIYAG010000279.1 GCA_903924075.1 uncultured Bacteroidota bacterium | reverse complement strand
AGATCAATGGTCCATTGATAAGGATCAAAGAATTTATCCATTCCTGTTAAGTCGATATAAAATTCATCAATCGAAGCTTTTTCAAACAAAGGGGCTTTTGCTGCAATGATATCAGTGACCATTCTGCTATACCTGCTATATTCACCACGTGTGCCGCGTACAAGAATTGCATGCGGACAAAGTTTCATTGCCTGTTTCATTGGCATGGCACTTCTCACGCCAAATTTTCTGGCTTCATAACTGCAAGTAGTAACTACACCCCGATCCTTTGAACCGCCTACTATCACAGGCTTTCCTTTGAGTGTGGGATCGTTCACTACTTCCACACTCACAAAAAATGAGTCAAGGTCTAGATGGGCAATATAGCGTTGAGGAGACATTGATTAATCAAATACCGCTTTTATCGAATCATCAATTCTTCTAGGGCGACCCGTTTTTTTATCGAGCATCACCCAGCAACTTTTTGCCGTGATGATTTTTTTATTATCGCTAGGGCGGATGATTTCATAATGTCGATCCCAGGTTACTGCTGTGGCTTCACCAGTATGTGTTTTTAAGAGAAGGGTATCATTTAATACCGCAGGAAAATGATAATCAATTTCATGCCGCCTTACTACCCAAATAATTTCATCATTCAATTCGGGTGATGAAATACTATACCAGTGTTGCATGGCAATGTCTTGCATAAATTGCACATACATCACATTGTTCACATGATTCAGATCATCAAGGTGTTCTGGAAGAACCACCATCGTATTTTCAAAATGATGTGCCATGGTATAAATATAAATTATTCGGTATAAATCTCTAACAAACCATCAGGCAATATGACGTGCACTTGTTTTTTTGCATGGTCAATTTTATCAAGACTTTCTTCATGCAAAGGAATCAACACTTCTTTTCCTTTTAAAGTAATGCGCACTAAAATTTGATGGGGCTGATTGATGACTTCTTCGATCGGCGCTAATTCCTCGCCTTCATTAAATAAAATATATCCAAGCATGGCTATTGGCGCCGACTTCCCAACTAAGGTTCTAAAATCGGTATCGGTGACCCAAGCGTTGCGACTAATTAAACGGCCCGCAGATTCCTTGGAATTTATTCCTTCAAATTTTACATGCGTTTCATCATTATTGGCTGCTTTTGCAGATTCTAAAAAATAGGGAAGGAAATTTCCTTTTTGCTCTTCTACAAAAATTACTTCAATGCCTTTTAAAGGCGATTTCTTACCTAATTCATGTTTTAAAATCAAATCCCCTTTTAAGCCAAAGCTTGCAACGAGTTTGCCAATATGTATGTATTCGCTCATGTACTTGTATTATAGAAAATTAGAACCCTCATTAAAACAATAAGTCCCGGCAATTGCCAGGACTCAATTTGTTTGCAGAATAACTTCTTTTCAGAACATATCTTACTAAGCTTCAGTCTGGCTTTCAGGAGCTGCTTCTTCCGTAGTAGTTTCTACTTTTTTAGCAACTGGAGTATACACTCTCTTAGACCTTTCAGCTTTCTTGTGCGCATCATTCCGACGAGTAATTTGTGCTTCGTGACTGTTGTGCCATTCCTGGAACTTAGTCATTGCTGCAGCATCATCAAACAAACCTAATTTAACACCACGTAAAAGGTGTTTCAGGTACAATACGCCTTTGAAAGACAAGATACGACGAACAGTGTCGGTAGGTTGAGCACCTTTGTTCAGCCACTCTAAAGCTTTTTGACGATCTAATTGGATGGTTGCTGGAACCGTAAGCGGGTTGTAAGTTCCCAATTTCTGGATAAACTTACCATCTCTTGGAGCACGAGCATCGGCCACTACAATAAAGTAGAAAGGACGTTTTTTGCTACCGTGTCTCTGTAGTCTCATTTTTACTGCCATGTTAAATAGAAATTTATAGGCTTGAATAAATTGGTTAATCCAACTAAGAATAGTTGGACGGCAAAAGTAATTGGAAAACCCATTCATTCCAAGTTTGAATGTCAAGGAATTGTTAGATTCCCATTTTCGAAAGGATTTTCCGCAATTTTATCGTTTCATACCCGGGATTCGGCCTCCCATTGGCATGTTATTCATCATTTTCATCATTTGTTTCATTTGCTCGAATTGCTTCATAAAAGCATTCACCTCCCCAATATCTTTACCGCATCCCTTGGCAATTCTGGCTTTTCTGCTAGGATTGATGAGGTCTGGATTAGATCTTTCGGCGGGTGTCATTGATTTGATGATGGCTTCAATTCCAATAAATGCATCGTCATTGATATCTACATCCTTGATGGCTTTACCCACACCAGGGATCATTCCCATCAAATCTTTCAGATTACCCATTTTTTTGATCTGCTGCAACTGATCCAAGAAATCCTGAAAATCGAACTGATTTTTACGGATCTTTTTCTCGAGTTTTTTTGCTTCTACCTCATTATACTGAGCCTGCGCTTTTTCTACCAATGAAGTGATATCGCCCATCCCCAAAATCCTTTGCGCCATACGCTCTGGATAAAACACATCCAGGGTATCCATCTTTTCTCCACTGCTTACAAACTTAATGGGTTTGTTGACGGTGTATTTGATTGATAATGCCGCACCACCCCTGGTATCACCATCTAATTTGGTAAGCACTACTCCCGTAAAATCTAAGCGATCGTTGAAAGATTTTGCAGTGTTTACTGCATCCTGACCAGTCATGGAATCTACTACAAATAAGATCTCTTGTGGATTTACTGCAGCTTTTACATTGGCAACTTCTGTCATCATTACTTCATCGATCGCTAAGCGACCAGCCGTATCGATAATGACCACATTTTTATTCGTTGCCTTCGCTTCTTTGATTGCATTTTGTGCAATCGAAACTGCATCTTTATTTTCTCTTTCACTATAAACAGTAACACCAATTTGTTCTGCTAAAACAGTTAACTGATCGATCGCTGCAGGGCGATAAATATCACAGGCAACCACCATCGGTGATTTACCTTTTTGAGTCTTTAAATAATTCGCGAGCTTTCCTGTGAAAGTGGTCTTACCACTACCTTGTAAGCCTGCAATCAAAATCACTGCAGGGTTTCCGGTACTATTGAATTGTGCTTCAGAACCACCCATTAATTCGGTGAGTTCATCTTGTACAATTTTCACCATCAACTGACCAGGACTGATCGCATTGATTACTTTTTCGCCCGTTGCTTTTTCCTTTACTCGATCAGTAAATTCTTTTGCAATTTTATAGTTTACATCGGCATCGATCAATGCCTTACGAATATCTTTTACCGTATTGGCAATATTGAGGTCGTTGATCCTGGCTTCGCCTTTCAGGTTCTTAAAGGCTGACTCGAGTTTTTCACTTAAAGAATTAAACATAGTTCGCTGCTTTCAAATCTTTCACAAAAAAAAGTGAACTTGAAGTTCACTTTGAATGAGGTGCAAATATAGTATCTAAAAACATTTAACCTAAGTAAACCCTGAGGTGCTTGCAACGATTGGTGCTGCGGAGTTTGGTTAATGCCTTGTCTTTGATCTGCCGAACCCGCTCCCGGGTAAGATTATATCTTTCTCCAATATCTTCTAAACTCAAGGGATGATCCACACCAATTCCAAAGAAATAGCAAACCACATCTTTCTGCCTTTCGGTTAAAGTACGCAGGCTTCGCTCAATTTCTAGCCTGAGTGATTCTACATGAACCAGCTTTTCGTCGGTTTTCTCTGCATTTGGGTTCTCCATCATATCCATGATTGTACCATCTTCACCATCTGAAAGCGGCGTATCCATACTGATATGCCTGAATCCAACATTCATGGTTGCCGTAACCTCGTCAATGCCAATATCCAATACATCGGCCAATTCCTCAGGTGTTGGTTCCCGCTCAAACTCTTGCTCTAACTGTTGATAGGCCTTACTGATCCGATTGGTGAGCCCTACTTTATTCAATGGTAAACGTACAATCCTACTTTGCTCAGCCAATGCTTGCAAAATGCTCTGCCTGATCCACCATACTGCATAAGAAATGAACTTAAAACCCCTGGTTTCATCAAAACGAAGTGCCGATTTAATCAGACCCAGATTTCCTTCATTGATCAGATCTGGCAGTGTAAGCCCTTGATTTTGATACTGTTTAGCAACAGATACCACAAAACGTAGGTTTGATTTAATGAGTTTTTCAAGGGCTCGCTGATCCCCATTTTTGATTCGTCTTGCCAATTCTACTTCCTGCTCTGGTGAAATCAATTCCACTTTGCCTATTTCCTGAAGGTATTTCTCCAAGCTTTGGGACTCACGATTAGTGATGGATTTAGAGATTTTTAGCTGACGCATACTCATAAATGCCTATTTATTGGTGTATAATTCCGATAATGATTGACAAGTTCTAGAGAGGGAGGCGCCACATTTTCACTAAATCACGGTATGTTAAAAGCAATTTAACAAAAAAATGAAACTTCTCAAAAAAAATAATTTTACATAAACTATTGAATTTCAATTACTTATTTGATTATATTTTGAACATCTTTCCGCATATCCCTCAAAATGGCAGAATGACTTAAAAAAACATTTGTATAGGAAGGATTATTTTATATTATTGCAGCAATACGATTGATTGTCGCTAAATAAGAATTAATGAGCAAAAAGCAACTTTTTACTATAGAATTTCCGGTTAGATGTTCTCCAGGTATTTTATTTGAGTTTTTATCAACACCAGCAGGTTTACAAGAATGGTTTGCAGATAAAGTGGATGAATGGGAAAATGTGTACAGCTTTTCATGGAGCGGCGGTGCACCAGACAAGGCTGAAGTGGTAGACAAGGATGAAGACAAGTTTGTCCGTTATCACTGGCTGCATTCAGAAAAAAACGAATATTTTGAATTCAGGATCGAGAAAACTGAGATCTCAAATCAAACCATTTTGATCATTAAGGATTTTGCAGAAAAGAACGAAATTAAAGATCAAAGTCAATTGTGGGAATACCAAGTGAAAGAATTGTTTCACCGCTTGGGTGCTTAATTATTGATTGGTTAATAAATGCAGCATCTCTTTAAAAGTTTGCTGTAGAAAAAAGTCTATATCGTCCCACTCATCGAGTGGGATTTTTTTTGCCAACTTGATAAAGGGTAACTGTGGAATCAAAGCAGGGTTTAGTTCTGCAGCCCTACGATAATTGTCGGGCCTGAAATGGTGCTGCCACGCATCTTCGATATTGATCCCAATGAACCATTCATTAGTAGGATGTGGATTGCCGTTACGCAATTGAAAATATTGCTGGATGGCATTGCTATAAAATGTTTTGAATTTTCCTGCTAGTTGTAGTGTGATACTTACTTCATTACCCCACCAGAAAAAACAACGGATGGCAAAAACATCATCTCCTTTAAAATAGCGTGGATAATCAAGCATGACCCATGGCAAGCCCTCATAATGCTCACCCTTTGAGATCTTTGGAGCAATGGCACAGGCGGCTTCATTTGCTAAAGCTGGGTTTTGCTGAATCAATAATTGGAATTGCTCACTGGTCTGCCCAAAGAAAGTATATAGCTTTTGAATAATCGCATTCTTTGTTAAAATCCAATCGGCATTAATTACCAATTCCTGTTCCTTTGATGAAAGCCTTACTTTTGCGTTGCTCATTTAGCAATATTAAGCAAGGACAAGTGATTAAAAAACTCGATATTCTTATTATTCGTGCTTTCATTGGCCCATTCATCGGGGCCTTTGCTATATCTGTATTTGTATTAACCATGCAGTTCTTTTGGTTATACATTGATGATCTGGTTGGAAAAGGGCTCGATATGTTTACTGTTTTAAAGCTTGTTGGATTGGTTACTCTTTTCTGGGTACCCACTGCCCTCCCCCTTTCATTGTTGTTTTCTTCGATTATGACCTTTGGTAATCTTGGAGAAAGCTTTGAACTAGTGGCAATAAAAGCTGCAGGAATTCCTTTGCTTCGCTTTATGCGACCGCTTTTAGTGATCGCACTTTTTATAAGTGGATTGGCATTTCTTTTTGCGAATAATATTATACCTGTGACGCAATTAAAATTGGCTGCGCTCAAGTACAATATCATTGTTTCCAAACCTGCACTCGATATTAAGCCTGGCGTTTTTTATGATAAGATCGACGGCTATGTGATTAAATTAGGCAGTAAAGAAAAAAATGATAGCGTCATACACGACGTGGTGATCTTTGAAAAAGGTGCTGGCTTACAAGATCAGATGATCAAAGCCGAAAGTGGGATTATGCGGATCAGTAACGACCAACAGTTTTTGGAATTCATTTTAAAAAACGGATGGCGTCATCAGGAAAGAGGCCCTAGGGGGAGTGCCAATACAGAGTATATCAGGATGGGATTTCAGTCGTACAAAAAAGTTTTCGATCTGAAGAGTTTTAAAATGAATAATTCGAAAGACAGTTCTTTTTATGATCCTAAAATGCTGAGTGTTCGTCAATTGAATGTAGCAATCGATTCTTTAAAAAATATTGATAGTTTTTATCTGAAAAAATCACAATTAGATATCAACCCCTACCTATCCTTTACAAAATACGCAGATACTGGTTGGAAAAAAGTAGATACTTCAAAGATCAAAGCAGCTAAAACATTTGCAAGCTTCATCCCCGATTCCATAAAAATTATTATCCAGGCAAGGGCCATTAATCAGGCAATGACTATTAAAGGAAATATCAGTTTACTGTCTGAGGATTATATTTCTAAAACAAATTCACTTCGCTTACACGAAATTGAATGGCATAGAAAGTTTACGCTTTCGGTGGCATGTCTTGTATTGTTTTTGATTGGAGCCCCACTGGGATCCATCATTCGTAAGGGTGGATTGGGAACTCCCCTTGTTTTTGCAATCATCTTCTTTGTGATCTTTCACCTCTTTAATACGTTTGGAGAAAAATTTGTAAAATCGAATTCTGCAAGCCCTTTGATGGGAATGTGGCTATCCACTTTTATATTGATACCAATTGGCATATTTCTAACCTATAAAGCTATGCGTGATTCACAGCTGTTTAATCAGGAATTCTATTATAGATCCTTTAAGCAGTTGCGGGTTTTTATCGCTAAATTTAAAAGATCAAATCAACCCACATAAAAATCACTTTATGCAAAACAAACAAAATCGCCGTGCATTTTTAGCCAATACTGGCAAAGCTGCACTAGCTACTGGTATTTCATTATCCGTTTTACCTTCTATGGCAGCATCATTTGTTGGATTTGCGCCCAACCCTTTTACACAACAGGCACTCCCTTATGCTTACAATGCATTGGAACCTATCATTGATGCGATGACAATGGAGATCCATTATAGCAAACATGCGGCTACCTACGCAAAGAATTTAGCCGATGCCTGTTTGGCTGAAAAAGTTGCAACTGATAATACCAGTATGGAAGAACTGTTACATAATATTTCTAAATACTCTCCAAAAATGCGCAATAACTGTGGCGGGCATTATAACCACGAATTATTCTGGCAGTGTATGGCTCCGGCTGCTGGTGCAAAACCCGAGGGCAAATTAGCTGCTGCCATCAATCAAAGTTTTGGATCGTTCGAAGCATTTAAAACACAATTTACTGATGCAGGTAAAAACCGTTTTGGTAGTGGATGGGCTTGGTTGGTTTTAAATGCCGATAAAAAATTGATCATTGGCTCAACCGCAAATCAAGACAACCCATTGATGGATGTGAGTGAATTAAAAGGTAGTCCGATCTTGGGCTTAGACGTTTGGGAACATGCTTATTATTTGAAGTATCAAAACAAACGCCCAGACTATATCAACGCTTGGTGGAATGTAGTGAACTGGCGTTACGTAGAGAAACGTTTCGAATCGGCTTAATTGATTTTAATATTTTAATGCGTTAGAGAGTTGTTTACTTTCTAACGCATTTATTTTTAAATAGTGTATTATGAAAGTAACTGCAAACTGGAAAGAAGCTTTGGCATTTGATGTGGTATCGGATAACGGACATACCGTTCGCGCAGATACCACAGTTGATGGTGGTAGTTTAGATTCAGGAATGAGTCCGAAGAAATTAGTTTTAGCAGGCCTTTGTGGTTGTAGTGGTATGGATGTGGTTGATATTTTGCAAAAAATGAAAGTGGCATTTACGAAAGTTGAAGTTTCGGCAGAAGCTGAACAAACAGATGAACATCCAAAAGTTTTTAAATCTATTCAAATGCTATATCGTGCCGATGTTGCTGCAGAAGACCTAGATAAATTAACCAGGGCTGTAAAACTTTCACAAGAAAAATATTGCGGAGTATCTGCCATGTTAGAAAAACATTGCGCCATCACTTATCAAATTGAATTGATCTAATGAAACCTATACAACCCCGAATACTACTATTGCTCTGTTCGCTTTTTTGCGCTTCACTTTTAAAAGCACAAAACAATCCAGTATTCCCGGGTTGGTATGCAGATCCTGAGGGTAGTATTTTAGCTGGTAAATATTGGGTGTTCCCCACCTTTTCAGCACCTTATAATAAACAGGTTTTCATGGATGCTTTCTCTTCACCCGATTTAGTGAATTGGACTAAGCATCCTCATATCATTGATACCTCAAGCATCAAATGGGCTAAACGCGCCATGTGGGCACCTTCTATCATTGAGAAAAAAGGGAAATATTATTTTTTCTTCGGCGCAAACGATATTCAATCAGATCTTGAATTAGGTGGAATCGGGGTGGCAATAGCTGATAAACCAGAAGGCCCTTATAAAGATTATTTAGGCAAGCCCCTTGTAGATCGCTTCTATAATGGTGCGCAACCTATTGATCAATTTGTTTTTAAAGATGCAGACGGACAACACTATCTCATTTATGGAGGATGGAGGCATTGCAATATTGGAAAGCTGAATGAAGATTTTACTGGCTTCATTCCCTTTGCAGATGGATCATTGTTTAAAGAAATTACACCTAAGGGATACGTTGAGGGTCCATTCATGTTTATTAGAAATGGCAAATACTATTTCATGTGGTCGGAAGGTGGTTGGACTGGCCCCGATTATAGTGTGGCATATGCAATGGCTGATTCGCCATTTGGTCCGTTTGAAAGGATCGATAAGATCTTACAACAGAATCCTACAATTGCAACAGGTGCAGGGCATCATTCGGTAATTAAAATTCCATCAAAAGATGAGTGGTATATTGTGTATCATCGCAGGCCATTAACTGAAACAGATGGCAACTCGCGTGAAACTTGTATCGATCATATGTATTTTGATGAGAAGGGATTGATCAAAAAAGTAATTATCACTAAAGAAGGCGTTGAAAAAAGATTGTTGAAATAATTAGTTGCCATTCATTACTTAAAAGCACACGCATTGGAAACAGCACAAGAAAATTTCAAGTTACAAAGATGGATCTCCATATTAAGTGTGGTGCTTTTTATTGCTAAGATCATTGCTTACTATTTAACACATTCACTTGCTATTTTAACCGATGCATTGGAAGGGATTGTAAATGTAATTGCTGGCTTTATTGGATTATATAGTTTGTACGTTGCAGCAAAGCCCAGAGATTTTGAACATCCCTATGGCCATGGTAAAGCAGAATTTGTTTCTGCTGCTGCAGAGGGTAGTTTAATTGTTGCAGCTGGATTGATGATATTGTATGAAACAGTTCAGAATTTAATTGAAAACGCAACCATTCACAGTTTAGATTATGGATTGGCGTTAGTAGCTGTTACTGGATTAATTAATTATATCGCTGGATCTTTCTGTATCAAATTAGGAAAGAAAAATAATTCACTCGCATTAATAGCTAGTGGTAAACATTTGCATATCGATACTTATTCAACACTCGCGATCATTGTAGGGTTAGTATTGATGATCATTACAAAATTATTTTGGTTAGATAAACTAATTGCGTTGGTAATGGGTGTAGTGATCATTTTTAATGGTTACAAGATCATCAGAAGTTCTCTTGCGGGCATCATGGATGAGGCAGATGAAGAATTACTAAATAAAGTAATTGTGGTTTTAAATCAGAAACGAAACGAGAACTGGATTGATCTGCACAATTTAAGGGTGATCAAATACGGCAGTCTATTGCATATTGATTGCCATTTAACAGTGCCATGGTACTTTAATGTACACCAAGCGCATGACCAAATTGATGCGCTTGCTTTACTGATCAAAGAAGAATTTGGTGACGCCATTGAATTATTCGTTCATACTGATGGATGCCTACCGTTTAGTTGTAGCATCTGTGCTAAAAAGGGATGTGGCGAAAGACAAGCTATTTTTGAGCAGAAAATAGAGTGGACCCTTAAAAATATCATTTCTAATAAAAAGCATCAGTTGAATTCTCCCACAACTACTTAATTTTGCAACTCAAACATCATCTAAATACTTAGTTATATGCAAATCTGGAAAGAATATCAGGAAACACATAAGGAGCGTTTTTTAAACGAATTGCTAGACCTATTACGCATCCCTAGTGTGAGTGCCCGCACAGAAAATAATCAGGATATGATCACCTGTGCTGAAGCAGTAAAGAAAAGTTTCTTAGATGCAGGTGCAGACAGCGCTGTAATCTACCCAACTGCCGGTCATCCAATTGTATATGCAGCAAAAACCATTGATGCTTCAAAGCCAACGATTCTTGTATACGGGCACTACGATGTGCAACCTGCAGATCCTTTGAATCTCTGGAAAAGCGGACCATTTGATCCAACCATCATCGATGGTAAAATATTTGCTCGCGGATCTGCTGATGATAAAGGCCAATTCTATATGCACGTAAAGGCATTAGAAATTATGACCCAAACAAATAGTCTTAAAGCAAATATCAAATTCCTGATCGAAGGTGAAGAAGAAGTTGGAAGTCCCAACCTTGCCACATTTGTAAAAGCAAATAAAGAATTATTAAAAGCAGATGTGATCTTGATCAGCGATACTTCTATGTTGAGTATGGAAAATCCTTCAATTGATATCGGCGTTCGTGGCTTGAGTTATATTGAAGTGGAGGTAACCGGACCCAATCGCGATTTGCATAGTGGTGTTTACGGTGGTGCGGTTGCTAACCCAATCACCATGCTCGCAAAAATGATCGCTTCTTGTCACGATGAAAATAATCATATCACCATTCCAGGTTTCTACGATGATGTGGTTGAATCAACAACAGAAGAAAGAGCAAAAATGGCATTGGCACCTTTTGATGAGGCTGAATTTAAAACCGATTTAGGTGTGCAAAATCTTTGGGGCGAAAAGGGATTCACCACCAACGAAAGAACAGGGATCCGTCCAACATTAGAAGTGAACGGGATCTGGGGAGGTTATACTGGCGAAGGCGCTAAAACAGTTTTACCTTCAAAAGCTTTCGCAAAAATTTCTTGTCGCTTAGTTCCAAATCAATCCTCTGCAGTGATCACAGAAAAGATCCTGAATTATTTTAAATCTATCGCACCAGTTGGTGTAACTGTTGCTGCATCTGAACATCATGGTGGTGAGCCTTATATCACTCCTATCGATTCTGATGCGTATAGAGCAGCATCAAAAGCAATCAATACAACTTTTGGAAAGGATCCGATCCCAGTTCGTGGTGGTGGAAGTATTCCGATTTGCGCTTTGTTTGAAAAAGAATTAGGCTTGAAAATAGTATTCCTAGGCTTTGGTTTGGATAGCGATAACCTTCATAGTCCGAACGAAAAATTTGATATCGCTAATTTTTATAAGGGCATTGAAACCATCCCTTATTTCCACCAGTATTATGCTGAAGGTAAATGAGTGAAGTAAAAGAAAAATTACGCATCGATAAATACCTCTGGGCGATTCGTTTATATAAAACGCGTAGTCAGGCTGCTGACGCTTGTGATAATGGGAAAGTGAAGTTATTAGGTACCAATGTGAAAGCATCAAAAGCTGTGAACCTAGGTGATGTGTATGATGTAAAAGCAGAAGGCCGCAAATGGGTGATCAAAGTAACTGGCTTATTAGAAAAACGAGCGGCTTATCCAGAAGCGATCAAAAATTATGAAGATATTACGCCTCCAGAAGATTTAGACGTGGTAAAATTTGTAGCGCCCTCTTTCAATACTGGTAAGCGTTTGAGCAAATCAGGAAGACCTACCAAAAGAGATCGAAGAGATATCGAAGGATTTACTGGAGAGGAATAATGATTTAATAAAATTTACAGATGCATATTGATATTATCACAGTTGTACCAGAATTATTGGAGAGTCCTTTTTCTCATAGCATTATGAAACGTGCACAAGAGAAAGGATTGCTTACGGTGCAAAGTCATAATCTACGCAAATGGGCCATCAATAAACATATGCAGGTGGATGATTATCAATTTGGTGGTGGTGCTGGAATGGTATTGATGCCCGAACCATTGGCAAATGCTATCGATGAATTAAAAAAAGAAAGGACCTACGACGAGATCATTTATATGACTCCAGACGGACCACGTTTTAATCAGCAAGCAGCGAATCAATTATCATTAAAAGAAAACCTACTCATTATTTGCGGCCACTATAAAGGCATTGATGAGCGCATCCGCCAACAATATATCACGATGGAAATTTCAGTTGGCGATTATGTTTTGAGTGGTGGTGAATTAGCTGCTGCCATTGTTGTGGATGCAGTGGGAAGATTAATTCCAGGAGTTTTGAATGATGAAACATCTGCGCTCTTCGATTCATTCCAAGATAATTTATTAGCACCTCCCGTATATACCAGACCAGCAGATTTCAGGGGGAGCAAAGTGCCAGAGATCTTGACACAAGGTGATCCTAAAAAAGTGGAAGCCTGGCGGTATGAACAATCATTACAACGAACCAAAGAAAGAAGACCCGATCTTTTGGATGAATAATTTTTCCAACTTTTCTTTCTAATGCTTCTCTTCCAAAGAAGTCGTTAACCACTTATCATTGAATTGTAACGTTTTCAATGCTTTAACGTTGATTAACCAACAATTCTACTTTTTTTGCAGCTAATACTGAAATGCCCACAACTGATATGCGATTTTTAAAACATTTGATTTTATTTTCCTCTATCCTATGCTCATTAACTGCAGCTGCACAAGCTTCTACAGCAAGTGTAGAGAGTTTCCAAAAAGATTATCAAATTCATATTACAAAAGTTACTGAGCCAATAAAATTAGACGGTGAGTTTTCTGAAGCAGCTTGGGCAAATTTGGATACGACTTCCTCTTTCTGGAGAAAGTTTCCAACCGATATTGGGAGACCTGCCAGAAGAACAACTGTTAAGGTTGCATACGATGATAAATTTATTTATTTCGGTGTTACCTGTTATGATTCAACTAAACCATATATCAGTAGTTTAAAACGCGATATCGGTCATGATGGAAGTGATGGTATCGGTATTATTTTAGATCCAACCAACCAACGAACCAATGGGTTTTTCTTTGTGGTGAATGCATTGAATGCGCAAAGCGAAGACCAGCTTCCATTTGCAGATGGAAATAATGGTCCTTCATGGAGCTGGGATAATAAATGGTTTTCTGCCACGAAATTATATGCTGATAGATGGCAGGCGGAAATTGCGATCCCCTTTAAAAGCATTCGCTATACAGCAGAGAAACTACTATGGGGATTAAATTTTGTGCGCATTGATACAAAGGCAAATGAATATTCTACATGGACGCATATGCCACTCAATTTCAGGTCAATGGATCTGGGATATACCGGTGCTTTGATTTGGAAACAGCCGCCACCAGCAGCTGGTAGCAATATGGTGTTCATACCTTATATTACTGGCGATGTTTCTGGCGACCAAGAAAATGGCGTTGCCACAAAAGCCACTGCCAATGCAGGTTTTGACGCAAAGGTTGCGTTAAATTCTTCCTTGAATCTCGATCTTACTGCGAATCCAGATTTTTCACAAATTGAAGTTGATCAACAGGTAACAAATCTTACACGCTTTGATATTTTTTTACCAGAAAGAAGAACATTCTTTTTAGAAAACTCAGATCTGTTTTCTGCATATGGTATTCCACCAATCCGTCCATTTTATTCGAGAACCATTGGATTGGATAAGGATGGCAATAAAATTCCCATATTATTTGGCGCAAGGCTTTCAGGAAATATTACGAAGAGTACTCGTATAGGATTTATGAATATGGAAACTGGTGGACAAGGATCTTACTCACCTGAAAATTTCACGGCTGCCAGTATCAATCAAACGGTTTTCAAACGATCTGTGATCAAAGCCTATTTTTTAAATCGCCAGAATTTTATTTCTGATGCAGAAAAAAAATTACACCCCATGGATGCCTATGGTAGAAATGCGGGAGTTGAATTTGATTATAGCAATCAGAAAGGAACCTGGAATGGTTGGGGTTCTTATCATCACAGTTTTAAGGAAGGGATCAAAACTGATGATAATTATATAGACGCAGGAGGTGCTTACAATGGCCGCCACTTAAGCGTTACAGTTGATTTGAGTAACGTTGGAACGAACTATTACACTGATATGGGCTACGTGCAAAGAATGAATAATTACGATGCTGCACGGGATACAACTATTAGGGTTGGATTCAAACACATCTTCAATGAGATCCAATATAAAATATTCCCTTCAAAAGGTGCAATCAATAGTCATCAACTTTCATTTAATAATTATACCGTATTCAATCCTGATAATTCTATGAATGAATCAACTCAGGAGTTGAACTATAATATCATGTTTCGCAACACCGGTTTCTTATTTGCATTTGTGAACAGGGATGAATCAAACTTACTTTTCCCAACATCATTTACAGGAGACCTTCCATTACCTGCTGGTAATTATATTTTTCATCAAGGGGGTATTGGCTATCAAACAGATTTTAGAAAGCCTCTGAGTGTTTTTGTGCGACTAGCTGGTGGCGGATTATATAATGGAGATTATGAAGGTATTAGAACAGTAATTACTTATCGGAAACAACCGCATGTAAACTTAGGTTTGCAATTGGAATATAATAAATTGAATTTCCCAGGAGCATATGGCAGCACTGAACTTTTCTTAATCGCACCTAAAGTGGAAATCAATTTCAGTACCAGTTTATTCTGGACAACTTTCATGCAATACAACACTCAAGCAAATAATTTCAATATCAATAGCCGCCTGCAATACCGATACAAACCAATGAGCGACCTGTTCTTGGTGTACACAGATAACTACTACACAGATCCACTATTCAGGAACAAAAATCGCGCTATAGTATTCAAATTGAACTACTGGCTTAACTTATAAAGAATATCAAGTAGAGGTGTTTTTAGTGAAGAGATAAGAGTGAAGAGTGAAGAACGGACTGGCATTGTCTAAACGATTTAACCAAAGCTGCGCTTAGGTTTTTATTTATAGAGAAGCACCATCAAAAAAAATCCTCGGCTAGCCGAGGATTAAATAATATTGTACCGAGTCGATTGACGCTCCGTTCTTCACTCTTCACTCTTCACTCTTCACTTCTCTTTTATCCCTATCACCGGCACCTGCTTCTCGTTAATCAATTTGTTATATGCTTTGAGATCAGTGTCCAGAATCTTTTTCAATTTCGCTAACTGCACATCTGCCTGTCCACCTAAGTCAGCAAGGGTCTCACGGGCTTGTTTGCTAGGCGGGTTTTGTCCGCTTGCCGCAACCCCATATAAACCAGCCAATTTATCATTGATCCTGATTGGAAAATTCAATACGTCTTGGAAACTTTTTGATTTGGTTTGGTACAATGCTTCTTCAATAGTTGTTAGTTGCTTATTAATGCTATCACCTTGCGCTTTTAATTCTTTTGTACCCACTGTATCCAACTTAGCTGTGAAGTCGTTGATTTGCGTTCTAACAGCACGAATATTTTTAATGCCGTTTTGTACTTCACTGAATTTATCCCGAACCTGTAATAAGAAACCCACTTGTGCATCATAATCAGCTTCCGTCATTTTATAATTTGGATCAGCCAGAATTACAAATGGAACATCCACTGAATCTTTACCATAACGGAACCTTGCATTGTATTTACCAGGTGCTGCTTTAACAGAACCGATACTTCCATTCCACAAGATCATGCCATCTGCTTTTTCTGCAGGCGGATAATTCATATCCCAAACAAACTGATTATATCCGGCAGTAAACTCTAATTTATCACTAGCTTCTTTTGCTTTCTTGCTATAAGTTTTGATGACTTTATTTTGTTTATCAAAAATGCTGATCGAAACTTTTGAGGAATCATTCGCATCTTTCAAGAAATAATTGAACACCGCACCGGATGCTGGGTTCTCACCCATATTTGGTAAAGGATTTCCGCCACCACGCTGTCTTCTACCTCCACCTTCTGTACGGTATGCAGGATTCACTTCAAACACATGCAAGTTTTTATTGGTAACATCATCTGCTTTCTGTTGCAATAAGCTCAAATCATCGATGGCCCAAAATGCACGGCCCTGTGTAGCAACAATTAGATCATTGTCTTTAATGGTCATATCTGTTACTGGAACAACCGGCAAGTTCAACTGGAATTTTTTCCAATTAGCACCTGCATCATAACTGATGTACATGCCATACTCAGTACCAGCATACAACAAACCAGGCCGCTTATGATCTGCTCTCAATGCACGTGTGAAATGCATTTTATTGATGCCATTAGTGATGGTGGTCCAGGTTTTTCCGTAGTCTTCTGTTTTATACATGTATGGAGTAAAATCGTCCGACTTATATTTTGTACCCACCACATAAGCAGTTCCCTTTTTAAATGGATCTGTTTCAATACAATTCCACATCATCCACTTACCAGCTGCAGGTGGAGTAACATTCTCCCAATTTTTTCCAGCATCCTTACTCATACTCAACACACCATCATCACTACCGATCCACAATAGATCTTTTTCTAAAGCAGATTCAATGCCTGTGAAAATGGTACAATAATATTCTACAGATGTATTGTCTTTCGTGATCGGACCACCGCTGGAAATTTGTTTGCTTTTGTCATTCGTTGTTAAATCTGGACTAATGGTTTCCCAACTCTGTCCTTCGTTTTCTGTGACGAATAAATGATTGCCTCCAGCATATAAACGCTTCGGATTATGCGGTGAAAAGAAGAAAGGAAAATTCCATTGGAAACGATATTTCAAAACATCAGCGCCAGCACCCATGGGGTTATCAGGCCAAACATTGATCGCTCTGTTCTCTCCTGTTTTATGATCTAAACGAGAAAGATAACCACCATAGTTACCACCATATACTACATCTGGATTTAAAGGATCTGCCACTACATAGCCACTCTCTGCACCTGCGGTACTTTCCCAATCTCTTTCAGAAATGCCCGCACCACTTGTTCTGCTCTTGATACGAATAGTACTGTTATCTTGTTGCGCTCCGAGGATATGATAAGGAAAAGCATTATCAGTTGTAACACGATAAATCTGCGCAGTGGGCTGATTCATTAAACTACTCCAGTTATTTGCGCCGTCATAACTTACTTGTGCACCACCATCATCGGCAACGATCATTCTGTTACCATCTTCCGGATCGATCCAAAGATCATGGTGATCTCCATGTGGCGTGTTCATCGCTTCGAATGTTTTACCTCCATCTTTACTACGCATGAATTCTACATTCGGACAATACACCAAATTCTCATTCTTTGGATCAACATATACTTTTGAATAATACCATGCACGCTGACGAATATTATTATCGCTGCATTGAAGCTTCCAAGTTTCTCCGCCGTCATTACTTACAAATAATCCTCCATTCGCATTTTCAACGATTGCAAAAATCTTATCAGTGTTTGATGGAGCAATACCTACACCAACTATACCCCAAATACCTTTTGGTAATCCTTTATTGGTAGTAATATTTTTCCAAGTTTCTCCACCATCAATTGATTTATAAATCCCTGACCCTTCACCACCACTTTCCATACTATAAGGTGTTCTGATCACATGCCACATGCCTGCGTATAAAACTGAAGGGTTACCTGGTTCACTCACTAAATCAGAGCATCCCGTTTGGCTATTCGCAAACAAAGTGCGTTTCCAAGATTTACCACCATCTGTGGTTTTATAAACACCGCGTTCCTCATTTGGTCCGAATAAATGCCCCATCACACCCACTAAAACAGTGTTTGGATCTTTAGGGTCAATGATGATCCGTGTAATATGCCGGCCTTCTTTTAAACCCAGATTATTCCAGGTTCTTCCTCCATCAGTTGAGCGCCACATGCCACCCAAACCTTCTGCCACATTGCCCCGCATGGTATTCTCACCCTCACCTACATAAATGATTGATTCATCGCTAGGAGCTACTGCAACAGAACCAATCGTGCCCCCAAAATATTTATCAGTAATATTTTTCCAGTTACTTCCGCCATCGGTTGTTTTCCAAACACCACCACCAGTGCTACCAAAGTAGAAGTTCATTTTGTTTTTATAACTGCCAGTAACAGCACCGCTTCGGCCGCCTCTAAACGGACCTACCAAACGGTATTTTACTTTTGAAAACAAAACCGAATCGGTATTCGTTTCTACTGCAGGACTAGTTGTAGCCTTTGCATTTTTCTTCTGCGCCATCGCAGAAAAAAATAACATACTTGCCATGGCAAGCAGGAGTGTACTTTTTCTCATGTTATTAGAATTGGGCTATTAAGTTAAGAATCAATAGCCATTTAGAAGAAATCTTATTACAAATGGGTCACCAATTAATTAAAATCTTGATGGGTTCGCCGGTATAAACCACAATTAACGCTAAGTCTCTTTGGTTGTAGGCATTCCACGAAACCTGTTTAATTGAAAAAGAGTGTTCATCCCCTCCCAGTATTTCTCTTTCAATCCCATTTACAGTTACTTTTTTCGGACGTTTTACCATATTCTTTATAAAAAATGAAATCCCATAATTGCTAGGCTTTCCTTGATATACACCATTATTTGATTCGATAGTTATTGCTAACTCTTTTTCATTAATTCCACTAGATTTAAAATCAATCAATTCAAATGTTTTAGCTGCAATCGAATTTTTGGATATGCCATCATCTAAATACAACTGATAAATGGAAGGATTAGCAGAGGGATAATAATTTAAATAAATGGCTTTGGGACTGATAGTTGCGGTACCTTTTGGTGTTACACCATAATTAGGAATAAAGCTACCTGCTTTTACAAAAACAGGAATATATTTCAAAGACAATTGATAGGAAATAGTTGTATCCCCTTTAAAAATAGTATTCTTCTGCATATCGTACCATTCCCCTTTGGGCAAATAAATAGTACGAAACTTTTGTCCTTTTTCTAATACTGGTGCAATCAGCAAAGCATCACCCCACATAAATTCGTCTCCAATATTACTGGCTTTTGTATCAGCAGGAAATTGATAATACAATGGCTTGATCAATGGTTCACCAAAAGCAGCTTGTCTATATGCCAAGCTATAATTATAAGGTAGTAATCGGTATCTATCAGCTACTACTGCACGAACATTTGATATGATAGATGTATCAGCTAACGCAGGTTCACTAGGATAACTGAATGCATTCGGATCTACTTCATACAAAGCAGTTCCATGTGGCCTAAAGATCGGCGTGAATTCAGAAAACTGTAACCACCGTAAATATAATTCCGCATCGCCCTCACCCATGGCAAATCCACCGGCATCACTATGGATATATGGAATGCCACTCATGCTCATTCCTAAAATATTCGGCAACTGTGCACGCAAGCCAGACCATGATCTGCTGATATCGCCTGTCCAAGGAAAAATACTGTATCGCTGACTTCCGGAAAAACCTGATCGATTCAAGTGAAACAATCTTGTGTTGGGATAATCTTTTGCATAATGCTCAAACAACATTTTATTCCAATAGTGTCCATACAAATTATGCACTTCATCAGCTTGCATCATGCGGTTCACACCAAGGTCTTTCAAATTGTGCAATAGATCAGAAGGATGTTTTTCAGGTTCACCAAGATCGGTCCACCAACCTGCTACTCCATTTTCAATTTGTTTTTTATAATGATAGTTCCACAACCAATCGCCTGCATCTTTTCTAAAAATATCTAGCAAGCCTCCTTTCCCAAAATAAAAATCCTGTAGCTGATAAGCCTTACCCACACTGTCTTTCGCGAGAAACTGTTCTGCGTAAGGATATGATTTAGTTCCTTTCAAGAAAAACGGTTCCGTAATTAAGATCGAATTGATATAGTCTTTTTTCAGATCAGCGATCATTCGTTTTGGATTGGGCCATTTGGTTTTATTCACCCAATCAATATTACCCAAGGTATTTTTAATACTATCTCCAAACCAGAACAGGTCAAAGATCACCGCATCAAAAGGCATCACTTCTGTACGCATTTTTGCAACAATTTCTTTGGTTTGTTTTTCACTGGTATAACCGAATCTACTCATGAAATTTCCCATCGCCCATTTGGGTGGCATGGGTTGAAAGCCAGTAAGCTGTTGATAAGAAGTAAGGATCTCCTGATAATCTTTTCCAAAAATGACATACACATTCAGCTCGCCACTTAAAAAACCTGCTTCAAATACATTTGGATCTTTTTTGCCAATATCTGCATAGCCTTTTGAACCGTTATCGAAAAACAAGCCGTAGCCTTTTGAAGAAGTAAAGAATGGAACAGAAAAATTTAAATTGTCGGCTCCTTCACTATAACCATACCAAGGATTATTATATAAGTTAAATCGATATTCCCTTCTATTTAGGGGCAATGCCCTTTCACCACCACCGAAGATCATTTCTCCATCCTGTAATTGAATACCAAAACTATTATACCCATTTTCAGAAGCAATAGGCGCAATTTTTAATTGCATTTCTTTCCCAACTGTAACCAATGATTCATGGATAGAAAAAGGAATTGTTTTATTGAATTTTGCTGGGTTGTTAACTACTGCATTCGTAATCTGCTCCGTTTTTTGATAACCCGCTGGTTGGTAACTAAATTTTATAATATTATCAGTGTATTGTTCAAAATGCCAGATTCCTTTTTGTGTACCAATTATTTTTGATGGAACTTTGGACTCGTTTTGGGCGGATAGGATATTTGTTAAAAACAAGCCGCAAATCAGAAAACTAAATAAGGATTTCATACTAACAATTTGAGATCAATAATGAGTTCAAAATTAGCACATAAAAACATGAATCAGCAAAGCTTTACAATCACTGGAAATATCGTTGACATCCTCAATAAATCTATTTTCGAAGCAACTATCGAAGTAGTAGATGGAAAGATCAAAACCATTGTTCCAACTGGCAATACAGAAAAGCCTACCAAGAATTTTATACTGCCTGGTTTTGTTGACAGTCATGTACATATTGAAAGCAGTATGTTGATCCCGAGTGAGTTTGCACGCCTTGCAGTAGTTCATGGAACCGTTGCCACAGTCAGCGACCCACACGAGATCGCCAATGTATGCGGCATGGAAGGCGTTGAATTCATGATCAATAACGGAAAGAAAGTTCCCTTCAAATTTAATTTTGGTGCACCCAGTTGTGTGCCCGCTACCATCTTTGAAACAGCTGGTGCTGCTTTGAATGCAGATGACGTAAAAAAATTATTAGAAAAAGACGAGATCAAATACCTCAGTGAAATGATGAATTTCCCTGGTGTATTATACAAAGATCCTGAAGTGATGCAGAAGCTGCGCCATGCACATGCTTTGGGTAAACCGATCGACGGGCATGCACCCGGATTAAGAGGCGAAACTGCAAAAACCTATATCGAAGCAGGTATTTCTACCGACCATGAATGTTTCACCGCAGAAGAAGCACTCGATAAACTTGAGTACGGTATGAAAATTATTATTCGCGAAGGCAGTGCTGCAAAAAATTTCGAAGCACTCATTGAATTACTCGAAGACCATCCGAATATGATCTTATTCTGCAGCGATGATAAACATCCAGATAGTTTAGAAGCCGGCCATATCAATCAGCTCTGTGCAAGAGCCATTGCAAAAGGCATCGATTTATTTTCTGTTTTAAAAGCAGCCTGCGTAAATCCAGTGCTGCATTATAAACTCGATGTAGGTTTATTATACGAAGGTGATGATGCAGATTTTATTGTAACTGATTCCTTAACAGATTTCATCATCAACAAAACTTATATCAAAGGTGAGCTGGTTGCTGAAAATGGAAAAAGCTTTATTAAATCTGTTGTGGAAGAACCCATCAACCAATTTGTTTGTGATAAAATCAGTACAAAAGATTTAGTAATTCCAGTAGGTACTTATCCAAACAGCAATGGAAATATTGCAGTGATGGAAGCACTCGATGGACAACTCATCACCAACAAACTATGGCTTGAACCAACGATTGAAAATAATCATTACATCAGCGATACTTCGAAAGATCAATTAAAAATGGTGGTGGTTAACAGATATCACAATGCACCTATTGCAAAATGTTTTATCAAGAATTTCGGTTTCAAAAAAGGAGCCATCGCTTCTTCTGTGGCGCATGATAGTCATAATATAGTTGCAGTAGGTACCGATGATGCAAGCCTTGCACAAGCCATCAATTTAGTGATCGAAGAAAGAGGTGGCGTAAGTTGTGTGGATGGAACAAATGAATTGGTTTTAGGCTTACCCGTTGCTGGATTAATGAGTGCCAAAGATGGCTATGAAGTGGCTGCAGCCTACACTGCCATTGATGCAATGGCCAAAGGTCTGGGAAGTAAGCTACAGGCACCTTTCATGACATTGAGCTTTATGGCATTGCTGGTTATTCCACATTTAAAATTGAGTGATAAAGGCTTATTTGATGGAGATAGTTTTTCGTTCTTACCGATCGAATAATTAAGCTTCCTGTCCCATCCATACTGCACCACCAATGCTACTTCTTTTGGCACCGGTAACACTATTCAACACCGTGTTTTCTTCGCGCCAACGAAGTACTCCTAGTAGTGCCATCACGATCGCTTCCTTAAAATCTACTATTTGTTTATCAGGCACAATTGCTTCCACACCATAACCACTAATTAATGTGGCAATCCGTTTCACCAAAAAAGTATTATGCGCGCCGCCACCTGTGATCAATAATTTCGAATTAGCCAATGGCTTCTCTCTGTGCAATGTATTGATCGCATACCCTACCTGCATAGCAATATGCTCTGTATAAGTTCTTAATGCATCTGGTATAGCAATGGATTTGTTTTTGATCATCGGATATACCAGGTCAGTTCCAAAATTATTCGCTAATGATTTTGGATAGGGCTGTTGATAGTATTGTAAATTATTGAGCGCTGTTAAAAGTTCTGTGTTAATATTTCCTGCTGCTGCTGTTGCTCCCCCCGCATCATATTCCATCCCCAGATCATTACACAATAAATTCAACACCCGATTTGCTGCGCAGATATCAAAAGCAATCTGCCCATCTTTTCGATTCGCAGAAATATTTGCAATGCCTCCAATATTTAATAAGTAGGCATAATCAGTCCATAATAATTTTTCTCCCATTGGAACAATTGGCGCTCCTTGTCCGCCTAGTGCCACATCCATCATTCTTAGATCACAAACCACATTTATTCCTGTTGTGGCGGCAATAGTTGCTCCATCACCCAGCTGACCCGTCATTCCCAAACTTGGTGCATGAAAGCTGGTATGACCGTGTGAAGCGATCAACTGAACCCGATGCTGTAACCCAAATTCCTCTATAAATCGATTTACCTGCTCCCCCATATATTTCCCGTAACTGCAATGGAGTAGTAAATATTCATATGCAGATAGATTAATCGCATTTTTTAACCTGTCTGTCCACTCCTGATCATAGCTATAACAGGCACTGGCATGTATCGTATAGGTCCATTCCCCACCTGTTTCCTGGAGTTCTACAAAAACCAGGTCCAGGCCGTCTAAACTGCTCCCGCTCATGAGTCCGATTGCGCTATAAAACATAAATTTCCTATTACAGTGGTTTGATTTTAGTTTTGACAACTCGAAATTAACTGCAATTATCTAAATGCTATGATAGTAAATCTAAGTGAACAACATAGCCTGGTTAGCAACTGGGTGTCTGAATTAAGGGATGTGAATGTACAAACCGATCGTATGCGCTTCCGTCGTAACCTGGAACGTATCGGCGAAATAGCAGCTTACGAAATTAGTAAGGAGCTCGCCTGGAAAACAGTTGAAATACCCACCCCGCTTGGCATTCACGAGAGTAAGGTATTGGAAGAACAGCCCGTTTTGGCAACCATCCTAAGAGCTGGTGTGCCCTTGCATCATGGTATGATGAACTATTTCGATAAAGCCGATCATGCATTCATTTCTGCCTATAGAAAGCACCACCGCGACGGCAGTTTTGAGATCAATTTGCAGTATATGAGCAGTCCGTCGTTGGAAGACAGGGTGGTGATCATTAGTGATCCGATGCTGGCAACAGGGGCTTCTTTGGTAAAAACCATCCAATATATCAAGGCAGAAGGCAACCCCAAGCAAATTTATATCGTTGCCGCAATTGCATGTACGGTTGGAATTGAGTTCGTTCATCGTGAAGCTGGTGCCAATATTAAAATCTGGTGTGGAGATATTGATGATGAATTAACAGCTAAAGGCTATATCGTACCGGGATTGGGTGATGCAGGGGATCTGTCGTTTGGGGTTAAAGTACAATCATAGTATAGCGCACTTCATCCGTATTGCAAAAGTTAATACAGCCCTAATTTTCTGCTGATGAAGGGGTTGTAAACTGCTTTCGCCTAAATTCGAACTACTGATGGGGAAATTCAAAATTATTGTTTTGGTAGGATCTATGTTTTTGCTGGGCAAAGCCTCGGCACAGGACCCCCATTTCTCTCAGTTTTTTTCCTCACCTCTTACCTTGAACCCTGCATTTACGGGTAAATTTTTTGGCGATTATCGTGTGATGGGCAATTACCGGAATCAGTGGCCAACGATCAATAATGCATTTACTACTGCAACCATTGCAGCCGATTTTCATATCCTTCAAAACAGCATTGCAGCAAATGATACCTGGGGTGTTGGATTTGTGGGATATAATGATAATAGTGCCAATGGTGCCGTGAAATTCAATTATGCTTCTTTTTCAACAGCCTATCATAAAGGATTAGATGAAGATGGGAATCATCAAATAGGTATTGGCTTCCAAGCCACTTATGCCAATATGTTGATCAACACTTCGCAATTAAATTTTGAAGACCAGTTAACTGGTGCAGGTTTTACCGGAGTTACTTCTGAAGTGTTCAATAACGCAACACTACAAACCAAATACCTGGATCTGAATGCAGGCTTTTTGTACAACGGAAGTACCAACGATAAAAATAATTTTTATTTCGGTGTGAGCCTTTATCATATCAATCGCCCTAAGCAAGAGTTTACGGGTGCGGTGTATAATTTAAGTCCCCGTGCAAATCTTAGCGCCGGTGCCTATTTCCCAGTAGGCGCTTCCAATTTTATTCACCTCAGTGGTTTACAAATGTTTCAAGGTGGGGCAAGCGAAACTTTATTGGGTGGTGCTTATCAAATGGTGGCTGATCCTGATGCAACTAAGCCTACGAGCTTATACGCAGGCGCGTGGGTTCGATTAAATGATGCCATTATTCCTTACCTGGGTCTTGAGTTTGGAGATCTAAGATTGGGGATGAGTTATGATTACAATACTTCTGCATTAAAAACCGCATCACTCAATAGAGGCGGCATTGAAATATCAATGATCTATGTAAACAGGCCGTCAACTGACAAGCCTGTGAACTGTCCTAAGTTCTAATGCTTCAACCCTTTCGGATACTCAACAGTTTCTAGCCATTTCTCTCCTTTATTCCATCGATGTAAAAAACGATAAAAATTCTTATTCAAAGTGATCACTTCATTGTGTTCGTTCTCGCTGAAAATAAATAAGGGTTTTGTGCTTTGTACATCATCCATCTGCAATTCTTTTTCAGTCACTGATAATATATCAACTTTTAAAGAATCTTTTAATTGATTCATGATCAGATGTGTATTGTCAAATGTTCCTCCATCCTTCGTATAAATTTGAATAAATCGATGCTGCTTACTTTCTGCGATCCAGTGCAGATAAGCCTCGTTGCCACCATACATGGCATCAAATAATAAAAGTTCATCAATTTTATTATACTGAATGATCTTACTAATTACTCGGTAAGCACCACTATGTCCGGCTAAAGTGATTCTGCAATCTTTGATCGAATTATGTTTGTTTTTTGGAATTATTTTTACTTACATTATAAAGCCTAATTTTACAATAAAAATAGTTAGTATTATTTTTATTGTAAGTTTTATACTTTTTATCCAAAGCATAAAACAATCATACAGACAAGAAGTTTGGTACGGACAAAAAGAGGCAAGCTTAGCTACAGCAAGTGAAGTTGGATATTCTAAAGCCAACATAGATATTATCCTTGGAGAAGAAAATCTGTTAGGAAGTCTCACTCGATCCAATCAATCATGGATATT
>CAIYAG010000278.1 GCA_903924075.1 uncultured Bacteroidota bacterium | reverse complement strand
TTATAGTTTTGATGACCAAAAGAATTTATTTTTTTCTAAAAGTAAATCGCTCAGTTTAATCTTACCAGAAAGTTATTTTACAGGAACTAAAACAGCCATCGCCGCTAATAATAATGTAGTTGATGATGAAGATGTCTCAGATACCAAAGAAGCATTGGTTGATAAAAAAATATATGAGATTGGCGATAAGAACAGCAAAGCTCAAAAATCGATACTAGTAGGTGGTATCATTAAAGATGCAAAAACAGGGCAACCAGTTAATGGCGCAAATGTTTATATCGAAAACCCCAGAATTGGCGTAACTACTGATCAATTTGGTGCATTTACCATTTCATTACCAAGAGGTAAACATATTTTAAATATTCAGAGTCTTGGTATGCGCGACATAAAGCGTCAAGTTGTTTTATACAGTGATGGTAAGATGAATGTAGATATGACTGAAACGATACAGTCATTAAAAAGGGTTACCGTTTCCTCAAAGAAACTCAGCAATATTCGGGGCTCACAAATGGGTGTTCAAAAAATTGATATCAAAACCATCAAGCAGATCCCGATGCTATTCGGCGAAGCAGATATCATTAGAGCTATTACTACCCTACCGGGTGTAAAAACAGTGGGAGAAGCAAGTACTGGATTTAATGTACGCGGTGGTGCTGCAGATCAGAACCTGATCTTGTTTAACGATGCAACTGTTTATAACCCTTCTCACTTTTTTGGATTGTTCTCAGCATTTAATCCAGAAGTGGTGAATACGGTTGAATTATATAAGAGTAGTATTCCAGCAAGTTATGGAGGAAGGCTTTCTTCTGTACTGGATATCAATAGTAGAGAAGGCAACAAAAAAGAATTTACAGGCTCTGCAGGTATCGGGCCTTTAACTAGTAGATTGAATATTGAAGGCCCATTAGTAAAAGATAAATCTTCATTTATATTAGGTGGCCGTACTACTTATTCAAATTGGCTTTTCAAATATTTGCCCGATGATTATAAAAACAGTGCTGCCAATTTCTATGACGTTAACCTAATCACTACACACGAACTAGATAAAAATAACAGCCTGTACTTTACGGCTTATTTAAGTCACGATAAGTTTAATTTAAACAGTGACACTGCCTATAGTTATGGCAATAGAAATCTTTCTTTAAAATGGAAACACACTTATAATGCTAAATTAAACAGCATCATGAGTGGAGGTATTGATCAATACAATTATGAGATAGGAAGTCAAAAATTACCGCTGAACGCTTATAAGCTGGCATTTAATATTCAGCAAACAAATTTCAAAGCACATTTCAACTATTTCTATAATAATAAGCACAGTTTTGATTTTGGGATCAACGCTATCTTATACAAATTAAATCCGGGGAATTTCGATCCAAACGGACCACAATCGCTTGTTAAACCAGACCATCTGCAGTCTGAACAGGGATTAGAATCGGCAGTTTACTTTAGTGATCACTATACTGTAAGTCCGAAATTAAAGATCGATGCAGGTATCAGACTTTCTATGTTTAATGCAATGGGACCAGCTGATGTAAACGTGTATGCAGATGGTGTGCCAAGATCAGAGAGCAGCGTCATCAGTACCACGCATTATAACAATGGACAAATCACCAAAACTTACGGCGGACCAGAAGTAAGACTTGGATTTAGATATGTATTTGATGAAACATTCTCTTTAAAGGGAGGATTCAATACTCAGCGCCAATACATCCACTCGCTATCTAATACTACAGCAATGGCCCCAACAGATATTTGGAAATTGAGTGATCCGAATATTAAACCACAAATAGGAAGTCAGTTTTCACTTGGATTATATAAAAACCTAAGATCCAATACTATTGAAACTTCCGTAGAAGTATATTATAAAGACATCAAAAATTATTTAGATTATAAGAGTGGTGCAGTACTTGTTATGAATCATCATATTGAAACGGATGTTATTGGCACCAAAGGAAAAGCATATGGTGTTGAAGTATTGCTGAAAAAAGTTTCTGGCAAATTAAATGGATGGATCAGTTATACATGGTCTAGAATTTTATTACAGCAAAACGATCCAAATGCAGGAGAACTGATCAATAGCGGCAATCCTTATCCTGCCAATTATGACAAACCGAATGATGTAACAGTTGTTTCAAATTACAAATTCAGTCATCGCTTCAGTATTTCTGTAAATGCAAACTATAGTACTGGAAGGCCCATCACTTTACCAATTGGATTATTCGATTATGGTGGATCCATGCGCACCCTTTATGCTGATAGAAACGCTTATCGCATCCCAGACTACTTTAGAGCAGACTTCGCCATGAATATTGAAGGCAATCACCGAGTGAATCAAAAGTTTCATAACACATGGT
>CAIYAG010000277.1 GCA_903924075.1 uncultured Bacteroidota bacterium | reverse complement strand
TTTGTTGATCAGGTCTTTATTAGGTAAAAGAAGATTGTTATTGCTTGAAGAGCCATTTCATCATTTAGATGAAACAGAAAGGAATAATCTCATGGATTTTATTCTAAAAGATACAAGTGCTACCACTATATTAACTACCACTGATATCAATATTGCTAAAGCTTGTGATCAGATCATTGTAGTTGAGAATGGGATGATTATTAATAATGGAGCGGCACAAAATGTAGTGGCAAGTTTAATAAAATAAACATGGAAAATTTTATAACCGACGATATAGAAACCAAATCTGCCAACTCTCCACTCAAGTCTTATCAGAACTTGTACATGGTTGACAAGCAGTCGTCTATTAAGAAATGGATGTACGGAATTTTGATCGCCTTGGTGGTGATCGCATTTTTGCCTTGGACGCAAACTATTCGGGCAAAGGGTTCTGTTACAACACTTTTGCAGGAACAGCGGCCACAGGAAGTTAATGCGATCATTGCAGGAAAGATCTTGAACTGGCGTGTGAAAGAAGGGGATCATGTTAAAGCGGGAGATACCATTTTGCAATTGGGAGAAGTGAAAGTGGAATATTTTGATCCACAATTATTAGCAAGAACAAAACAACAGATCGAATCAAAACAGTTAGCCGTAAAAGGATATGAAAATAAAGCGGCAAGTTCTGAAACACAGGTTTCGGCACTCAAACAAGCACAGGCTTTAAAGCTGCAACAGCTCGACAATAAGATCAAACAACAGTTTTTAAAACTACAAAGCGATAGTATTGATCTTGGTTCTGCAAATAATGAGTATGGGATCAATAAAAGGCAAATGGATGCGGCTAAACTCATGTACGATAGCGGTGTGATCTCGTTGTCTGATTTTGAGAGAAGAAAGATCAGTTTTCAAAATTCAATTGCAAAAAGAATTGGTTACGAGAGTAAATATTTGCAAAGCAAACAGGAGCTGAACAATTTGTATATCGACAAAAACGCAACCATCCAGGAGTATACCGATAAGGTTTCTAAAGCGGAAGGAGATAAGTTTAGTTCGCTTTCAAATATTGCAAGCGGTGAAGCCGATGTTTCAAAATTGCAGAACGCTTATAGTAATTATGATATCAGGAATCAATTGTATTATGTTACTGCACCACAGAGCGGACAAATCACAAAAGCTAAAAAAGCCGGTCTTGGTGAAATGGTGAAAGATGGTGAAATGCTGGTTGAAATTGTACCAGACAACATACAATTAGCAGTGGAATTATTTATAGAACCAATGGATCTTCCGTTGGTATCGAAGGGACAAAAAATGCAGTTTGTATTTGATGGTTTTCCTGCAATTGTATTTAGTGGTTGGCCAGAATCGAGTTATGGAACTTTTGCTGGTAAGGTTGCAGCCATCGAAAACTCGGTAAGTAGTAATGGAAAGTTTCGCATATTAGTTAAGGAAGATTCTACACAAAGAAATTGGCCTCGTCAATTAAGGATGGGCGCAGCAGCTCAGGGAATCGGTTTGTTGAAAGACGTTTCTATCTGGTATGAATTATGGAGAAATATCAACGGATTCCCACCAGAATATTATCAAGCAAAAGATGCAGGAGCAGATAAAGCAAAGAAAAAATAACGCATGAAGCAGGTACTATTGATATTGTGGATGGCTTTGGCTTTGCAACTGCAGGCGCAGTTATTTACACCTGAATCGTTTATTCAACAGGTGAAACAATTTCATCCTGTTGCAAAGCAAGCTGCTATTCAAGTTGAAAAAGCAAAGGCAGACCTACAAACTGCAAGGGGCGGTTTTGATCCAAGCTTTAATTTTGATGCTAGCAATAAAACATTCGACGGAAAAAATTATTACTACTATAATAATCCAGAATTAAAAATCCCAACGGGTTTAGGTGGCTTAGATATTAAAACAGGTTTAGAAAGCAATGGCGGAAAATATTTGAATCCAGAAGTTAGTGCTGGACAAACCAGTTATTTGGGTGTTGAAATGCCCATTGGTAAAGGCCTTCTCATGGATAAGCGAAGGGCAACTTTACAACAAGCAAAGATCTTTCAATCGCAAAGTCAGACAGACCAATTAAAAATGCTGAACGATCTATTGTATAGCGCTTACAATGCTTATTGGCAGTGGGCTGGAGCTTATCAATTGTTTAGTATCTATCATAAATATTATCAATTTTCAAAAGACAGATTGCGATTGGTAAAGATTGCATTTGACAATGGAGATCGCGCGGTTATGGATACCGTGGAAGCTATGACGCAGGTGCAGAATTACGAAGCTCAGATGACAGAAGCCCGTCAGAAAATTAATTCGGCAAGCCTTGAACTCAGTAATTATTTATGGTTAGAAAATGATAGTGCTTATCAATTACCTATTCAATATTTTCCTGACACGGTACAGTTTGTAATGACGGTTAATGATCAAACCGTTAATGCATTATTAAGCAGGTCTGCAAATGAAAATCCATCACTGAAAGCATATTCTTTTAAACTAGAAGCTTTGGATGTAGAGAAAAAATTAAAATTTCAAAGTTTACTACCAATGGTGAACGTGAAAGCTAACTTACTCAACTCGGGTTATAACGTGATTAAGGGAGTTGATGGCAATTTTTTACAGAACAATTATAAATGGGGGATCGATGTAAAACTTCCTTTGCTTTTCAGAGAAGGAAGAGGAGATTATAATAAATCAAAATTAAAGATCCAGGAAACGAATCTAGAGTTCAACGCCAAAAAATGGGAGACAGAGAATAAGATCAGAAATTACTATAGCGAGGCAAATCTATTGCAGCAACAAATCAGATCGGTCCAGTCTGTTTACAATGGATACCTCGTACTTTTCAAAGCCGAGAACCTAAAATTCTATAATGGCGAAAGCAGCCTTTTCCTATTAAATAGCCGAGAATCAAAACTTATCGAAACAGCAGAAAAATTAGTGAATCTGCGCGTTAAATACTTCAAAGCCAAATATGCCGCCGAATGGGCTGCAGGTTTATTGAAATAGTCTGACTAAATAGTTTTAATTGATATTAGATTGATTTAAATATGACTATAAATCAATCAGTTAGCCTCGTTTTCTTAACTTTTTCATAATATTTCGGTTAATTTGTATCGAAATCCTTAAAATATGAAGCAAATTAAACAGGTATTCCTACTATTTGTAGCAGTACTATTTACTCAGGTTTTATTAGCCCAAGTCAAAACAATTAGTGGTTTTGTCAAAGATAAAAAAGGTCAGCCAGTTGAGGGCGCAGCTGTAAGAAATAAAACTACTGGAGTTACAACGCCAACAGCTAAAGACGGTAGTTTTAGTATTAAAGCAAGTGAAACCGATGTATTAACGATTAGTTCTATTGGTTTTGAATCAACCTCTATAAAGGGGGCTAATACAATGACTGTTGTATTACAAGAAGCAGCAATTGAATTGCAGGAAGTTGTTTTGCTCGGTAGCAGAAAAGGGGGTCGTGTAAAAACCGAATCAGCTGTTCCTGTGGATGTGATCAATATTAATCAAGCAGGCACACCCACTGCAAAAATGGATTTGACCTCTGTATTAAATTACGCAGCTCCTTCCTTTAACTATAATAAACAAACCGGCTCTGATGGAGCCGATCACGTTGATCTGGGTACACTCCGCGGACTAGGGCCTGATCAGACCTTGGTATTAATTAATGGAAAAAGAAGACACCAAACAGCATTTGTTGCTTTGTTTGGAACAAAGGGCAGGGGTAATTCAGGTGTTGACTTGAATGCCTTTCCACAATCTGCAGTTGATAAAATTGAAATTCTTCGTGATGGCGCTTCTGCACAATATGGATCAGATGCAATTGCGGGTGTGATCAATCTGAGTTTGAAAAAAGATGTGAATCATTGGACCATCAATACAGGTTGGTCTGGTTATTATGATTCAAAATACAATGCATATAGTACGAGAGATACCAAAAGATATGTGTACAGCAACCCCATTGATGGAGGTACCTTTTCTTTCTCTGCAAATAATGGAGTTAAAATTGGCAACAAGGGTGGTTTCATCAATGTGTCTGTTGATTTCTTGAATCAGGCAAAAACATACAGGCAGGTAGCAGATACCAATGTATGGACAAACCCGAATGCTCAGATCATGAATTCAAGTAGACGTGCTTTTGGTGATGGATCAGTTACTACAGTTGGAACCATGTTTAATATGGAGATCCCAACCAATGCATCAACCACTTTCTATGCATTTGGAGGTTACAACTATAAAAAATCTGATGCGTTTGCGTATAGCAGAAACTGGAGTGCAAGACCAGATCGTTTTCCTGTTACATCTACAGGTGCAATGATCAATGTACCAGGTATTATGACAACAGATACAGATGGAGAGACTTGGTATAACCCACACATACAAACTAAGATTCAGGATATCTCTTTATCTGCAGGAATTAAGGGAGTAACTAAGAACGATTGGACCTGGGATTTGAGTAATACCATTGGTAGAAACGATTTCCATTATTATGGAGATAAAACCTTCAATGCTTCTAATATTGGAAATGTAACACAAACACATTTTGATGATGGTGGATTTAATTTTTTACAGAACACCACGAATTTAGATTTCAATAAAACTTTCAAATCTATTGCGCAGGGTTTAAACATTGCTTGGGGTGCAGAATTCCGTTATGAGCAATATGGTATTTATAAAGGAGAAGAAGCTTCTTATATAGGATATGCGAATGCTTTTGGTCAAGCTCCAGGTGCACAAGGCTTTCCAGGGTTTAGTCCTTCTGATGTGGTGAAAGCAAGTCGCACCAACTTAGGTGCTTATGTTGATGCTGAATTGAATATAACAAAAGCATGGTTGGTTGATGGTGCTATTAGATTAGAAAACTATTCTGATTTCGGATTTGTAAATACTTATAAATTGGCAACTCGTTATAAAATAACAGACAATTTTAATTTACGCGGATCATTTAGTACTGGTTTCCGAGCACCTTCTTTACAACAAATCAATTTCAGTAATACACTTACTTCTTTTAATGGTGGACAGTTAGTACAATCTCGTATTGCACGTAACGACGATGCAGTTACTAAAGCTGCTGGTATTCCAAACTTGAAACAGGAAACTTCTTTGAATGCAAGTATTGGTTTTGCCTGGAAACCTGCAAAAGGATTTACACTTACTGTAGACGGCTATTCTGTAGCAGTGAAAGACAGGGTGGTATTATCTGGTTTGTTTAGTGCAAGCGATAATAGCTTACCTAAAAACTTTACTGATCAATTAAATGCACTAGGCGTTGCAACTGCTCAGTTCTTTGCAAACTCAGTTAACACCACGAATACTGGAGTTGATATTGTTGCAGACTACACCAAAAAATGGAGCAACAAATCTTTCAAAATATTATTAGCGGGCAATATTCAGAAAATGAAAATTGATGCAGTTCATGTGCCTACTGCATTGAACGATAGTTATGCGCACCAGAAAACTTTCTTTAGTGATCGTGAAGAGGCATTCTTATTGGCTTCTGCTCCCAATGCAAAGATCACTTTGAACTTAGAATACAATGTAGGTAAGATCGGAGTAGGTGCACACTTTACTTATTTCGGAGAGCAATCTTCTAAAGGTTTTGGATGGACAGGTTTAGCTAGCCGCGCAGGTACAGGCGGTCCTGGTGATCCAGACATTTCTGGAAGCTTCTCAGGAATTGATCCATATGTTGATATTGATGGATATAGCGATCAAGTGCATGTAACTCCGGAAGTATTTAAATACAGTCCGAAAGTAACTACAGACATTTTTGCTTCTTATAAGTTTTGTAAATCAGCAAGTTTGTTTATGGGTGCTGATAACTTGTTTAATGTGCATCCTGATTTTGCAGCAGTTAAAAATGCAAGATATGAGGCATTGGATAATGAAACTGGCGGACCATGGGAGTCTGTTCAAATGGGCTTTAATGGCTTAAGATTATTTACTAAATTGGTATTGAACTTCTAATCACTTGACTATTAAATCTGCGAATGGCTGTTCAGTGGAGCAGTGGTTCGCAGATTTTTTTATTCTTAAAACCGAACTTATGCAACTCAAGAAATTCTTATTCATCATCGCTGTCGCTTTTATTGGTAGTGTAAAAGCACAAAATAAAACGGTTGTTTTTCAGTCAGACTTTGGATTGAAAGATGGAGCAGTATCTGCCATGAAAGGAGTTGCCATGGGCGTTTCGGCAGATTTGAAATTGTATGATCTTACACATGAGATCCCAGCATATAATATTTGGGAGGCAGCTTATCGATTAGAACAAACCGTAACTTATTGGCCTGCAGGTACCGTTTTTGTTTCAGTTGTTGACCCTGGTGTTGGCACCAATCGTAAATCAGTTGTGGTTAAAACAAAGACCGGTCATTTTATTGTAACACCTGATAATGGAACACTCACACTGATTGCATCTTCTTTAGGGATTGCTGAAAGAAGAGAGATCAATGAAGCAGTGAATAGAAGAAACGGCTCACAAAAGTCTTACACTTTTCATGGACGCGATGTGTATGCCTTTACTGCAGCAAGATTAGCAGCGGGTACAATCAGTTTTGAACAGGTTGGCGATAAATTATCGAACGATATTGTTGCTATTCCATATCAAAAAGCCGTGAAAGAGGGCAATCAATTGAAAGGGAATATTTCAATTTTGGATATCCAGTATGGAAATGTATGGACCAATATTCCAGCCGAAATGGTGCAAGAAATTGGTTTAAAATATGGACAAAGTTTGAGCATACAGATCTTTCATAAAGGCATAAAAGTATGGGAAGGGCAAGCACCTTATTGTGAAACGTTTGGAGCTGTAGCAAAGGGTAAACCACTGGTTTATTTAAACAGTTTGATGCAATTATCTATCGCTTTAAATATGGGAAGCTTTGCAGAAACATTTCATGTAAGTAGTGGAAGCGATTGGAGTATTAGTGTACACGCGATCGAGAAAAAGTAATTATGCTTTCTTTTTCGACAGATAATAAATTGGGATGCCAATGCAAGTAATGATGGCGCCTAATAATGAATTAATGATTGGGGCTGATCCATTTTGATAATTACTGATATCAGTATAAAGGGTAACGCAGAGAAAGAACAGCACAAAACATACAAAGAGTAATGGCACAATGGGATATCCCCAAACTTTATAAGATCTAGTTGTGGTGCTCATTTTTTTACGCAGCAGAAAAACGCCTAACCCACTCATGCCATAGAAAAACCAGCTCACAAAAATGAGCATATCGGTGAGCATATCAAATGATCCACTTAGGATCAATAAGATGGTCCAGATCCCATTTAAGATCAATGCATTTCCAGGCGTATGAAATTTTTTCTGCGGTTTGCCTGCCCAGGCAAACCAACGATTCTCTTCACTCATCGCATAGGTAACTCTTGCAGTTGCAAGTACATTAGAATTGGCCGATCCAAGAGTAGAGAGCATTACCATTGCTGCGATGATCCCGCCGCCGATCAGTCCCCAGGTAACAGTTGCAGCATCTGAAGCCACGAAAGGAGAAGTCGCCATTTTATCGATTGGTAACACATAGATATAAGCAAGATTTACCAAAACATAGATAATGATGCAAAATGTTAGTCCAACGAAAAGACTTTTAGGAATATTTTTTTGAGGGTCTTTGATCTCACCTGCAACAAATGTGATATTGTTCCATCCATCATAAGCCCAGAATGCTCCAGCGATCGCAGCCATATAGGCGCCAATCAATGCCCAACCATGCGGCATACTAGTTGTTGAAGAAATAACGTTATGTAAGCTTCCTTTTCCTGAAAATAAGATCCCACTAATTAAAAGCAGAATGGCAATTGCTTTCATGGAAGTAAGTACCCGTTGTAAAGCACCACTATAATTAACGCTTAAATAATTGATCGTAGTAAGGATTACAATTAAGAAAACGGTGAGCATTTTAACGCCAAAATTTTCAAGCAAAAAAATGTTACCTATAAAGGGAATATGAAATACACAGGATTTTTCAATGCTGGCACTAAAATGTGGTAGCTCTATAAAGTAGTTGGTGTACTGAGAAAAAACATAAGCGATGGAAGCATTTCCTGCAGTATTGAATACTGCAAATGCGGCCCATCCGTATAAAAATGCAAAAGCCTCACCATACATTTTTTTAAAGAACACATATTGCCCACCTGTTTCTGGAAACATGGAAGCTACTTCTGCATTACTCAAAGCTCCAAATAAAGTGATAATACCTGCAACGATCCAAACGCTGATCAATAAAATGGGTGAACCCAATTGAGAAGCCATCAATGCGGGCTTCATAAAGATGCCTGATCCAATGATGCCCCCAATCACTAGGGCGATGGTGGTATTTAATGATAAGCTTCTTTTGAATTCACTCATGCGTTCATGCTAGCGTTTTTATAAAAACTAACGTGAATTTATTTCATTAACACCAATACTTGGAAACTTCCACTAACCATTTTTGGTCTTGTTCCTTTTGGAGCATCTGCAGGAATTGCTTCCATGTCTGCAGCTGGTAAATATAAATGATGTGATTTTGTATCAATTGTAATGGTACGAGCTGATTTCTTTGTTGGAATAGTTTCGATTAGTTTAAGACTATTTGCGTTTTCTGCTTTAACAACAGAAACAGTTCCTTCACCATTTGAAGTAAAAATAAGCGATGTAGCAGGATCAAATGCCGCACCATCGCAACCATCACCAATGGATTGTTTTGCAACAATTGCACCATTTGTAGCATCCATTGCTACCAATAATTTATCACAGGTTGCATAGAGTCTTTTTGTTTTCAAATCAATCACTAACCCTGTTGGTTCCTCACCAGGAGCTAATGTCCAATGATTTAAAACGGTAAATTTTACCATATCCACCACTACAATTTCATTTTTGTCTTCACTGTTCACAAAAAGTTTACCCTTATTATCGCTAACTGCAGTTTCTGGTTTTCCTCCCACAGGAATTGTGGCAACCACCGTTTCTGTAACAGGATCAATGATGGTAAGGTCTTTACTTCTACCGTTACAAGTAATGATTTTTTTAGAGAACTCATCATACATGATCGCATCTGGATTTTCTCCAGTTTTGATCTGAGAAAGAACCGCATTGGTTTTTAAGTCGAACACTGAAACGGTATTCAACCTTCCATTACTCGTGTAACCTTTTCCCAATGCTTGGTCAAATGCAATTCCATGAACACCAGTAGTGTTTGCAATAACACCCAAAGAATCGCCGGTTGTTTTATCAAGAATATTTACTTGTGTACCATGAGATACATACAATTTATTTGAATTTTCATCAACAGCAATATAATCCCAACCACCCGGGCTAGCGATATGGAAGGTTTTAGAAACCTTATAGCCACTTGTTTTTTGCGCTGAAAGTTGTGAAAGCGGAAGCATGATTGCTGCGATCACGGTGATTTTTAAAATAGCATTTTTCATATGTTTTTTTGTCTTTTTTGTTTTATTGAAACCAAACTTAATCAGTCATTTTGTAGCAATTCTGAATTAGGTGTTACCGATTTCTTATTTCTGTAAAGTAATCGAATCAAACTCGGAAGCACGATCAATAATAGGGGAAGTGCCACTATAAATCCGCCAATCACCGCAATTGCCAATGGTTGGTGTAATTGGGCCCCTGTTCCAATTCCCATTGCAATGGGCATCAGTGCGATGATCGCTCCAAGTGCTGTCATAAGTTTTGGCCTAAGCCTGGTTGAGATGGAATAAATAATTGCATCATCCACATTATTGGAAAGCTTCATTGATTCGCGGAATTGTAGGAAAGTAAAAATGGCATTCTCACCGATGATCCCCACGATCATGATCAAACCGGTATAACTACCAACATTTAAAGCTGTTCCAGTAAAGTAGAGACCCATATAACTTCCACTAATTCCTAAAACCGCAATCAACAATATGATCACTGCAATACTGAAATCCTGGAAGAGGAATAAGATTACACCGAATACCAATAAGCTGGAACTGATTAGGATGATCAGCAATTCTTTGAAAGACTGCTGCTGATCTGCATAAGAACCCCCATACACAATGGCATAACCCTGTGGTAAAACAATATTTGCGTTGATCGTTTTTTGAATGTCTTTAATGGTACTTCCCAGATCACGATTCTCCAATCTTGCTGTAACAACACCCATCGATTGCAGATCTTCTCTTTGAATTTCTGCATCACCACTATTCATATGCACAGTTGCCAACTGATTGATAGGATGCAGTTTTCCATTAGGTAAAAAAATCGGCGTCTTTTCTATATCAGCCACACTCAATGTTTTGCTGCCTGGATAAATGAGCCGTAGATTACTTAGCTGATCTTTGTCGTACACGGTACCCACCAAATTTCCTTCTAAAGAGGATTGCATTTGAAATTGCAAATTAGAAGCAGTGATTCCGTACTGTGCCATCGCACTATAATTGGGTTCGATATTGATGGAAGGGCCAGCAATTACTACTCCATCAAACACATCGGCGGTTCCTTCCACCTTGCCTATGAGATCAGCAATTTTTTTAGATAGGGATTGCAATGTAGCCTGATCGTTTCCAAATACTTTTACCTCGATCGGTTGCACAGAAGTCATCAAATCGCCTAGCATATCGCCAATCACCTGACCAAAATCGATTCTCAATGCAGGTTGTGTAGCTTCTACTTTTTTTCGAATATCGCTGATGACCTCCTCTGTGGTTTTTGTTCTGGATTTTTTTAATTGAATTAAATAGTCGCCCCGATTAGGTTCTGTTATAAAGAACCCCATTTGTGTACCCGTTCTTCTGCTATAGGCTTCCACTTCTGGAACCTTTACCAATATTTTTTCTACTTCACGTAAGATCCGATCTGTTTCTTCTAAGGAGGTTCCCGGCGGGGAGTTATAATCGAATACAATACTTCCTTCATCCATTTCTGGCAAGAAACCAGTTTCTAGTTTTGGAAAAATATAAATCACGGAAAACACTAGCGCTGCAATGATCACCAGACTGAGATAGGGTTTTCTAATAAAGAAACCCACCCATTTTTGATTGTGTACTTGGTGTTCAACCTTTCTTTTTTTAATCGTATTCTTATTACGGGATAAGCGCAGATAGATCACAGGAAGGGCGATCCAGGTTACAAAAAAGGAACAAACCAATGTAATGATCATAGTGTCTGTCATCACTTTAAAATAAGCACCAGCAACACCACTCATTAAAACAAAGGGTAAGAAAATAACGATTGTGCTGAGTGAGGAGCCTACCATTGCAGGTAATAAATAGTTCAGTGCTTTTTTAACCAGCAAATTTGTAGGTTCTTCAGGATGTTCCTCGTGCGTTCGATGAATTTGTTCTACTACCACAATCGCATCATCAATGATCAGACCAATTGCGGCTGCTAAAGCACCAAGTGTCATGATATTTAAAGTCTGCCCGATTGCGTATAAACAGA
>CAIYAG010000276.1 GCA_903924075.1 uncultured Bacteroidota bacterium | reverse complement strand
TGGGGAAAAAATTGCCACAATCTCTGAATCAGAATAAGTGTTTTTTTCTTTAAACATTGATTGATTATTAATCTCCCTTTTGCATGAATGGAAAAATAGTATTGGAGAAATCAATATGATTGTTATAAATATTTGTTTCATCGTTTTTTAAATTTTATTTTTCCCCCTGTCTAACACCATGGTTCGAATGTTCAGCGGTTTTTAACTTGCTATTACTGCAAGGTCTCCAGATTCCATTGCTGCTGGTCTGTGTTTGCTTCGCCAGTTTGGTTTTCGTACCAACGGCCGTCCTTTTTATTTGCGCCTGTGGCCTACAGGCCTGGTAAAAAATAGGGACCAAAACCCAGTGTTGCGCTGATCATTCACCGTCCTTTATGTCGGAAAAAACAAATGCTTTTTAATAAGGGGAGAAATCTTTTAAGGGCTAATTGCTGCAATAAAAATAATAGGCAGAATTGAAATATCATAACCCTTTCTTCGGTGAAAAACACCCTTTTTTTGGAGAGCTAAAAATTTTGGAGTTGAGCACAATAAAAAAACCGGCTCGCGGCCGGTCTTTTTAACTATTGTTCTTATTCGTTTAAAACAATCCGAATAACATACTGTCTACTTTGCTGATGATCTCGCCAAAGTGCTCTTCGTTTTCGGCGAATTTATTTTTGTCGCAGTCGATGATCAATAACTGTCCTTCTTTGTATCCATCAATCCAACGGGTATAGTGCTCGTTTAAACGCTTCAAATAATCTAAACGAATATTCTCTTCGTACTCACGACCCCTTTTCTGGATTTGAGATACCAACGTAGGTACTGAACATTTTAAATAGATCATCAGATCTGGCGGCTGCACCATTGTTTTCAAAGTCTGAAAGAATTGATAATAATTATCAAAATCTCGCTTACTCATCAAACCCATTTCGTGCAAGTTCGGAGCAAAAATATTGGCATCTTCATAGATTGTTCGATCTTGAATCACCGTTTCTGTACCATGATGAATTTCTAATAATTGTGTGAGCCTACTGTTCAGGAAAAAGATCTGCAGGTTAAAACTCCAGCGCGGCATATCCTCATAAAAATCCATCAAGTATGGATTATGATCTACGTCCTCGAACTGTGGGATCCAGCGATAATGCTTACTCAACATTTCTGTTAAAGTGGTCTTGCCGGCTCCAATATTGCCCGCTATAGCTACGTGTTTTGGTTTCTTTAATTTGGCCATATTGATGAAAGTACGAAAAAGGTTATGCCATCGGCATTTTAATAATAATTTTTTTACAACTGTTGCAATATTTAGTTCATTCCCATGGCATCACGTACCAATTTCAAAGTGGCACCGGCGCTGATCCGCGCTTTTTCTGCACCCTGACGAATGATTTTATGCAACAATTCCTTGTTTTGTTGGATATCTGCAGCCTGACTACGGATAGGCTTTATAAACTCAGCCATATCTGCCGCTAACTGTTTCTTCATATCGCCATAACGGATAATACAATTGCCCTCAGAACTTGCGTTAAAATCAGCCTCAAATTTGGCAACAGTATCAGCAGCACTCACCTGACTCATTAAAGTAAATAAATTCTCGATATAATCTGGTTTTGCAGAATTCTGTGTAAGCGGACCACCATCGGTCTTCGCCTTCATGATCTTTTTACGGATCTGCTCATCATCATCGGCTAGATAAATGGTGTTCATCTGATTTTCACTCTTGCTCATTTTCCCATTCCCATCCAAACTCAGAATCTTCACCAACTCTCCTCCAAAATTGAAGGCTTGGGGAGAAGGAAATACATCGCCATATCGGTGGTTAAATCGCTCCGCAAAATTGCGCGCCATTTCTAAATGTTGCTCCTGATCTTTTCCCACAGGCACTTTCAGGGCACGATGGATCAATATATCTGCTGCCATTAAAACGGGATAAGTCAATAAACCAGCATTTACATTATCCGGACTCAATCGAACTTTCTCTTTAAAAGTGGTGGTCTTTTCCAACTCACCTTTATATGCCATCGTGTTCAAATACAGATAGAGTTCTGCAATTTCAGGAACATCGCTCTGAACATATAGCGCCACTTTTTCAGGGTCTAATCCGCAAGCAATATTTTCTGCGATCACCCTGTGCACACTATTTCTTAGTTCGCTTGTATCTGGATGGGTAGTTAAACTATGCCAGTTGGCCACAAAAAAATAGCAGTTATATTCATCCTGCATGCGTACATAATTACGCATTGCACCAAAATAATTTCCCAGGTGCAGAAAGCCGGTAGGCCTGATTCCACTTAAAACAACCTCTTTTGCCATTCGGCGAAGATAAGAAATGCAAGCTCAATTTGACGCATCAACTAGGGCAGCTTTGTAGTAACATTGCAGTAGATTTTTAAAGCGCCGATATCAGTCAAAATAATTACATATTACAATCGCCCATCGAATACCTCAAGGGGGTTGGGCCATTGCGTGCTGATATGCTGAAAAAGGAGCTCGAGATCTTCACTTTTGCAGATCTACTCAACCATTTTCCGAATAGGCATATTGATAAAACCAAGGTTAGTAAGATCAAAGACATCAAACCTGATACCGATTATATTCAGGTCGTTGGCAAATTGATGTATTTCGAAACTATTGGCGAGAAAAGGGGCAAGCGCCTGGTTGCAAAACTGGTTGATGATACAGGTGCCCTGGAATTAGCCTGGTTTCAAGGTATCAGTTGGGTGCACAAGAATTTGGTGGAGGGAAGTACTTATTTAGTGTTTGGGAAAACAGGATTCTTCAATGGAAAGCCACAGATTGTGCATCCCGAAATTGAATCTTATGTTCCGGCAAAAGCAGGCGGCAGCAATTTTCTGGAACCCGTTTATCCCAGTACAGAAAAGCTAAAAGCAAGGGGATTAAATGGCAGGCAGCTCGGAAAACTCACGTATAATCTGATTTCGATCCTGCATCCCGATGAACTCATAGAGAATATTCCACTGCCCATTTGTAAAGCAATGGGTTTAATGGAACGATACGAAGCGCATTGCCAGATCCATTTTCCTACATCAGCACAAGGCTATCAAAAAGCCATAGAGCGATTGAAATTCGAGGAATTTTTTATCGCACAGGTGCGTTTGAATTTAACCAGACTTGAAAGACATAAGGTTAGTAAGTCGGTGGTGTTTGAAAAAGTGGGCGACATTTTCAATACTTTTTATTCGAAATATTTACCCTTTGAATTAACTGGTGCACAGAAAAGGGTATTAAAAGAAATTAGAAACGATACTGGACGAGGCCACCAGATGAATCGTTTATTGCAAGGTGATGTGGGAAGCGGAAAAACCATCGTGGCTTTATTGAGTATGTTGCTTGCAGCCGATAATGGATTCCAGAGTTGTATGATGGCACCAACAGAAATTTTGGCACAACAACATTATACCGGTCTGAGTGAATTGCTCAAAGAAATGCCAGTTGAAATTGCACTGCTCACGGGAAGTACCAAAACAAAAGAACGCAAACGGATTTTACAAGGACTAATGGATGATACCATTCATTTCGTGGTAGGCACACATGCTGTGATCGAAGAAGTGGTACAGTTTAAAAACCTTGGTTTGGTAATTGTTGATGAACAACATCGTTTTGGGGTTGCACAAAGAGCAAAGCTATGGGCTAAAGCCGCATTGCCTCCGCATGTGTTGGTCATGACGGCTACGCCAATTCCTCGTACGCTTGCAATGACGGCATATGGAGATCTGGATTATAGTGTGATGGACGAACTACCTCCCGGAAGAATTCCTATCACAACCGTGCATCGATATGAAACAGCCCGGGCTTCGGTGATGGATTTTGTAAAAACCGAATTGGTAAAAGGCCGACAGGTTTATTTTATCTATCCCTTGATTGAGGAAAGCGAGAAGCTGAGTTATGAAGACCTGATGCAGGGTTATGAGCAGGTGAAGTCGTTCTTCCCCGAACCCAAATACAGAATCAGCATGGTGCATGGAAGGCAGCCTGCTGAAATGAAGGAAACCAATATGGCTCGTTTTGTTTCAGGCGATACCCAGATCATGGTGAGTACCACCGTCATTGAAGTGGGGGTGAACGTACCGAATGCTTCCGTGATGGTGATCGAAAGCTCAGAAAAATTTGGATTATCACAGTTGCACCAGCTAAGAGGAAGGGTTGGAAGGGGTACAGAGAAAAGTTTTTGCATATTATTAACTAGTGTCAGAGCCAGCAATGAAGCCCGAGAACGTATCAAGATAATGTGC
>CAIYAG010000275.1 GCA_903924075.1 uncultured Bacteroidota bacterium | reverse complement strand
ACTTTATGAAAAAATGAAAACATTAAAAGAGGTTGGTTTGTCCTACGTTGAGTTAGGACAATCAGCTACTTCACTATCTGGCGGGGAAGCGCAAAGAGTAAAATTGGCCACAGAACTTTCAAGGAAAGGCACGGGTAGGACATTATATATTTTGGATGAACCGACAACTGGTTTGCATTTTGATGATATTAAAAAATTAATTTCAGTTTTGGCTGGATTAGTTGAAAAAGGAAATACCGTTCTCGTCATTGAACATAATCTCGATTTAATCCGCAACGCAGACTGGATTATAGATTTGGGTCCCGAAGGCGGCGACAAAGGCGGAGAAATTGTCGCCGAAGGCACGCCAGCAGATATTGCAAAGGTTAAAAAATCTTACACTGGTAAATATCTAAAAACAGTTTAAAGTTAAATTATGGAACACGCGGAAGAAGAAAAAGACGTTTTAGAAAAATCAGAAAATTGGGCAGATTATATTCATAGGATGACCGATTACGTTGAAAAAAATGACCCAAACCAATTAGAAGATCTTTTAAAGTAGTTTTAAGTAAAAGCAAATTAGTGGCAGTTGAAGATGTTGCATATAGCATGAGAGCCGAAAAAAGAAGAAACAAAAAATAATTGAGAAATAAAAATTGATGGATTCAGAATTAGATATTGATTATTTCAATCAGAGAAAGGAAAAAGCGAAAAGTCTTTTTGATGCGCAGAAAAGCATTTATAATCCTTATTTTAAGTGTGAAATTATTTTAAACTCGGATGGATTTCACCATTTACAATTTTCTGACAGAAGGGAAAGAAACAAAAAAGAACAGCTTTTGAAATTTAATCTTTTACCGTTAGCGCTGAAAGTTGTTAGGAACTCCGGGACAATCCAAGAGCACAGAAAAGGAGTTATAACTATTGGTCAAGCCGGAAAAGATGGATTCAGGCAAACAAAAAATGTGGAGTATTGGGCTTTCGTTGCCATAATGGGTGATTTTGAAATAAAAATAAGAGTGATTATCCGAAGGGTGGGGGATGGCAACTTTATTTTTTGGAGTGTTATGCCAGATTCAAATTTAAAGAAAGGACAAAAACTTTATACAGACGGAATTGATGACGAATAAACAAAAAAGCCGTCCGAAGACCGCATTTTTGTTGTGCTTGGCTTCAGCTTAGGTGAATCCTTGGCTGAACGGGGCTTTCGCCCACAAGCACATCTTAATAATAGCAAATTATAGCGCCATGTCAAGACCACATGGTTTTTATAAAGATTGTTGACAATTAGCTTTTAATCGATTAAATTTAGCTGGTCAATGGATGCCAGGGATTCATTCTTATGAAGGCGGTGCAATGCAAGCTGAGAGAATGGGATTACTTAAAACAGGAATTAGCAAATTACCATTTTTAGGAGGTGCTTTAGTCGGTGGTGCAACTAAAGGAGCTGGTACTGGCGTAGGAGTGGCTGCTGGAGAAGCTGGTCAAAATTTACTATTGCGTAACTTATCCAAGAAGGATGCTGCAAAGATGCAAGAAGCTATGCAAAACAATTATAATTTAGGTAATTTGATGGAATTAAAAAAAGGGAATGAAAAATGAGCGGATCACTAATTCCAAATGCAAAACAACAATACTTTGATGCTAATGGTAATCCTTTGGCCGGTGGCTTTGTTTACTACTATATCCCAGGTACTACAACCTTCAAAAATACCTATCAAGATGCTGCATTAACCATTTTAAATTCCAATCCAATCATTTTAGACAGTGCCGGAGAGTGCATTACTTATGGCGATGGCAGTTATCGACAGATTGTAACGGATGTAAACGGTAATCTTATTTGGGATCAACCGACTGTAACGTGTGCCACAGTTTCTTATGTTGATTCGAAGATTGCAGCACTTGGAACAATGGCAGTTCAAAATGCCAACAGTGTAACAATCACTGGTGGCACAATAAATGGGGTTACAGGCACAAATTCAGGTATGACAGTAGGTACTGCTACGAATGCCACAAATGCTACTAATTTAGTATCAGGTGGAACAATTGCCAGTAACGTAACTGGGGTAACTCAGTCAGCCGGAGATAACTCTACCAAAGTAGCTACAACTGCTTATGTGGCTTCTGCGGTAAGCTCATTACTAACCATAGGCACTATCCAGTCATCAACAAGTGGAACATCCATTGCATTTACAGGTTTACCGTCAGGGATAAAAAGAATCGTTGTTGCATTTAATGGTGTTAGCACAAGTGGCGGTTCCCCTATCATTGTTCAATTAGGCACAAGTGGTGGATTAACTACTTCAGGCTATTCTAGTTATGTTGTATACAATGGTGGTGGAATATCAGCAACTAATGGCTTAGTAACCACTGGGATTGGTGCCGGTGATTTTAGATACGGTCAAATGATTATTAATTCAATGGGCTCAAATATTTGGGCTGAAAACTGTGGTTATACAGTAGGAACAAATGGCGGTGGCGGTGGTGGTGGAGTAACTTTATCAGGAGTATTGACTCAATTATCAATTACTACGGTAAACGGTACAGATACATTTGATGCTGGACTAATTAACATTTTATATGAATGATAAATCATGCTAAGAAATAACGGCCGACACAATTTTAGAAGTCCCCCTATTAGTCCCAATGCACCTCCGGTTCAAGATAAATTGATTACCGAAGCTGGAGATAATTTAGTTCAAGAAGATGGCTCATTTATTTTAATTTAAGGAATTATTATGGCTGATACAAAGATTAGCGGTTTACCAGCATCGACAACTCCCCTAGCGGGTACAGAAGTTTTAACAATTGT
>CAIYAG010000274.1 GCA_903924075.1 uncultured Bacteroidota bacterium | reverse complement strand
TACCACTTGATAGCCTTCTTTGGCAATGAGTTCGGCCGTGCGTTTGAGCAGGATTTTACTGTCAATATTTTTAAATTCTTGATTAGTATCAGGGAAATGGAAGCCGATATCGCCTAAAGCTAGGGCTCCGAGCATGGAATCGCAAATGGCGTGCAGCAATACATCGGCATCGCTATGGCCAAGTGCTCCTTTGGTATGCGGGATCTTTACACCACCAAGCCAGAGGTCTCTGCCCTCTACTAATTGATGAAAGTCTGTGCCTTGGCCGATTCTGTACATGTTCTTGTCTTTTTGTCCATCTTAGATGTCCCCTCAGACTGAAGTCTGAGGTTAACGTAGTCCTATTGAAGTTCTTCCTCACCCCTCACTCCTCACTCCTCACTTCTTACTTTCTTCTTCCACTCTTCACTCTTCACTTTTATCTCTTCACTTCTTCTTCCTCCTCTCTTCACTTTTATCTTCTTCTTTTATCTTCTTCTTTTACTCAAATCTTAAAATTTACGCTTTATATTATTTTGGAAAGATGCTGGTATTGATTTGTTTGAATAATTTCCCTAACTGCATCAATTGGTAATTCTTTTATCATTTTAATAAATGCGTTTTTTAACTTGGGGAGTTCATTTTTAACAACATCAAAGAGAATTTCAGGATCTATCCCCCTGTAATCATGAGCCAACACATTTCTCATATCTACAATATTCTGCCATTGAATATCTTGTTGTGTTTTTAATAATTTTAAATCAATCTTTTTTGTTTCTTCAGCAATAGCAATTAATAACGTAATTGTTCCATTAAAATTCAATTGATTATTTGCTTGCAATAAAGAAATTGCATTAGAATAATTATAAGTATAAATGGTTATTTTTTCAATGGCTGAAATAGCGGATACTATGTATAATATATTTTTATTATTATACATATACCACATCGTTTTTGGCAGTTAACCAAACCACTTCATTGATGTACTTTTTATTTACCAAATCGATTTTTAAGTGCGTAATTTGATTTAACTCTTTCTGCAAACTTAAAAAACTATGCAAATTCAAATAAGTATTGGGCAAGGTTTCGTAGACAATATCTAAATCACTAGTGGGTGTTTCTTCTCCTCTACTATAAGAACCAAACACTCCCAATGATTGAATTGGATATTTTGCCTTAAGAGAAGGCATAGTATCTTGCAGTGTTTGAAAAATCTGGTTCACATTAAATTGTTTTAAAACTTCATCGAAGTTATAATAAGATTCGTAAAAATTTACTCCTCACTTCATCTTCTTCCTCCTCTCTTCACTCTTCACTCTTCACTCTTCACTCTTCACTTATTTCTCGTCTCCCCCCAGATTAAATATGATCCCGAAACGGATAGTATTAGAAAGTGGATTACGTGTTACTCCTGAACCCGAAGGAACCAAATATGAAATATTAATCCCCAACGAAGGCAGATTGAAACCCGCTCCTACTGAAAAGTATTTTCTGTTGCCGCGTGTTTTGTCTTCGTAGAAATAGCCACCGCGGAAAAAGAACTGATCGTTGTACGCATACTCCATACCTAAGCTCGCTTGAAAACTGCTCACGATGCTGGTTCCATCGTTAAAAGATTTTAGCCAGCTGCTAACTACGCCTGTGTTGCGATATGCTGCTAGTGCTGCTGAGTCGGTGCTGTATACGCCTGTTGCTTTTGGTGCAATGGGTACTAATAATTTATTTAGATCTAAACCAAAACTGATCTTATTGCTTTCGTTGATCACATTAATATATGCAAGACCAAAACCTAAATTGGCAGGGATAAAATCTTTGTTATTGGCATCATTGGTATATCCAATTTTACCACCCATATTGGATAATGTGATACCCCAGTTTAATCCACTACTTTGCTCATCGGCCATTCCATGATAATACAATGAAACGTCTGCAGCCACTGTGTTTCCGGCTTTGTATACCACTCCGGTTCCTACATCGCCTGTTACCAATCTTGAATTAATATAACGCAATGCACCACCAATACTTAAGTTGTCGCCGATCTTACGCGTGTATCCAAAATCGATCGCAAATTCACTTGGTTTTACTGAGTTCAAAAGGTTACCAGAATTATCGGTCAACTGAATATTTCCCAAACTAAAATAACGTAGCGAAGAAGAGATCGCAGACTCTTCATCTAACTTATAATATCCCGCCATACTTGCTAAATACACATCCGTTAAACCCAGGTCTTTTAACCATGGCGTATAGTTCAATGCGATGCTGGAGTTTTTTGTGGTGAATGGAATCTTCGCCAAATTCCAGAAACCGCTATTGGCATCGGGCATGGTGGCAATGGCCGCATCGCCCATCCCCCCGGCACGCGCATCGGGTGAGATCCGCAAAAAGGGTACTGCTGTACTTACAATATTTAAAGAGTCTGTTTGTGCTAGTAGAGAGCCGCTGATTGCTATAAAAGTAATCACTACTAATAGCTTGCGATAGGTGGATAAATGCATAATCTGAATGATTTTACAATCTGGGTTACTTATTCAAACGATAAATTGTTAAAAAAAGTGTAGAGATCTAAATCATTCAAGGGTTTTAGAATACGAATAATTGTTTGGCTTCTTCATAGAAGCTGTTATGCAAACTTACTTTAATACGGTAAATATAAAGAGCTTTTTCGAGTTTTCGGCCATTTTCATCCCTACCATCCCAAGGGATCTGGATATTTCTGGTGCCTCCCGTATTTACAGTTTGCCGGATCTGCTTCACTAACTGCCCCCTCTGCGTAAAAATGGCGATCTCTACGCCCAAATCGGTATTGGGCTGGTTATGCTCGAAAGAAAAATGTGTGAAATTTGTAAATGGATTGGGGAAATTCATAACCTTGGTGACAGCCAAGTTTTCTTGTTTGGCCACCACAAAATTCAAGAGCAGCTCACTCGAATTATTGGCCACATCCCATACCTTGATCCTGATCTGATGTAAACCGGGCGCCATGGTAGGCAATGGAAAATTCACGGTTCCCTCCTGATAGCTATCGAGCAGTGCGGTGTAAAAATTATTGAGGACCAACACATTTCTTTCATTGCCATCGATCACCGCCGTCATATCGTGCCCAATGGCTGCCCCCGATGTGCTGATGCCCGATACATCGTATAAATGCAGGAGCAGGATGGGGTTTTCGTTGGTGAGTCCGCCGTCTTTAAAATTCTCATCATTCAGATAAGCTTTGATGATGGGGCCGGTGGTATCCTTCAACGCATTCGCCAATCCAGATATATAAAAGGAAGTATCTGCCCCAGCCGCATCCTTTAAACCATTGGTGGCGTATAAACTGATCTTCGATTTTCCGGGTTGATAATTGATGTCTTTCGGTACAATAAAACTAAATTGAAAAGCCCCATTTTTTACCGTTGCACGGCCCTTGTACAAGACACTGTTTTGCACCGCGAAACTGGTTACGATACTTGCAGGATCGTTGCCCAAAGTTTTTTGTTCTTGCGCTTTATCGTACACGGTTGGATATACAATGCCATTAAAATTATTGATGGGATTGCCCAATCCATCTGTAACAATCCCGCTCAATTGATAATTACCCAGTGCTTGCAAACTATCGTTTCCGGTGATGGGTTTTCCATTGATCTGTGTGAGTTTTAAATGATACGTAGGGATGGCTAAACGCATGGCAGGATCGCCGAGCAAACAAAATTTTCGATTATTGTATACATCACCAAAGCCTTGGTAGCTGGTGTTCTTAGCCTGTTGCGTTGCTTCACCAAGTGTTAACCAATTGCCCTGCGCATTGGGTTGCAAAGCGATGCGCAAATAGTTATCGTTCATGATGCGATTACTATAAGCAAACACAACGCGCGTGGTGGTCATTAATGCAATGGCTCCATTTTGATTGCCAAATAATAAACTATTTCCGAGCGATGATTTTGTGGGATCGTCATAAGGCGCAAAATCGCAACTGGCGGTGATGAAGAGCGGTAATTTACTGGGATTATTAAATCGTGCAATTTCTGTTTCTGTGAGCACCGATTCTTCTGCGAGGCGTTGATAGCTTCCGTGACCTGTATAATTCACGATCAGGTTTCCATTAAAAACTTCGTTTACGATAGCATCGTTTACCGCGGGATATCTGGCGCCGCCATTGCCACTTACCATGGGATAGGCATCGAGATAAATTTTATCAGTATGCAATGCGGGATTGCTAGTGGATACCGTTTTTACCAGCGATTCGGCATCGTTCAAATGCAAATTCGCATCCTGATCGTCTGCAATAAAAACGGTTTGCGTGCGCCATGCACCGAGGCTTGCCGTATCGCTATAATGCAGGATCTTATCAACCATGGTTTTTGCTTCTGTGGCATTATGTGCCGGGATGCGCCCCACACCAAGATCTAGCAAACCAGCGGGAGACACTTGATTGATATCATCCCCATCATCGAGCAGCGCAAAAAAATCGTCTGAAACATGCGTAGACAAAGGATCTAAGCTATTCACGGTTTCGTATACGGGAACCAAGTTGGTATTGCCGGCTACGCGATTTTTATAGTCGTACATACCATCCCCCATCAGCAATAAAAAACGTGGCTTTTTGCTGCCTGTGTTCTGTGCTTGATCCAAATACATTTTTACAAAATCTCTGAGCGCTGTTGGATCTGGATTGCCACATGCAAATTCGTTATAGATCTGAGTTGTTTGCGCAATCACGGTTTGATAGCCATCCTGCTGTAGGTGAAATGCCGC
>CAIYAG010000273.1 GCA_903924075.1 uncultured Bacteroidota bacterium | reverse complement strand
GGGTTATTGATCTTAAGTTTGACGGTCTTGTTCTTCAGGCAGGGAATGGTTTAAGAGCTGAAAAAATAGATTCCGAGCTTCTTGATCATATGTATGAAGCCGGTTTCAGAAGAATTGCATTCGGCATAGAGTCAGCGTCCAATAAAGTCCTGAAAGCGATGCGAAAAGGACTGACCTTTGAGCAGTCAGACAATGCTGTTCGACTTGCTTGTGAAAAAGGATTTTTTGTCAGCTTGTTTTTTTTGATAGGAACTCCTGGCGAAAACTGGAATGATCTTGAAGAGTCATTTGATTTTGCATTGAAATATCCAGTCAGTGATGTTTCGTTTTATAATCTTGTGCCGATGCCGAATACTGAACTGTGGGATTATGTGGAGAATAATAATTTATGGCTCAGAAAGCCAGAAGAATATTTGAATTGTGATCAATTTCCGATGCAGTCCTTGGATCCGGTTTACGAAACTCCTGAGTTGTCAAAAAAAGAACGAATCAGGGCATCCAAAAAAGGACAGATGATTCGTGCTGAAGTTACAAGAAAAGTTATTGCTCTGAAATTCAAAAAATTATTAATATTGGGCCCTTCTATTGCCTGGATTTATAGCCGCCCTAAAGTCAGAAAAATGGAGAATGCACTATTGGCAAAGCCATGGTATAGAGATACTGTAGGTTTGATCAGAAAAAGAATACGTGCATCTTTTTATAATTGATGGCATTCCTGATTTTAGAATATACATGCTCCATTTAAGTCGTAATGTTATTGGTTGTTTTTATGAAAAAAAATGTTGATATCGAGTGGAATATTAAAACACATGATAAAATAGCAAAAAGATATGCGCGGGACCATGGAGAGATATATAACGAAATTGAGCAGAGACGATTAAGGCAAAAGTTACAAGATGCAATATTTTATATTAAAACCGGTAGCAAACGAAAGATAGCCTTTGATTTCGGAAGTGGAGCAGGAAATCTTACTTCTCATCTCTCTGAACTTGGATGTAACGTGATTGCAGGCGATGTGTCTCAGGAATTTTTGGATTTAATTGCTTCAAAATCATATAAAACCATTGTTCAAACCATTAAGCTTAATGGGATAGATATTTCAAATGTTTCCGATCAGAGTGTAGATATGGTTGCAACATATTCTGTTTTACACCATATCCCTGATTATTTGTCTATACTTAAGGAATTTATGAGGGTACTTAAACCTGGAGGTGTGGCTTTTATTGATCATGAGCCTTCCGAGGGGTTCTGGACAGAAGACCCTGTTTATGCTTTTTTTCAGAAAGAGATAAAATGTAATGTCAGGCAGGACTTTTCAAAATATTTTATCTTGACGAATTATTTTGACTGGCTTGTACGGAGATTTATAAATCCTAAATATCACCGAGAGGGTGATATTCATGTTTTTAAAGATGATCATATTGAGTGGATCAAGATTGTAGATGAATTAATGATACTTGGCGGATCAGTTATTCATGAAGAAGATTATTTGCTATACAATAAAAAATATGATATAGATATTTATAATAAATATGCAAATATAATATCCGATTATCATTTATTAGTTGTTAGAAAAAATGGTTAAAAATGGAAAAAAGCTATTAGTACTTGATACAGCATTTACTTTTGAGGCGATTGAAAAGAGAGGTTTAAAAAGTTCTGTAACATGTCGTGACCTTGATGGGTATTTTGAACATGTATGGTCAATTCATCCGTTCGCTTCACTTGTTAGCTCACAAGAGTTTGGGCCTAAATATGGTCGCCCGATTGTTTATTCAATAAATGAAAATCATACGGTTATAGAGGGTAAGATAGGTATCAGTTCCGGTTTAAGAAAAGTATCTAGTATAAATTTTCTGATTGCACAAATTGATATCCTGTTTTTTTTGATTTCGTTCATTCGTAGAGAGAAAATCAGTGTTGTTCGAGCCGGAGACCCGCTTTATTTGGGTATTTTCGGTTATATGCTTTCCAGAATAATGAGGATACCGCTCGTTGTGCGCGTTGGTTCAAACAATGATAAACTCCGTGAAGCAACCGGACATTGTATAATGCCAAGATTATTCAAATCGATAAATCAGGAGAAATTTATTGAAAAATTTGTGCTTACTCATGCAGATCTTGTGGC
>CAIYAG010000272.1 GCA_903924075.1 uncultured Bacteroidota bacterium | reverse complement strand
TTGGGCATTTCCATAAAACTGGTCACGCCGCCAGCCACTGCTGCTTTTGCTTCGGTATAGATATTGGCTTTATGCGTTAAGCCTGGCTCACGAAAATGAACCTGATCATCGATCGCACCGGGTAATAAAAATTGATTACTACCGTCAATTTCGATACAGTTTTCAGGTAAGCTAATGGAAGCAGCAATTTTATCAATCCGACCATTTTTGATCAGTAGATCGCCATAAAAGCGGGTGCCTTCATTAACGATACAGGTATTCTTGATGAGGTAGTTTTGCATGTCGTTCATTTCGATACTGCAATTTATCGAAACTTATCATCTGCGAATACGAAATCAGGAAAAGTTATACTGGAAATTAATCTTCGAAGTGAATCGAGAATACGATCATCCTTGATTGGATCTTATCTAATATATTGGAAAATTTCAGCGCTGGGTCGACCTGATGCAGATTACTCAATCCATTGCTGATTTTAAGCTCTGGCGAAATGGTAACGAATGGAAGATAAAAGTTAAAACCAATACCAGCCTCAATCCCAAAATCGTAACGTTTTAATTTGATGATATCATCTGCATTTCGAGCAGTAGAATTGCTAGCCAGATCAATATCGTATTTCACACCGCCCAGCATATAGGTTCTGAAATTACCGATCCTGTCTGAATTAAATTTCATTTGAAATGGGAAGCTCACAATATTGGAAGGCAGTACCTGTTTTTGAAATGCAGCTTCACCAGGTTTGGTATTATTGAGCGTATAGGAAATGTATTTAGAGCCCCCAATGATCAATTGTGGGTTCACCCTTAATTGAAAATGATCATCTAAACGCAAAGTACCCAATAGCCCCAAGGCCACGCCACCGCTAGATCCTGGCTCGGCGATCATGACACTGTCTGAAGCCAGGAATTTGGCACTCTTGGTTTGTTTGAGATAGGAGGTATTGTAACTCAATGTTAGACCAAAATAATAGGTCATATCATCGTGGTCTATCCGATACAACTCCTTTTGGCTATAGCCCTTCAGGCCAGCCAACAGAAAGATCGAACAGAGGGTGAATGTTATGGTTTGCTTCCGCAGTAGATCGTGCATATCCCTAGACTAAGCTTTTTTAAATAAGTTTGGGTAAATCCTGCTTCATTCATTAAGGTTATAAATGTTTGTCCTTCAGGGAAGGCCTGAACACTATCGTTCAAGTATTGATATGCTGCTTTATTAGATCCGAATAATTTGCTAATGCTTGGTCCGATCACATTCATATAAAATTTATAGAAGGCCTGTGCTGGTCCAAATGTAGGCTTTGAAAATTCTAATACCACCAATTTACCACCAGATTTTAATACACGCTGCATTTCTGCCAAACCTTTTTCCAGGTTTTGAAAATTACGCACACCGAATGCTACCGTAATGGCATCAAAATGGTTGTCTGCAAACTGAATCGATTCGCTATCGCCTTTTTGTAATTCGATCACCTGATTCAGCTGTAAGTTCTCTAGTTTCTTTTTGCCAAATTCCAGCATGCCTTCAGAAATATCGATCCCGATAATTTTTTCAGGATGCAATTGGTTATAGGTCATGATGGCTACATCGCCAGTTCCTGTTGCTACATCCAAGATCAATTTAGGCTGTAATTCCTTTAACTGATTGATGGCTTTTTTGCGCCAGCCTTTATCAATCCCCGCACTCAGAAAGCGATTTAAAAAATCGTAACGAAATGCGATCGTGTTAAACATCTGAGCCACCTGCTCTTTTTTGTCTAACTCACTTTGCCTGAACGGCACT
>CAIYAG010000271.1 GCA_903924075.1 uncultured Bacteroidota bacterium | reverse complement strand
TTTATTTCCTGTGACCGTGAGTTTTCGGATATTGGAGCCAATATAGTTGGAGATAATCATTATGGATTGTTATGTGATTCTACTTCTACTGTTATCGCTTATAATCAAACTCTTGGTCCTGTGCAAACCAATAATTTACCTATTAACTCTATAGGGTATTATAATAACCCAGTTTTCGGAAAAACAACGGCTTGTTTTTTAACAAAATTGCAAATGAATGATGGCTCGTTGTATGTGTACGATAAAGCAAATGTTTCTATAGATTCTGTTTATCTTTATGTGCCATATTATTCCACTTATGTAAGTACTGATTCGGATTCTGGTGATAGTACTTATACTTTAGATTCTATTCAAGGAAGTAATCCAATTAAATTAAGTGTATATCGATCCAATTTTCAATTGAACGATTATGATCCTCTTACGGGGTTTCAACAAAAACAAAAATATTATTCTGATCAACAATCCGATGTAGAGTTTTTAACTCCAATGGTGAGTCGTTAGAATAATTCATCGGATGCTACTCAAAATGACAATTTCACTTTTAATAGTTCTCAAATTAAATTTTTTGAAACGACTACCGACGGAAGTGGAAATGTAACAGTGACTAGTACTGTCAGAACTCGTTTGGCACCTGGGATGTATATGGATTTAGATAAAACTCCTTTTTTAAATGATATTTTAAAAACTTCTAATGATAATTTAATCAATAATAGTGTTTTTAAAGATTACTATAAAGGCTTGTATTTTAAAGTTGAAGCCAATGCTAATTCGGCGAACCAAGGTAGTTTAGCTCGAATGAATTTTGCTCAAGGAAAGATTACCATAGTTTATCATGATGCAACTTCTTCAACAGATGCAACTTCTCTAAAAAGAACAATAACCTTAAATATGACTGGTAATTGTTTGAATACTTTAAATAATGAATTTGTTAACCCAGTAACTCCTGATGTTACTAATGGCGATTCCGAATTGTATTTAAAAGGAGGAGACGGTTCCATGGCAGTTATTGATTTGTTTGGAAAAGAAGATGTTAGAAAATATGTTGATGGAGTTTCTGTAAGCGGATCTAATGGTGTTCCTGATGAATTGGATGATTTAAGAAATCCTGCTAATGGTCAATTGCCGATGGTTAATGATGCTAGTTTGACCTTTTATGTCAAGCAAAATGCTATGACAGGTGCTCCTGAACCTAATAGGGTATATCTGTACGATTTGAATAATAACCGACCTATAGTTGATTATTATTATGATAATACAAATGGAATTACCCCTAAATATAATAAATATGTACATGGAGGTATCTTAGTTAAATCTGATGGTACTTTGGTAAATGTAGCCAATGGAGATAGAGGTTATAAATACAGTGTCAAACTTACCCATCAGGTCGACCAGGCGGCCAAGTACATCCCCGTCGATCCGTCGGTGCTTTCCGCCACAGACTGGGCATACGGTCTGGCCGGCCTCGCAATGCTTACGCCAGTTGTTCGAGAGATGATACAGCTGGTCGACGGAATCGTAATGAATTCCAAAACCTCGAGCAATTCGGTCAGCGACCAGCTTCCACTCTTTAACCGCCTCAAGATGTAGCGATGCCTCTGACCAGCGTTCAATTTCTGCCTCCAACTTTATAATCCGTGACTCGTCTACCTCTGGCGCCGG
>CAIYAG010000270.1 GCA_903924075.1 uncultured Bacteroidota bacterium | reverse complement strand
GTTTGATGTTGTAGGGCTTTTGAAGAATATTACCAAGGTTAATGAAGAATCCAACCTGAAAGCCAGAAAGTGTTGGTTGATTCAAACTTGTGGTTCCTCCGCTTGGACTATAGTATACAGTAACAGTGAAAGCATCAAACCATGACATATTGGTTTTGCCAATATTCATATGTGCCATTTCAATACGTTTCTGATTAACTTTTACAATGGGATAATATTTTTTTGCAGTATCAATTAACTGATTCAAGAAACTATTTGAAACTTCAGGAATCATAGATTCCTGAGCTATTAATTTTGAAAAAGAACCTACGATCAGAAAAATAAAAATCACTAAAACAATTTTTTTCAATCTCGAAAATTGAAAAATTGATTTGGCTTTTTTATATAAAATTCCCATATACGTTTTCCGTTTTTTAAGGCGAGCTTTTGAGTAACCCCAAACCACTTCTCCTCCATTTGCCATAAATGGAGATAAAATGTTTTGAATCAGTAGTTTAAAGATACCACTAAACATTGTTGAATACGGTTTGGATTTTATGGTTTTATCAACATCAAATCCCCTTTATAAAGAAATTCTCATAATAATTTGAAAATCCACAGAATAAGCACATAAAAAATTAACTTTAACCTCTGAAAATCAGCACATGTCGCTCAAAGAAACCATCAAAAGCAACCCCAGAATTAAGCAGTTTGTTCATTGGTTGCTGGTACCATCCGGTGAAGCAAGACCTCGAATTTGGGTAAAGTTATTTGTTAACCCTTTTGTACACCAAAAAGGCAAAGGCTCCTCGATACGGTGGCGAACTAGGGTTGACGTTTTACCTTTCAACCGCTTTCAACTTGGAGCAGGATCAACTATTGAAGATTTTAGTACCATCAACAATGGAGTTGGAGACGTTTTGATCGGAGATAACACACTTATTGGAATGGGAAATACGATCATCGGCCCTATCACAATTGGCAATAATGTGATTTTTGCACAGAATATTGTAGCTAGTGCTTTAAACCACGAATACAGAGATCCTAACGTAGCGATACATCTACAGCCCATATTAACTGCGGCAATTGTGATTGAAGATGATTGCTGGATTGCTGCAAATGCAGTGATCACTGCTGGTGTTACAATTGGCAAACACAGTGTTATTGCGGCAGGTGCTGTTGTAACCAAAAGCATTCCGCCCTATTCGGTAGCAGTTGGCAACCCAGCCAAAGTGCTAAAACAGTATGATTTTGAAACCAAAAACTGGGAAAGGATTAATTAAACATTCTCTTTTTGAAATAAGGCTGGAATTGTTCGAAGGATCAATAAGATATCATTGAAAAAACTATTGTTTTTCGCGTAAATATTGTCAAGCATCAATCGATCATTTTCACTCATTTTACCACTCCCCCTTTTTTCGACCTGCCACAAACCGGTAATCCCGGCCGGTGCTATAAAACGAAGTGCATATTTATCGGTGGTCAACTTTTCTGCTTCGTATAAAGGGAGTGGGCGATTTCCGACGATACTCATATCCCCGATCAAAACGTTCCACAATTGTGGCAATTCATCGATACTGGTTCTTCTAATAAATTTTCCGATCCTAGTCATACGAGGATCATCCTTGATCTTGATAAATGTTGATTCCCGAGTATGATGCTCCTGCTCGATATACTCTTTCTCGCACATATGCACTGTATCTGAATATACCGGGAACTGACAATGGGTGCCAGCCGCTTTGCAATCTTCACATAAAAACTCATAGGAGATCTCTTCATCAATGACCTTCTTCTTCCTGGTAGAGATGGTATATTGATTCAAGTGTTTTAGGTCTTTCAGTTTTTTGTCTGAATCAAAATGCATCGACCTAAACTTATAAAATCGAAAAATATGATAGCCTCGACCAACCCTCAGCGCATAATAAAAAACAGGACCTTTTGATTCTAATTTGATCAAGAACCCTACTAAAACAAAAATGGGTGAAAGAACAATTAGTGCGATACTTGAGACGATGATATCGAACAATCTTTTTCCAAAAGGAGTTTTATAAACTACTGAATTATTTTCAAGATCGTTTTTAGATTTCCTTAATTCGTTCCAGTGTTCAATGATAAAATTGACCCTGGTTTCAAATTTTTCAATTTTGAAAGGCATCTTAAATACTTCCGCCACACCAGCCTGAAGTGCAATTTTCAAAATTTTATCGTTCAGATGCTGACAAATAATAATGAAAGGAATTTGAAACCCTTTTTTACTAGACAAAGTTTCTAAAAGAGAGACACCCGAGGGGGCCATTACTTCACTTTGACTAACTATTGCAGAAATATCCCAATCGTTTTGCTCCCACCTATCTAATAGATCAATACCATTTTTGAATGAAATGAGTTTGGTATTTCCAAGTTGACAGTGTTGCAGCATACTAGTAACTACAGAATCACAATTAATAAGTGCAACTATAGTTAGTTTAGTTTTAGTTGGGGCAGAAAAATCAGTCATATCAATTTAATGAATCATAATAAGTTGCCAGTTCTTCTAAGAACTACTTTAATTCTTGCTTCTAATTCTTTGGGATTAAATGGTTTCACTATAAAATCGTCTGCTCCTGCATCTAAACACTTAACGATCATTTCAGAACTGTCTTCACCAGAAAGCACCATCATTGGAATAGAATTAAAAAAATCGCTTGCCTTAACCTGCCTGATCAATTCTAGTCCGCCCAATTTCGGAGTATTCAAATCAGTAATTATTAAATCTGGAATATTCCCATCGTGCAAATAAGCCAATGCTTCTATCCCGTCAGAAAAAACCTCTAAATGAAAAGAGCTACTGAAATATTTACTAAGAATTGATTGCATGAATTTATCATCCTCTACAATTAACATCTTTAATGAATGGGAATCAACAGTTGCCATAAAGGGGTATTGGTGTTCTTTTGATTTTGTAAACCAATGATACAAAAATATTTGTTCAATAATCCAATGCACTAATACTTGAACACGCGTAAAAATACGCACTTCACATCATAATTCATGCAATAACTGGCATTAAATCAATATTAAAATGTTTTATAATAAATTAATTCTTTACAAAATTACCCCTCAAATGATTCTTATACTAAAGGCTTGTTCACATTTAAAGCGATCATATAAAAGCAGATTCTTGTTTATAGACCCTTTTTTCTAACTTAGATGTATGGAACAAAACTGCAAATGTATTTGCTTCCAATTTATCATTTTACAAGTTCCTTTTTATGAGACCAATTGCAATTCCAGCATATATCAACGAGAAATTTTACTTAGAGGAATCAGCAGAAAAAACATGTTTAGATATTCGTTTAGTATATCCTGCACTTCAAAAGGGAGAGCCAGAAGTTTCGGTTGTGATCCCTGCTTATAACGAGGAAAATAATATCTTAAAGACCTTAAGTGCTCTTGCAAATAACCAATGTAAGTATGCTGTTGAGATCTTGGTTATAAATAATAATTCAAAAGACAGAACAGAAGAGCTCGTAAAAAATGCGGGGATTCGCTGTATTTTAGAAACAGTTCAGGGAATTACGGCTGCTAGAAATGCTGGTTTATATGCTGCAAAAGGAAAGTATATTCTCAATGCAGATGCGGATACAATTTACCCGATTAACTGGATCGAAGAAATGGTAAAGCCCTTGGCGGAGAATTCAAATATTGCATCGGTGTATGGCAACTTTGCATTTATACCTACAGCGGGTACACCAAGATTAGTGTATTTCTTTTATGAATATTTTGCCGATCTGATGCGATTGGTAAACAAACTGTTCAAAGATGAAGCAGTTAATGTGTATGGATTTAATTCGGGATTTAAAAAAGAACAAGGCATTGCAGTAGAAGGATTTAATCATCCCCCGGGAACAAATGAAGACGGTTGGTTAGCATTAAAATTGAGAGAAAAGAAGTTTGGTAAATTGTACCAAGTAAAAAATACTAGAGCATTGGTTTGGACAGCTGATCGTAGAATACAAATGGATGGTGGTCTTTGGAAAGGAACTATCAAAAGAATTAAAAGGGTCGTTGGCTTGAAGACAGAAGATAGAACCGATTTATAGTTGTTATTAACCCAATATTTTTAAGATAGCTTTCCTTCAATCGGTGTAAATTGGATATTCTAACCGATTAATGTGATCTTATGAAAGCATTGTTATGTGAAAGCTTTGGAAGCTCTGAGCAGCTTCTGTTAAAAGATATAGATACCCCAGTTGTTAATGACAACCAAGTTTTGATTGCTGTAAAAGCATGTGGTGTAAATTTCCCCGACAACCTTATTATTGAAGGAAAATATCAGTTTAAACCCGAATTGCCTTTTGCACCCGGAGGCGAAGTTTCAGGAATCATATTATCTGTTGGAAAAAATGTAAAGAAACTATCCGAAGGCATGCGGGTACTTGCACTTTGTGGTTGGGGAGGGTTTGCAGAGAAAGTTGTTGTAGATGCGAATCGGGTATTTCCAATTCCAGCGCAAATGGATTTTCTACATGCAGCTGGCACATTGTATAATTATGGAACATCCTACTATGCATTAAAGCAAAAAGCAGCAGTACAACCTGGAGAAACTGTTTTAGTTCTTGGTGCAGCGGGTGGTGTAGGATTAGCTGCAGTTGAATTAGCAAAAATGATGGGCGCCACGGTTATTGCCTGCGCATCAAGTGAAGAAAAACTTGCCATTTGTAAATCAAAGGGCGCCGACCACACGATACTATATGATCAAGACGATTTAAAAAAGCGTATAAAAGAAATCACCAATAACAAAGGTGTTGACATTGTGTATGACCCAGTTGGAGGAACTTTTGCAGAATCTGCCTTAAGGTCAATGGCTTGGAATGGTCGTTATTTAATAGTAGGCTTTGCAAGTGGAGTTATTCCAGAACTTCCTTTTAACCTTGCATTATTAAAAGGTGTTTCCATCATGGGTATTTTCTGGGGATCATTTGCAGAGAAAGAGCCCATGGAAAATTTAAAAAACTTGAGCGAATTGGTTCACTTGTTTAGCATCGGAAAATTAACCCAGCATCATTATAAGATCTATGCGCTAGAAAATGCAGCAGATGCATTAAAGGATCTGAAACAAAGAAAGGTTATTGGAAAAGCCATTATCAAAATTGGAGATTGGGAAGAAAAAATGATGGAGTCAATTGCTCATGACCCCGCTCCCATTGCTAACACCACGTTGAAAACTGAAGAGAACCCACCTGTTATTTTTAAAAGTAAGACCGAATTAAAACACCATATCGGCAAAAACTTAGGAACTACCCAATGGCTAGAAATTACCCAAGCAAGGATCAATGAATTTGCTGAAGCAACTATGGATTTTCAGTGGGTACATATCGATGCTGATAAAGCTGCATCCCATTTACCAGGAGGAAAAACAATTGCTCATGGATATTTAACAATGTCGCTCGCATCACAATTTTTGTATCAATTAATTTCAATTGAAAAGATCAATAGCTTTGTGAATTACGGCATCAATAAAGCAAGGTTTATCAATCCAGTTCAAGTTGGATCTGAGATCAGAATGCAAGCTAGTATTAGCCATGTAGAAGAAATGCCTAACAATGGCACAAAACTCTTTCTTAACTGTAGTATCGAAATCAAAGGCCAAGAAAAGCCCGCTTATGTGGCAGAAATAATTAGCCTCATTTTTTAATTAAATAATACATTCATTTAAAATATTGACCTATGGCACGCTATACAAGTATGGAACTTCTTCGATACCTTTTATTTGATGTACATCAAGTAAATACGCTCTTTAAGTCAGAGAAATTTTCGCACCTTGATGAGGAACAAGCTTGGATGATCGTGGAATCTGCAAAGCTATTAGCTGACCTGGAAATGTTCCCTTATTTCAAAGTATTTGATGATACTCCTGCCACCTATGATGGAAAAGGAGGCGTAAAAACGCATCCTCAATTAAAAAAAATTATTCAGTCGGCCGCTGCTCAAAGCTGGATCGGCGGTGCTGCAAAATTTGAACACGGCGGCCTGCAATTGCCTGAAATGATTTTTAATACAGGGCAGCATATTTTTCAAGCTGCAAACAATAGTGTGCAGGGATATATTGGACTTTCTACTGGTGCTGCAGATTTAATTACCAGTTTCGGTAACAAAGCGCAAATTGAAACTTATGTTCCTCCGATTTATGAAGGACGTTGGCAAGGAACAATGGCATTAACCGAACCTCAGGCTGGAAGTTCTTTATCCGATATCACTACAAGTGCCATGGTAACAGATCGTGGCTATTATCTTGTAAAGGGGCAAAAAATATTTATCTCTGGTGGTCAGCATGAAGCGGTAGAAAATTTTGTGCATCTAACCCTGGCAAGAATTGAAGGTGCACCGGCAGGTGTAAAAGGAATTTCATTATTCATCATTCCAAAATTCACACCAGAGCCAGATGGCACATTGCGTTACAATGATGTTTATTGTGCTGGGGATTTTCAAAAAATGGGACAACGTGGTTACTCCACCACCCACTTATCCTTTGGAGATAACGACAATTGTAGAGCCTATTTAGTTGGGGAACCGCATAAGGGTTTAGCGTATATGTTTCAAATGATGAATGGTGCAAGAATAAGTGTTGGCCAATGTGCAGCATCAGTTGCAATGGCGGCATATCAGGCATCCTTACAATATTGCATGGAAAGGCCACAAGGCAGAATGCCATCTGAAAAAGATCCCACAAAACCTCCAACATTGATCATTAATCATGCAGATGTTCAGCGAATGTTGTTAACACAAAAGTCGATTGCGGAAGCATCCCTATCATTAGCGATGGAGTGTAACAAATTATATGACCAAGTACATAGCACTGACGGAGAAGAGAAAGAAAATTATTTGCTATTGCTTGAGATCTTAACACCTATTGTAAAAACTTATGCTTCAGAGCAAGGAAGCAGATCTGCTGCACTAGCCATTCAGACTTTGGGCGGATATGGATTTACTACAGATTTTCCTGTGCAACAATTATATCGCGATTTAAAGATCATGTCGCTGTATGAAGGCACTACAGGAATTCAATCATTAGATTTATTGGGAAGAAAAGTAACTATCCATAATGGCAAGGCAGTAAAACTTCTGCTGGTTCTCATAAGTTCAACTATAAAAGATGCTGAGGAAACTGGAAGACTTGCGCCTTATGCCTATAAATTGACGACTGAATTGCATAGAATGGGCAAGGTATTAGAACACCTTTCTGAGTATGCTTTGAAATCTGATGTAGAAAGGTATTTAGCAGATGCTACTGTATTTATGGAAATGGCTGGACATATTGTTATTGCGTGGCAATGGTTAAAAATGGCTGTTGTAGCAGCTAAAAAAATCAAAAACTCAGAATTTGATTCCAAGAGTCTTCCATTTTTGGAAGGAAAGATCCATACCATGGAATTCTTTTTCAAATATGAATTGCCACATGCAGAAGCCTGCGCAAAAACATTGGAAGATCCACTCACACTAACTAATATCAAAGATTTTGAACTGTTTTTTTAAAATTAAAATTCTTTAGAGCTAAAATACGAATGCTTAAGCAGGAAAATCATTGTTTAGTTGCACCAATACTTTTTCCATAACGGTATTAACGAAATGAACTTGTTCCTGAATTACTGCATCAGAAAGTGATTCGTTTTGACGGGTTCTTGTTTCTATTTCTCGGATCGGTTCTTTTAAAGAATTAATTCCCATCCCTTCAATGGAAGGCTTCATTCTATGGGCTAGTTTAGAAACCTGATCCCATTCGTTGTTACCAGCATACTCATTCATTTTTTCTAGATCCTTTGGTACTTGTTCCAGGAATAAAGAAACCATTTTTTGTATAAATCCAGGGTTCCCCTTCCCAATGAGTTCAACCATACTCAAATCATACAATTTATCTCCAGCGTTCAATTGCTTCTCATCAGATTCTTCTATCAGCAATCTTTTAGGATTGGAATCAGGAGGTGTCTGTCCAGTTTTTCCAAGTTTAATTGCTTGGCTATTAGGATCTGGTTTTAAATATTTACTAATTACCGAATACAATTTTGCTTCTGTATACGGTTTAGTAATATAATCGTTCATGCCCGCTGCGATGTATCGAACATTATCTCCTTTTAAAGCATTGGCGGTTAATGCAACAATTGGTATTTGAGAAATTTTCGGGTTCTCAACTTTCCGTATAATTTGTGTTGCTTCAATACCATCCATTTCAGGCATTTGAATATCCATCAGTATTAGATCGAAATGCTCTATTGAAACCAAATCAACTGCCTCTTTTCCGTTGTTAGCAACAGTTACTTTCATACCCCATGTTTCCAAGATCTGGCGTGCGATAAATTGGTTCAATTCTACATCCTCTGCAACCAAAATATGTTTGTATCCCAAATTGCTAAAGTCTTCAGGGGCAAGATCTTCCTTGTTCAACATATCTTTAGTGCCAACTGCGAAAGGTAATTGAAAGTCGAATGTGGTACCTTGATGGAGGACGCTATTCACAGAAATTTGTCCGCCCTGCATTTCAACTAAATTTTTACAAATAGACAATCCCAATCCAGTGCCTCCAAATTTGCGGGTTGTATCAGTAGATGCCTGTACGAAAGGTTCAAAAACATTTTCCAACCTTTCTTCATCTATTCCAATACCAGTATCAGTAATAGAGAATCGAATTTCTATTTTGTCTCCTTCTTTTTTAACAACTGAAATCTCAACAGTGATCTTTCCCTCTTTAGTAAACTTAATAGCATTATTAAGCAGGTTATTGAAAATCTGGCTCAGTCTGAATGGATCACCAATCAATACTAAGTCTTCATCCAATTGTGAATTATAAACCATCAGCAGCCCTTTCTCTTCAACTTTATACTGGAAAGATTGAATTGAAGTTCGAATTCTATCTTCAAAAAGGAATGGTATTTGTTCAAACTCAATTCTTCCCGAAGCAATTTTTTCAATATCCAATACATCATTTACGATCACCAATAAATTATTGGCTGATTCAAGAATCAGTTTTAAATAATCTTTCTGCTGATCTCCTAATTGCGTTTTTGCTAAGAGATTAGCGATACCAAGAATGCCATTCATTGGTGTTCTAATTTCATGGCTCATATTGGCAAGAAATATTTCCTTTGCTTTTGAAACGTCTTCTGTGATCTGTTTAGCAATCAACAATTCGTTTTCAGCCTGTACCCTTTCAGTAATGTCTTGCGAAAAGCCAATGATATACGGAGCTACTCCTTTTTCCTCTACCAAATAATTCTGGAATAATAAGTAAAGCCTTTTACCTGTTTTACTCATTGCTCTAAAAACGCCCTTTCCTTTTCCATCTCTATTAATCACATCTAGGTAATCTTTTTTAAGATTTAATGCATCTTTAGAATGCATAAAATCTCCCAAAGATTTTCCCACCATTTCTTCACTACTATAACCCAGAGAAGAACAAATTGCAGGGTTTACAGAAAGCATAATACCATTCTGATCATGCGTACAGATCAATGCCTGACTATAATTGAAAAGATCGCGGTATCTCTTTTCGTTGATCCGCATCTGGTTTTCAATATTCCTTCTGTCGGTTATGTTAACCCCATATCCGATAACCATTGTAACTTCTCCATTAGCATCCAAAACAGGATACATATTTCTTAAGTGGTATTCAGGATTGCCATTCGGATCAGTTAGCGTTTCTTCATATACCATTAGTTTTTTTGCTTCAAGAACACTGTTGAATAATGCTCGGCGACCCTCCATGATTTCTATTGGGCGATTCCGATATTTACAATAGTCTTCATCTTTTTTACCGATCATCCATTGCCTCAATTCCGGGTTTTTAATAGCTACCGGATTTAAGAATAAGTAACGATGATCTTTATCAAATACGGCAATATCAGAGGGGATTTTGTTTAATACCTGTTCGTAGAATTCTCTCTGTTTTTCTAATCGTTCTTCTGCAGATTTTTTTTCTGTGATATCAAGCATAATCCCAGTAAATACACTAGCCCCATTAATATCTCTATAAGAAAAGGAAGATGAGCTGGAATGCCATACTATTCCTTTGCCTGGAATAATAAGCCTCCCTTCAAAATAAAATGGACAATTGGTTCGGCCAGATTCTTCAATACAAGCTCTTAGCCTTTCTCGATCATCTGGATGTAAAAGAGAATTTTCAACATTGAACTGGTCTGCTGAAACTCCAAATATTTTTTCAACTGAAGTGCTAATAAATTTGAAATACGGGTTGCCTGTTTTTGGATACACATATTCATATACAACACCAGGAAGATTTTCTGAAAGTGAACGAAACTGTTTTTCACTTTGTTCAAGAGATAATTCAACCTCTTTAAGATCTGTAATATCAGTATGTGTACCTATAATTTTGAGAGGTTTACCATCACTGGTTTTGCTCATGAGCATACCCCGATCCAATACCCATATATAACTGCCATCTTTCTTTCGAATCCTATATTCTTTTTTGTGACTCGTTTTTTGGCCGTCTAAATATTTTTTATCGTACTCTTCTATAATATGATAATCTTCTTCATGTACTAGTTTTTTCCAGTCGGATGAAAACAAATTCATTTCCTCTTTATTATAGCCTAATAACTTTTCATATTGAGGAGAGAAAAATGATTTCTCTGTTTGAAAATTGTATTCCCAAACGCCTTCCCCCGCACCTTCCAAAGCAAATTGCCAGCGTTCTTCAGACGCTTTGATTTTTTCAGCTGCTAGTTTTCGCTCTGTAATATCTTCTTCGAGGGCAAAGAATTGAATCAAATTGCCTAATTCATCAAAAATGGGATGTCCTGTAATTTTTACCCAGTAGGCATTCCCGTTTTTATGATAGTTTACAATTTCGCATTCAAAATTCTTTCCATCCCTGATTTGATCATGTAGATATTTTATTGTTTCCGGATCTGAATCCTTTCCTTGTAAAAAAGAACCAGGAGATTTGCCAATACTTTCATTAAGGGTATAACCTGTAATTTTTTCGAACGACTTATTTACCCAAATGATCTTTCCCTTACTATCTGTAATAACACCGCCATTGATTGTTTCTTCTGTAATGAGTGCAAAATGCTTGAATTTATTGCGCTCTTCATTTAACTGATGGATTAATTGCCTAGTATCACTTTCAGCAATTGCTTTACTTTGCAAAACATGCAATAAATCGATGGAAGCATCATGCGTTGCAAAATCGCCCATCAACAATTTATTCTCTGCTATTTCATCAATTGAATGCAACCAAGGTGAACCGAGAAAGATTAACTGATTGCTGTCTGCTAAATATTCAAATTGACCTCTAAGATTTACGATCTTATTAGGTGTATTCACATCAAGAAAAAACATTTCGTCTTTCATTGATTTGATGTCTTCAAAACTTGTGAGTGCACTTTGGGGTCGCTTAACACTAAAAATGCTATCAAAAGGCTGATGTTCATCGATCGTTAAAAGTTTGGCGATCGATTTGCCCAGCATGACAATCTCCATTCTTTCATTCAGGAGAATAAAAAACGGGAATAATCGATTCCATTGGTTAATATCAAAAGTTAGCTTTTGCAAAGTATATTTTAAACCCAGCTGATTTTATAAATTTCGTGATGGTTATTATTGAGTCTGCTTTCTACCATTTCTATTGTAACAGGATCATTGAAAAACTGTGAAAGACCTTGCAAAAGCCCTCTCACGAATTCCTGTAACCCTTCTCTATTTGAATAATAATGCAACAAAATTTGTTGTTCGCTTACTTCAACAGTTTTAAACTCAGGGGGTGCCAATTTTGGATACATTAAAAAAGCACGGTCGTGGAACCGAGGTAAATTCAAAATAAAAGCCCTTAAACTACTCCCCCCAGCATTCATCATAGCACCATATTTTTCCTTGCAGGTATGCATGATCCACCATTCACCAAATAAATTCAACACCTCTTTTAATTCAACACCTAATACAGAAGAGGCTGCATTAGCAAGCTGATAAGTGACTTCATCATCATAAGCTTCATTACTAAGAAAGAAATCCACTTTAATTCCGCTTTTTACTTTCACAGCATTCCAAACTTCGGCACCAAATTTTTCGGTTACCAGTTCTTCAATTGCTTTATTTACGATTCCATACATAATTCAAATCTTAAAAGAATTATTTCTGTTTCAAATCTCCATTTTGAATCATTCTATAAATGGTAGATTTCCCAACATCCAATTTCTTTGCTACCACTAAAACATCGTTATCATATTTCTCCATAAAATGCTGAATGATCTTCAATTCATAATCCCTCAATGTTGTCTCTTGCATCAAAAGGCTTGCCGAATTGCCCGAAATATTTAGATTAATATCTTTCTCTTCCACTATTTCACCATCAGACATCACAACTGCCAATTCAACAATTGATTTAAGCTCCCGAACATTTCCTGGAAAATGGTATGACCTCAGACGTTGCAATGCCTCTGATGAAAATGATTTTATTGGAAGTTTATTTTCATTGCAGAAACTATTGATGAAATGCTTTGCAAGGATTAGAATATCGTTTTCTCGATCTCTTAATGGGGGTAATTCAATTGGAAGCCCTAGTAAACGATAGTATAGATCTTCCCGAAATCTTTTTGCCTTTACTTCTTCTAATAAATTCTTGTGCGTTGCAACGATGATCCTTATGTCGATAGGAACAACGGAATTACCTCCCACTCTTGTAATTTCTCTTTCTTGCAAAACCCTCAACAGCTTGGCTTGCAAAAATGGATCCATCTCTCCTATCTCATCCAGAAAAATGGTTCCTTTGTTTGCCTCTTCAAATTTTCCGATTCTTTTATCAGATGCGCCAGTAAATGCCCCTTTCTCGTGGCCAAATAATTCGCTCTCTAATAGTTCTTTCGGAATAGCGGCAACATTAATAGCAATAAATGGGAATTTCTGACGAGCAGAATTATAATGAATGGCTTTCGCAACCATTTCTTTACCAGTACCTGTTTCTCCCGTCAGCGAAACGGTAATATTCGTTTGTGTGGCTTTTTCTATCAACGCAAAAATTCGCTTGAGCGCATCACTTTGCCCTACGATTGTCTTTGAAAAATCATATTTCTTCTTCAATTCAATCTTCAAACTCTCTACTTCTTTTCGTAGGTTTTTGATTTCCATCAAATGCAGAAGCGCATTCCACAAACGATCGTTCGTGTCTTCATCCTTTACGATATAATCAAATGCACCGGCCTTTAATAAACTAACTGCAGTAGCAATGTCTTTTTGACCTGAAATAATAATGACCTCGGTTTGCGGACTAAGCTGTTTGACTTTTTTCAAAACCTGTCCCCCGTCCATTTCAGTTAAAGAATAATCTAATGTAACTACATCTGGAATGTCGTTGAGGGCTTTAAAAAAAGCGTGTTCATTTTCAAACTTGCTCACCTGATAATCAGGATTTAAAGAAAGATGGTGCTCAAGCATCGCACCGTACCAACGGTCGTCTTCAAGAATATATATTTTCAATAAGCGATTCGTTTTCATAGCAAGCAGTTTTTTAACTCATGGTATTACAATTTATGAGTATAAAACATACCATAAATTTAACCAATGTATCATTCTTGGAAAAATATATTATTAATTACAAATATAAGATTATTTCCAATATTGGGAAATAAGCCGCTTTAGAACCTCAAGCTTCCCATTTTGATTTTGGCAATCTATCCACATCTTCAAAACATTCCATATTTAGCTCACTTGAATAACTACCTTTAACGCTATTAAAATTGGAAAAAACATGCTTAAAGTAGGCGTTTTTGGAGTTGGTCATTTAGGAAAATTCCACCTCAATAATTGGAAAGAAATAGAAGGTGTAAAGCTGGTTGGATTTTTCGACCCCAATAATGATAATGCAAATCAAGTCATAGAACAATATGGTCTCAAGCGTTATATGGATGAAGAAAAGCTAATGGACGCTTGTGACATTATCGATGTAATTACACCAACCGATCATCATTTTGGCGTTTGTATGCAAGCGATCAGAAAGGGCAAGCACGTTTTTGTGGAAAAACCCCTTGCGCATACCATTCAGGAAGGAAGAGATATCGTAAACATGGTTAGAGAAGCAAATGTAAAAATGCAGGTCGGACATGTTGAACGATTCAATCCCGCATTCATGGCTTTAAAAGACATGAACCTGAACCCCATGTTTATTGAAGTGCATAGGCTTGCTCAATTCAACCCCAGAGGAACCGAAGTGAGTGTGATACTAGATTTAATGATACACGATATAGACATCATTTTAAGTCTGGTTAAAAGCGATGTAAAACATATATCAGCAAGTGGTGTAGCAGTAATGACAGACACACCAGATATTGCAAACGTTCGTATTGAATTCAATAATGGTTGTGTTGCCAATTTAACAAGCAGCAGAATCAGCATGAAAAAGATGCGTAAAATGAGACTGTTTCAACCCAATTCTTATATTGGGATCGATTTTCTAGAAAAGAAAACCGAGATCATTAAACTGAAACAACCAGAAGATACCAATGTATTCTCATTTGACATTGAAACTCAAAATGGAAAAAAAACAATCGCCATTGCAAACCCGATCATCAATCCTCAGAATGCTATCAAATTGGAACTAGAGGCGTTTGTTTCAGCAATTGAAAACAATACACCTACAGTTGTAAGTGAGATAGATGGATTCCTTGCAATGGAAGTAGCCCACCTAATACTGGAAAAAATCAATAGCACCAGTATACTGGTTTAATGAATGCAGAAAAAACTCCAGAATAGCGCCATCTATGCATTTAGTGATTATGTATTTTCAATAATCAGTTGGCTCCTATTCAAGAGTTTCGCCCTCCCGAATCAAACTCAGTTACTGGCTTCATTTCATATTCAAACAAATCAAGCTGCACAGGATTTTTTGATGATACCTACATGCTGGTTGTTGTGGTATTTATTATTAGGGAGCTACCAAAAATCACTGTACCAAAAATCAAGGTTAAACGAATTAACAGATACCATTATCAATACCTCACTAGGGATCTTGATCATTTGGATGTTTAAATTAATCAACAGCAGTATCGAGGATTTAAGTTTATACCTCTTGATTCAGTTTTCGATCCTATTTATTGGCCGTGCGTTAATACTCGAAAAAATAAAAAGAGATATTATTCAAAAGCGTGTTTTTTTCAACACACTTTTGATCGGCAACAATTCTAATGCAGTAAGTATTTATAAAGAACTCATTAAAAACTTTTCATACTTAGGACTTAAACCAATTGGTTTTTTGAATTCGAATGATGAAAACAAAAATGGATTGAGTAAATACCTGAACTGTCTTGGTAGTGTAAAGGATTTACATACCATCATAGAAAATGAAAAGATCGATCAGGTAATTTTATCCTTTAATGAAAATCAATATCAAGAAGCGGAAACAATTATTAATGCACTAATAGAAAAAGAAGTACATATTAAAATTGCGCCAAGCATGATTGATATCTTGTCTGGTTCAGTTAAAACCAACAATGTATTTGGCGCAACATTGATAGATCTTGAAAATGAATTACTACCCTATTGGCAACAAAATATTAAAAGACTGTTCGATATCGGATTTTCTATTGCCAATATTATTGTATTAAGTCCGCTTTTATTATTTGTTGCAATAACTACTAAGTTTAGCTCAAAAGGGAATATCATTTATTTCCAAGAAAGAGTGGGACTCAAAGGAAAAATTTTTACGATTTTTAAGTTTAGGAGCATGTATGCAGATGCAGAAAATACTGGGCCAGCACTTTCTTCTGACAATGACCTACGCATCACTAAATGGGGTAAATTCATGCGCAAGTGGAGGATCGATGAATTACCGCAATTATGGAATATACTCATGGGTGATATGAGCTTTGTAGGTCCAAGACCTGAAAGAAGAATCTATATCGATAGCATATTGAAAATAGCTCCTTATTACCGCTATTTACTCAAAGTAAAGCCCGGACTTACTTCCTGGGGAATGGTGCAGTTTGGCTATGCTTCTTCTATAAATGATATGATCGAAAGAATGAAATACGATCTAATGTATATCGAAAATATTTCACTACTACTCGACTTTAAAATAATGATGCACACCATTCGGATTATTATCTCGGGTAAAGGGAAATAAAATATCATGATTTAGTGGAAGTATGACAAATAGTATCCAAATAATTAGCTCAGACAAAATCGATAAAGTAAAATGGGATCGATGTATCTCGCAAAATAGCAATGCACTGATCTATGCCAATTATCAGATGCTCAACAACATCTGCGACAGCTGGTCTGGACTAATTATTGGCAACTATGATACAGTATTACCAATGCCATGGCGAAAAAAATTTGGGATCCGTTATTTATATGCACCTGCTTTTATTCAACAATTAGGCTTCTTTGGGAATTTATCTGTTTTAGATATGCAAGAGGTTTGGAATCGGGTTTTTCGCTTTGCGAAATATGGCGACTTATTTTTTAACTACAATAATAAAAGCCTATTAAGTGAAATAGCTTTTGTAGAAAAGACCAATTTCATCATTCAGCTTGCTAGTTCTTATCCGATAATTCTCTCAAAATATCATCATGATCTAATAAAAAATCTGCAAAAAGCTGAAAAACAAAACTTGCATTATTCTAATGAGCAATTAATTGAACCATGTATTCAGCTTTATCAAACGCAGTATCAAGAACGCTTTCCACAATATC
>CAIYAG010000269.1 GCA_903924075.1 uncultured Bacteroidota bacterium | reverse complement strand
TTCACTCAAAAAAAATCATCATGGGAAGAGGCGATAAAAAAACCGCAAAAGGCAAAAGATTCAAAGGTTCTTTTGGCAAAAGCAGACCAGCTAATGGCGTTAAATCTAAGAAGATCACTGTTAAACAGTCATCATAAACTTATTGGTTACTCATAAAAAAGGCCGACATAATTTGTCGGCCTTTTTTTATTTCTGCTTATCTGCCAACTCTCTGATGGCAAAAGCAAGCTTGTCTAAATCTTGTATTCTGGTGTACACATGTGGTGTAATTCGAACGCAACTGATATTCTCCCAAACAATTCCTACTGTATGGATTTTGTAATTATTCAGTAAAGCAGCATCTAATTCACCTGGCGTCATTCCATCAATACTTACCCCACAAATTGCACATGAATATTCTGGTTTGAAAGAAGTATGAATTTTAACCTTTGGATGATTCACTACTTTATTAGCCCAATAATTTTTTAAATACCTGATCCTGTCTTCTTTTCTTTTTGAACCGATCGCCATTTGAAAATTAACCGCTTCACCAATTCCCTGTTCTATCGGAAAGCTACGCGTACCAATGGTTTCAAACTTTCTAATATCAGTTCCATGTGGATTGTCGTTGCAAACCAACGGCCATACTTTCGATATTTTTTCTTTACTGATCCATAACATCCCACTACCAATTGGTGCACTTAAAAATTTATGCAAACTGGTTCCAAAATAATCGCAGTTCAAATCAGGGATCTTATAATCTAATAATCCAAATGAGTGTGCACCATCTACAATTACTTCACATCCCTTCGACTTCGCCATTTTTGCAATCTTAGCTACAGGCAAAATCTGACCGATCCAATTAATGATATGTGTGATGTGAACGACCTTGGTTTTTGAAGTGATCGCTTTTTCATAAGTAGAAACAATTTCTTCATCATTCTCAATTGGAAACTTGAAGTTCAACTGCGTATAAACAATTCCTTCACGCAGGGCTCTCTGCTTCCAGGCATTGATCATATTGGGATAATCTTGCTTGGTTCCAATCACTTCATCGCCTGCTTTTAGATCTAATCCAAATATGACGGTATTCAATGCCTCCGTAGCATTACGATTAATCGCTATCTCTTCAGGTGAACATCCCGCTAAGACGCCTAATTTGTAACGCAAGGGTTCCCTGCCCTGATCTAAAATCCGCCACATATAATAGGAAGGAGCCTGATTAGACAAGTCGTTATACCGCGCAACCGCCTCCTGAACTACTCTTGGAGAGGGACTAACTCCCCCATTATTGAGGTTTACCAAATTACTGTTAACCGTATAACTCTGTTGAATCACCGACCAATAGTCTTCGTCCATGGCAACTTGTTCTGGACTTAGCAATTGCACTTTTTTCTGAGCCGCATCAAAATTGGCTGCATGCAATTCGTTAAAAAGACTATTGGCTGAGAATGCTCCCGCGAGCAAGCCCATTTTCTGTAAAAAAGCTCTTCTTTGGTTCACGTTTGTTGGGTTGAGCAAGAAAGTTAAGGAAAGTTGAGAAGTTTTACGCGCTATCTTTGAACCGAATTCGTAGTTGATGAAAAAATCTTTTTGGGTCTTCATGGGTATGGTGATGGTGCTGATCTGCAGCACACAGTCGGTTTTGGCGCAATGTTCTATCTGCACAAAAACCGCCTCTCAGTTGGGTGAAGGACCCGCAAAAGCCCTCAATTCGGCCATTATCTATTTAGCTTTTACACCCTTAGCAATCATGGGATACATTGGATGGCGCTGGTGGAAAAACGAAAAAGAACAGTATAACGACTAAAGCTGGTGTTCTACATGAGTATAAGCATAGAAAAAATCAGTCGCAAATCGGATGCAACCCCTTTGTTTTCGATCATGATCCCTAGCTGGAATAATTTGGCTTATCTACAACTCTGCATCAACAGCATTCGCAAGCATTCTTTTTATAGCCATGAGATCATTGTTCATATCAATGAGGGCAAAGATGGTAGCTTAGAATGGATCAAAACACAACCTGATATTAGTTATTCCTATAGTGCAGAAAATATCGGTGTTTGCTATGCGCTTAATAGTTGCCGCAATTTAGCATCCACCGAATACCTGCTTTATATTAATGATGATATGTATGTTTGTCCGGATTGGGATAAACCCCTCAAAGAAGCGATCGATTTAATTGGACATCCCTATTTTTTCTTTTCTTCTACGGCTATTGAGATCAAAGCACAAAGTAGTTGCTCCATCGAAAAAAGCTATGGGAATTCCATTGAAACCTTCAATGAAGCTGCTCTACTTAAAGAATATAAAGAATTACCCATGCAGGATTGGCAAGGTGCCACATGGCCACCCAATATTGTTCACAAAGATATCTGGGACCTGGCTGGAGGATATAGTATCGAGTTTAGTCCGGGTATGTATTCCGATCCCGATTTTTCTATGAAACTCTGGAAATTGGGCGTAAGAACATTCAAAGGAATTGCCAGTAGCCGAGTGTATCATTTCGGTTCGATCTCTGTAAAAAGAGTGAAACACAATGCCGGGTATTCAAAATTTATTTCAAAATGGGGAATGACTTCCGGAACCTTTTCGAAATATTTTCTTAGAAGGGGTGATGCATTCGACGGGCCACTCGAACAACTTTCGATCCCATGGAGTATCAATGCAAAAAATTATTTCAAAAGAGTTTATACTGCACTCACCAAAAAATAAGTGCTTCTAATAATCTATTTTAAAAAAAAGTTTTAAACAGAACAGCATTTTCATTAATTCCGATTTCTTTTTATACGCCAGTATCAGATCTCGATATTTAAAAAAAGTGATCATCCTGGTAAGATTATTCTTAAACGAATTATTTTGATAGCTATCTGAGATGGTTTTGAATACTTGTTTTTGCTCTATTAATTCCGGGGGGCATTTTTCATATAACATCCGCATTCTAATCCTGCTTTTTTCTTGCAATTCTTCTTTACTAGGCTTTATTTGATTTGTTTTTTTTGCAAGTGTATCAGCACCTATGGCGTTATAATTGTGTTGGCGATATTGAACCAGTGGCTCAGGAAGATATTGAATGGGACTATAACAAGTTGCCACAAAGCCGATCCAGAAATCATGTGTAACGATGGTGGGGAAAGGAATACATCGATCGAGTAACTCTTTCTTAAACAAAAAAGTATGACCAGGTGCCCATGCGCCAATTGTATACATCAGGCAGTTATCGTAAGCGATCTGATTTTTTATATCCGACATTTTTTTATGCAGCGGTGCATCATTTTCATCGATCAATTCAGAATCACTATAGATCAATAAATGCGATCCCAACCCTTGATATAATTTTTCTAATTTGCTTGGAACCCAAATATCATCCTGATCACTCAACGCAATAAAATTACCTTGAGCCATCATCATCCCTTTCTCAAAATTGCCAATATAGCCTAGATTTTTTTCGTTTAAAACATACCGAATTGTTGAAAAACGAGCGGCATATTCTTTTATAATAGTAACCGTTCCATCATTAGAGCAGTCGTCAACAATAATAATTTCTATAGGAGCAAGTGTTTGTTGTAAAATACTATCCAACTGTTTTCGCAAAAAGTGTTCGCCATTATAAGTTGCCATAACAACTGATATGTTGGCTTCATCTAGATCAGAGTGCATTGCTATATTTTTTTGCGAAATCAAATAAATTAAAATGGGGTTGATGGATCTGTAAAGCGATGCTGTTACGAATGTCTTCTTTTTCAACTCCCAGCATCTTCTTTTTTTGAATCAGTTGATATACCCTTTCAGTTAATAGCCAGACTTTTTTATCTGAGATGGCTAATTGTTGATGATGCAATTCAATAGCATCTGCCAAAGCATCAATCCCTTCTCTGGAAGAAGCCACTGTTTTTAAAACGGCTATTTCATGAGCAGTATGTGCGCCATTCGAAAGCATGAATCGAAGATTACGCACGAAGGCGTCAGCGTCTGGTCGGTCACTTTTATTCACCACAAACAGATCAGCAATTTCCATTAACCCGGCTTTCATGGTCTGCACTTCATCTCCAGCTTCGGGCACTACTACAACAACAGTTGTATCTGCCAATCCTGCAATTTCAATCTCACTCTGTCCAACTCCAACTGTTTCTACAATGATATAATCAAATGTAGCCGCCTGTAATAAAGCCGTGATCTCAATGATATGCGGATGCAACCCTCCTAAAGAACCTCTTGTAGCCAATGAACGGATAAACACATTGGGATGGGTATACCACTCGTTCATTCTAATTCGGTCTCCTAATAAAGCACCTAAATTAAATGGCGAAGAAGGATCTACACATAATATTGCCAGCTTTTTGCCCCTTGTTACCCAATGAGCAATGAGCGCATCTACTAGGGTACTTTTTCCTGCGCCAGGTGGACCCGTAACACCAATTACCGGTGTACCATTATTCGGCAACTCAGCAAGAAATTGTTCATAGCCGGCTACTTCATTTTCTACCAATGAAATAGCACGAGCCAATGCTTTTATATTTCCTTCTTTAATATTTTCAATGATTGATTGCCACATACCTTAGACGGACATAAATTTAAAGGAAAGCAAGGGATCTTTGTTTTTTATCTCCCGAATATTCAGTAGCATTGAAAAGATTTGATACTATGCTGAAAAAAAATCTGACGGTTTATCTTTTGATCATCCTTTTTGGAGGCCTGTTCTGGAGCAGGGCATTGCTTTCGATCATTGTGCTTGTTTGGGCTTTGTATGCGGTTTTTCAAATGATAAAAACAGACCGATCTTTTTTCAGGAACCCAATTTTTATTTGGAGTATTGTTCCCCTTGTTTTATGGCTATTGGGTGCTTGGCAAGACCCCATGGGGAAGTCGAATTTTGATTACCTATTAACGCTTAGTGGCTATCCTGCAATTGTATTAATTGTTTACTCTAGTCCAAAAATAGTTGTTGAAAAAACATGGATGAATATTTGGTTGATTGCAACAGCTATTGCATTAAGCTATCCACTTTTTTGGTATTTCAAAGATTATGCTGCAGTGAATCAAGCCTATGGTACTGGCAGATCATTGCCTACATTTATGGACACAGACCATGTTCGGTTTTCGATTTTTCTTTGTAGCAGCTTACTCTTCATTTTATTCACTCCTATTTTCACAAAAAAATACAAGCAGATTTTAGCTGCAATTTTATTGGTCCTCATTTTATTTTTAGCAGTGCGTACAGGTTGGATCTTATCAATCATTATAATAACCTGTTATGCCATTCAACTATTCATCAAATCGAATCGAAAAAAATTCTCTCCTATTTTCATTGGTGTAGCTACCATCTTATTACTGTTTACGATTTCCTATTTCTGTTTCCCAACCATGCAACAGAAAATAGCTTACAGTATTTGGGAATGGAATCAATATAAACCTGGGAGTTATGATGCGAGTTTTTCTGACGGAACAAGAAGGGCAATCAACTTTGCATCCTGGAAATATATTCAAACGTATAGTTGGGTAAATACTGGCTGGCAAGGTATTCCAGCAGCTGTACAATCTTCTTTTTCGAAGTATTTCAGCGGACAAACCTTAACATTTGGCTGGCCCTTTAATCAGTGGTTATTTTGGTGGATAGGCAGTGGCTGGTGGGGTATGCTTTTGTTTACTGCATGGTTCATGTATCCTGCAATCATGGGCATTCAACAAAAAAATATGGCTATCCTTTGTTGGACCATTGCCATTGGACTGAGTTGTTTGGTAGAAGTGAATTTGAATTACCAATACGGTGTTTTATTGCATATCCTTCCTTTAGCAATACTTTGGAAAATTGCAACTACTTCAAAAGTCGATAATTCTTAAAGTCGAATAAACGGATCCCCGTCATTTTTTCAAATCGGTATAAGAGCTTATCCTTAAATGAGAATTTCTTTTTTTGAATATCTAACTCCACATGAAAATTTTTATTAGCAATTCTTTCATGCATCACAGCAGGATGTGTACCTGTAAATTTTTCAAGCGAATCGAACTGATTAAAATCAAAAAAGTCGGGTTCGTTTTCAATGCCTGAATCGGGCTGCCAAAAACCTGCCACATTTTTTCTTTTTTGCTGCATCGATTCCGGGCTCTTTACCCACCCGTAATGATACACATATGCGTCAACGGGTTTAACCTGCAATTTTTCATTGCCCTTTCTAAATCCCTGTGCATCGCGATACGCTTGAATGTTTTTATCGTTTCTGATAATTCTTACTTCATGCGCATACCAGGTTCTACTATCGCCTACATAATCGTAAGTGCCATAAAAATGCAGGTATTTAAATAAAAGTCCTTCTACACGCAGATCGTCTTTATATTCCCTACAAGCTTTTAAAATAGCAGCATGATATTTTTCATGGATCATTTCATCGCCCTGAATATAAAATAACCAATCGCTTTTGGGATCCACAAATTTCAAAGCTTTATTAGTTTCAACAGCTAAAATGCTACCACCCTTGCTGTTAGCTGTATCCCAGATAGAATGATGAATTTTTATCTTTTCATCTTGAATTGATTCAATCAAAGCAAGGGTTGCATCAGAAGAATCTCCTACCAAAACAATCATTTCATCTACCATTGGTAAAATAGAACGGATCGCCTCTAGAATGGGGTAATCGTTCGAAACTGCATTTCTAATAATCGTAAACCCTGAAATAAACATAATAATAGTTCCCTTAGATTTTCCAAAGAACCGAAAACTTTCGCATCTTGCCGACATTAAAGGAAATAAAACCATTTATGCAAAGAACCTGCTGCTTCGACTTTGGCAACACTCGCTTAAAATGTGCTCTGTTCAATGGCAGGGAAATGCAGGAACTATTGGTTCTTGAGAACGACAATCCAGAAACATTGGAGAAAATCATCCATGATTTTAATCCATCAAAATCAATACTGGCTTCAGTTATCAACCATAATCCCGCTGCAGAAGAAGTATTAAAAGCCCATACGATCTACCACAAATTGGGGCATACTAGTAAAATTCCATTCTCCACCCCAGTTGGAAAACCAGAAACCATTGGTGCCGACAGATTAGCTGCAGTTGCAGCAGCTGTTGACCTTTTTCCCCATCAACACAATCTGGTTATTGGACTTGGAACCTGTATTACTTACAATTTTGTGAACATTCAGCACGAATTTTTAGGGGGTAGCATCTCTCCAGGAATGCAAATGCGTTTCCGTTCAATGCACGAATACACGGCTTTATTACCCTTAATTGAGGCTGAAAACCAGTTCCCTCTGATCGGTTACGACACCAAAACCAACCTTTTGAGCGGTGTAATCCTCGGAATGAGTAAAGAAATTGACGGAATTATTGACGCTTATGCCTTGAAATACAACAACTTTAACGTGCTATTAACCGGGGGGGATATGCCTTTTTTTGTACCGCACTTAAAAAACAAGATATTTGCCGACCCTTACCTAATTTATAAAGGCCTGTATGCGATCAGTGAGTTTAACAATGTTTAGGTTTTTTACGGTATTAGTTTTCGGTTTTCCACTACTAACTGCCCATGCCCAAGAGAATTCCCCTTTTTCCAGATATGGAATGGGTGATTGGTATCAAGGACAGCATATTATTAGTCGCGCATTGGGCGGACTAGGAGCGGCATATGCCGACGGGAATGCCAATAACAATGGCCAATCCATCAATTTCATGAACCCTGCAGCATATTCTAACCTGTTCATGGTTTCATATGATATTGGATTAACCATTGATAGTAGAACCCTAAGAAGTAATAATCCTGATGGGAAATTTGTGTCTAATAACCTAATACCATCCTATTTTGCTTTAGGTATTCCTATTAATAAAGATAAAAATATCGGATTGGCTTTTGGCTTAAGACCTTTGAGTAGAGTCAATTATTCTGTTACCCAATCTGGCAGAGCAGCAGGTGATAGTATTGCAGACCTGTATCAAGGTAGCGGTGGATTAAACCAGGTATTTGTGGGTTTAGGAAAAAAATGGAAGGGTTTTAGTATTGGTTTTAATACAGGAGTGAACTTTGGCCGCAAAGAAGTATCTACCATGGTTGGTTTTGTTAACGATACCGTTACTTATAACAAATCAAAATCTACTTCAGTAACAAATTTTAGTTCCTTCTTCCTTTCAACTGGTATGCAATACGAGTTTACCTTAAAAACTAAAAATTATCCAGCTTATAAAACAGTAAATAAGTATCTGGTTCGTTTTGGGGTTACTGGTAATCTTGGTTCTACTATGAATGCTACTCAAGACCAAGCCAACACAACTTACAATTATGATGCAAATGGTGCAGTTTCAACGATCGACACAGTAACTGCTCAAACCAAAATAAAAGGTACCATTACAATGCCGGCTTCTTATGCTGCAGGTATCACTTTCAGAAAAACAACACTTGCCCCTAGAGGTCTTTTTGAACTCTGGAGTATCGGTGCAGAATATACCGCAACCAAATGGAGCGATTATCGTTTCATGGGATTGCAAGATCAGGTTAATGATAACTGGATGTTTAAAATGGGTTTATCCTTTTCACCAGATCCTGCTAGTGGAAGAAGTGCATGGGGTACTGTTATCTATCGTCTAGGGTTCTTTACTGGTAAAGACTATGTGAATGCAGATGGAAATGGTTTGAAAATGTATGGTGCCTCATTAGGTACTGGAATTCCAATACGCAAATGGAATTCCTATAATAACCAGTTTGCTATTGTAAACACTTCCTTACAATTTGGGAAAAGAGGTAGTTCTGTTAATAATGTAACAGAAGGGTTCTTTCGCCTTTCATTTGGTTTAAGTTTGAGCGATGTTTGGTTTGTAAAACGTAAATATGATTAATCGCAACCACCATATTCATACAATTATAGCAGCCCTTCTATTCGGCTGCTTTTTTGTGCTGATTGGATGCGAAAACGATATCAATGTTGTAAAAGGTCTGGGCAAAAAAGTGGCGGGTGTTGATGAAGCAAAGAATGTAGAAAGTTATATGAGCCAGAGTGGAAAAACAAAGGCCAAACTCGTTGCGCCTTCCATGCTGTTGACACAAGATGAATACGGCAGGAAAGTGGAATATCCAAAAACATTGAAAGTCGATTTCTTTGATGATTCATTACATATCTCCAGCAAATTATTCGCACGTTATGGTAGCTATTCCGAAAGAGATAGCAAAGTGTTACTAAAAGATAGCGTCATTGTTTTCAACGTAAAAGGCGATACACTTATCTCAAAAGAATTGCTCTGGGATCAAAACACACAAAGGTTTTCTACAGATAAACCTGTTTATATTAGTCAGTCGCAACCTGCCCGTCAAAGGTTGATTGGTATTGGCTTTAGCTCAGATCAGAATTTAACTGACGTGCATATTGGCCACGTACAACCGGGCAGCTTTTTTATAGTGCCCGATAGTAGTACTATTAAATAATTGAATTAAAAATAAAAGATCATGGAATATAGAAGAATGGGCCGCACTGGCTTACAATTAAGCATTCTCAGCTTCGGAAGTTGGGTAACATTTCACAAACAGATTGAAGACGGAACAGCAGATGAACTGATGGGTATCGCCTATGATAATGGCATCAATTTTTTCGATAATGCGGAAGTGTATGCACTGGGGCAAAGCGAAAAAATGATGGGGCGCGTTTTAAAACAAAAAAAATGGGATCGCACTTCTTACACCCTATCATCAAAAGCTTTTTTTGGATGGAGAGGCAAAGACAATAAACCCAATCAAACCGGATTAAGCAGAAAACATTTAACAGAAGCCTGCCATGAAGCTTTAGAAAGGCTTCAGACTGATTATCTGGATCTGTATTTCTGCCATCGTCCTGATAAAAACACACCTATTGAAGAAGTAGTATTAACTATGAATACACTGATTCAACAAGGTAAAATTTTATACTGGGGTACCAGTGAATGGAGTGGTGTTGAGATCATGGAAGCACATCGTGTAGCTAAAGACTATCGCATCATCGGACCTTCGATGGAACAACCACAATACAATTTGTTTGAGCGTAATAAAGTTGAGAACGAATACCTGGAGGTTTATAAAAATGTGGGACTGGGTACTACTATCTGGAGTCCATTGGCATCAGGACTTTTATCTGGCAAATACAACGACGGCATCCCAGAAGGATCTCGTTTTGCAATTGAGGGTTTTGACTGGCTGAAAGACAGATGGATGGCCGAAGACCTTCTTGCCCGTGTTAAAAAATTGGGCGGTTTGGCCAAAGAGCTAGGTGTGAGCCAGGCTGCGCTAAGCATTGCCTGGTGTGTTAAAAATGAACACGTAACAACTGCCATTTTGGGTGCCACTAAAAAAGCACAATTACTAGATAATTTAGAAGCATTAAAAGTACTTCCTTTATTAACTACCGAAATCTTGCAGCAAATTGATACTATTGTTGGTACCAAGCCAAAGCTTGCAGAATTTTAATAGATAAGATCTACCATTAAAAAAGTTAGCAGCCTACCACTGCTAACTTTTTTGTTTTAGGGGATACCTAAATTCCTTTAATTGCACTGAGAGAAAAATATTTTCCTACTCGTTCCAACCTAAATCACATTTTGTACTCTTATTACTGAACAAGATTTGGAAGCAGCTAACAACATACTTACGCTATTGGTGCGAAAAGCGGTAAAAGGCGACGCATCGGCGCAATCGCAGCTGTATCAACAGTTCAGTAAAGCCATGTTCCATATCTGTTGTAGAATGACAGGTAATAGCAGTTCAGCCGAAGACATTTTGCAAGATGCATTTATACTTGCCTTTAAAAATTTGCAGCAGCTGAAAGAAGCAAATCAGTTTGGAGGCTGGTTAAAAAGGATTGTGGTGAACGAATGCATTCGGCAAAGCAAGCAAAAATGGCAATGGCAGGATTGGGAAGAACAACACGATCAGATTGCAGATGAACAGGAAGAAGTATGGTGGAAGTTGGTAAATATAGAGCTCGTGTATCAGCAGATCAAAGCATTACCCGAAGGTTGCAGACAGATCTTTAATCTCTATGTTTTTGAGGATTACACCCACAAAGAAATAGCAACACTTTTGGCAATCAGTGAATCAACGAGTAAAAGTCAATACCATCGTGCCAAACAAATTTTAAAAGAAAAGATCGGTAAACAAATTGCAGTGAATGGATGAGTTAAAAAAATATTTATTAGCACAAAAAGAAACGCTAGAATCTGATGAACCAAGTGATAAGGTTTGGTCGGGCATCCAAGCATCATTTGAAGCCCCGGTAAGGTCGGTAGCTATTCGCAAATGGGCTATTGCAGCATCTGTGATATTATTAGCCGGATTAGGGATACTACTCTTAAATAAATCAAATAGAACCGAATCAACTATTGTAAGATCAACTCATCAAGAAATAATTCCCTCGGTTATTGAAGAAAAGGATTCGATTATTAAAAAAGTGGAGACTGAACTCGCCTCTGTTGATAAACAGAAGTTGAACAAACAAAAGAATTATCCTGCGGCATCTCTAATTACCACAATCCATTCTGTAGATGAATTGAATGAATCTGATCATTCAAAAATGAATCTGATGGAAGCCAGCTTTACCCAGGTCATTAATTTACAAAAAGCCAGGATCAGCACTACTCCTATTTATGCAGAGTCGCCTAATTATTTTAAAGACTTCCATTTGCAATTGCAACAAATGGAGAAAGATGAAAAACAAATCAAGTCCTATATACAGAAAAACGGCATGAGCGATGAATTGTTGGATCAACTGATCAATGTATACCAGCAAAAATTAAACATGTTGAAATTGTTACAAACAGAAATGCAAAAACTCAATAGCCGATATAAACAAAACAGGCCGGCCGTTGATACCATGAAAACCTATTTTTTAAATCTTTAAATGCCAATACATGAATCGTTCTTTACTAGGAAAAATAGCATTAGCTTCTCTAGGGTTTAGTCTTTCACTTACAAGCATTGCACAGGAATCTGTAAATACCAACAGCGATCTTTTAGTTCAAAAACAAAAGCTCGAAGCAGAGCAAAAGGTTTTGTCGTCTGTTAATGCAGAAATGGCGCATTCACAAGCTAATTTAAACAGGCTAACTGTTTCAAATTTTAAGCAAGTAGATCCGAAAGATTTAAAATCAAAAGAAATAAGCATGGAGTTGCCAGCTGCAAAAGCTGCTGAAATATTTATTGAAAATAGTAGTCGGAACCTCGACATCAAAGTATGGGACCAACAAAAAGTAAAAGTGGTAACCACCATTATGTATGATGGAGATGCTTCAAAAATAACGGATGCAGAGTGGTTCGAAAAAATTAATCTAACGTTTAGAAGTTCTGCAAATACTATTAGAATTAAAACAGGTGCTAGTGGAAATAATTTTTATAGAATTGATGGCAATAATGTTTCTTGGGGAGGTTCTAATCTATCTCTTTCTGGTACTGACTTATTTGTTGGACAAGGGAAACCTAAAAAAACAGTTACCATTTATATTCCAAAAGAAAATAATCTAGACCTCGAATCAAAATATGCGGAGGTTACAATTGATGGAAGTTTAAACAAGCTAAGCGCAGATATCACCAATGGTGGATTAGAATTGGGAGATGTAAACAAACTTTTTCTGAGGTCGAAATATTCTAATGTCAGCATTGGAAATACAAAAACCGCAGAAGTAGAATTGATCAATGGTAGATTCATTGCCAAGGATGCAGATGATTTGGATCTTGATACCAAGTATGCAACCATTGAAGCAGGTTCAGTTAAAAAATTAATGGTGCGCAGTACCAACGATGAATATGAAATAGAAGAAGTTGGCAGTATCGTATGTCGTAAAAACTATGGCAACCTACGTATTACCAAACTAAATAATTCAATGGACCTAGATGGCACCAATGCAGACGTTAAAGTGCGCAATATTGGACCCAGCTTAGAATCTATTAAAATCAATGATAAATATGCCGATATCAGATTGCCGATGCGGAATGTGAAAAATTATAACGTAGTTTATCACGGAGCTTATAGTACCGTATACGCTGGTTTTGATAAAAAACCAATTGTTGATAAAGAAGAAACTAAAACTGCTCCCAAACAAGAAAACATAAGTGCAACAGCAGGTAACGCTAATAGCCCCCGCCCAATAGTGGTGAGAGGATATTCCACAGAAAGTGATTCAGATAACCATTTCACAGCATCAGTAGGCGATGGGAAGGGTGCAAAATTGGATTTGAAGTGTCAGAATTGTACGGTCGACTTTAAATAATACTTAAATATTTCACCTATAAATCAATTTTTTGTCAATTCTCATGTTGCCTGCCAACATAACTACCCCCGAAGAATCGGGGGTAGTTTTTTACTAGATTACCCTAGCTTTGCAGTACAAATAATTTATCCTATTTTTCCGCCATGTCTGAACTGTATATCCTCCTTTCTATCATTGGCACGTTGGTGATGATTGGTTTTTTTGCAGGCTATGAGATTGCATTTGTAAGTGCGAATCGATTGAGTATCGAGCTCAAAAAAAAGCAGGGCAAAAAGAGTGGCATAATCCTCGCCAACTTCATGGAAAATCCGGCAAAATTTATCGGATCATGCCTGATTGGTTTAAATATTTTTCTTGTTATCTATGGTTTGCTTTTCGATGAATTACTTCAATCGATTGCTTGGCGCCCTATCAATTTTAAGAATAGTATTGTTCAACTAATTGTTGATACTTTAATTTCTACTATCGTTGTGTTGGTATTAGGGGAATTCATACCTAAAGCCGTTTTCAAAGCAAAGAGTGAAAGACTTCTCAGCCTATTTGCACCGATCGCTCAGTTTTTTTATACCTTATTTGAACCCGTTGCTTCCTTATTTGTAGACATGTCTCAATGGATCCTGAAATACGTTTTCAACCTGCATTTGAATAATCGCAACGATGCTTTTAACAAGGTTGATCTGGAGCATTTTTTTCAGCAAACCAAAGACCTGGATGAAGACAATTCTGAACTTAATACCGAATTATTTGAGAATGCTTTGAGTTTACCATTGGTGAAGATCCGTCAGTGTTTAGTTCCTAGAACTGAAATTGAGGGAGTAGATATCAATTGTTCTATTGCAGAACTTAGAACGCATTTCATTAGTACCCAATTGAGCAAATTGGTAGTATATGATGAAAATATTGACAATATTTTGGGCTATGTACACCAATTAGACCTATTTCAAAAGCCTAGTTCCGTTAAATCTATCATGCACCCAATGATGGCTGTTCCTGAAAGTATGAGTGCAACTGACCTGATCAATAAATTCACCAAAGAGCGCAGAAGTATTGCCTGGGTGGTAGATGAATTTGGTGGAACATCAGGTATTGTTACCATGGAAGACGTTCTAGAAGAAATCTTCGGAGAAATTCACGATGAATATGATGTGGCAGAATTCGAGGAAAAACAACTCACAGAAGATGAATTCATGTTTAGCGGTCGGCTTGAGCTCGACTACCTGAATGAAAAATACAAAATGGATTTCGCTGTCACTGATTCTGAAACCCTTAGTGGATACATCATCAACGAACATGAGACCATTCCGAAATTAAAAGAAACCATCATCATTGGTCATTATAAATTCGATATTGTTGCTGTAAGCGATACCCGCATTGAAATGGTGAAAATGAAGATTTTGAAATAATAACCATTCAACCTTTTTTTAAATAGCAATCGCTACAAATTTTTAACTTCAACCCTTAAATTTAGATCGATGTCATTCGTATTCGATAGTACTAAACCCATTGCCATTGGTAGTGACCATGCAGGAGTTGCCTACAAAGCTGAATTAGTAAAATGGTTAACCGAAAAAGGTTTGCCTGTAAAAGATCTTGGCACTTACACAACAGATTCAGTTGATTATCCAGACTATGCACATGCTGTTTCTACCGCAGTTGAAAAAGGGGAAGCATCATTTGGTATTTTGTTATGTGGTTCTGCAAATGGGGTTGCAATCACTGCCAATAAACATGCAGGTATTCGTGCTGGCCTTTGCTGGCAAAACGATGTTGCCTTACTAGTTCGTCAACATAATGATGCGAATATCATTTGCATCCCAGCCCGATTCGTTTCCTATTTTGTGGCGCAACAAATGGTGGAAACCTTTATGTCCACTGCATTTGAAGGGGGCCGTCATGCCACCCGTGTTAATAAAATGACCTGCTCTTAAAAAACTAAAACAGCTATATGAAAAAAATGTTACTGATTTGCCTTCCCTTGATTGGTACTATGGCATTTGCACAGGCACCTTCTGATGTTGCAAAATTTGGAAGCATCATCAATCCACAAAACTTAAAACAAAAATTATCGATCATTGCTTCTGCTGAAATGGAAGGAAGAGAAACTGCATCTCCCGGACAAAAAAGAGCCGCTGCATATATAGAGTCTGAATTTAAAAGAATGGGACTAAAGCCAGGTAATGGCGATAGCTATCAACAAATTTATCCTGTGTATCAGGATGCTTTAGTAGGAAAAAAACTTTCTGTGAATGGTAGGAGTTTTGCTTGGGATCAGGATTTCAGTTTTAACCTACAAACCGTTTCTACCGGTGTTTGGAACTTCGAGAATGCTGTTTTTGCAGGATTTGGAATTGTTGATTCTGCTAAACAGATCAACGATTATGCGAACCTTGATGTAAAGGGAAAACTGGTTTTTGTTTTAGAAGGAAGTGCATCTGGAACCGCAATGCCTGCACAAGGTGGCATGCGTGCTATGATGTCGAATCCGGCATCTGCCAGTATGAAGATGAGAGCAGCTATTGCAAAAGGCGCTGCGGGTTTGTTGATCATTTCGGCCGACTTTCCTAAAAAGAACCCTACTTCCACCAAAGGCAATATGTACTTGAAACCTAATACCAGCAATGGTTTCTTGATGGCAACTGTTTCAGCTGAAGTAGCTTCGGCACTAACTGGACGCTCAGAAAAATTAAGTATCGATCAGATCAAATTATTAAAGCAAAAAGTCTACACTTCTGAAATCAAAGTTGCAGCTGATAAAACAACTGAAAACCTAGAAAGCAGTAATGTGATTGCCATACTTCCAGGTACCGATAAAAAAGATGAGTACCTAATGTTAACTGGCCATTACGACCATTTAGGTAAAAGAGGCGATGTGATCTATTACGGGGCAGATGATGATGGTTCTGGTACAGTTGGAGTTATGCAAATGGCTGAGGCATTTACAGCTGCAGCTAAAAAAGGAAAAGGTCCGCGTAGAAATATTGTGTTCATGACGGTAAGCGGTGAAGAAAAAGGACTCTGGGGTTCTGATTATTATTCAGAACATCCGATCTATCCAATGGATAAAACAACAGCTGATCTGAATACTGATATGGTGGGTAGAATTGATACAGAACGTAAAACTGCTGATTCTGCGAATACGGTTTATGTGATTGGGCATGATAAATTAAGTTCTGAATTGCAACCAATCAATGAAGCTGCAAACAAACTTTCAAGCAATTTGGTATTGGATTACAAATACGATGATCCGGCAGATAAGAACAATATCTACTACAGAAGCGACCACTACAACTTCGCAAAAAAAGGCGTTCCTATTTTGTTCTTCTATGATGGTATGTTACAGGCCGACTATCATAAACCAACAGACACCATCGAAAAAATCAACTTCGACCTCATGCAAAAACGTGTGCAAATGATCTTCTATACAGCATGGGACATTGCAAATCGTGATAACATGTTGAAGCGCGATATGAAGTTGAATATGCCGAGCAGGTAGAGGAAAGTGAAGAGTGAAGAGTGAAGAGTGAAGAGTGAAGAACGGACAATCATTTGTTTATAGACAATCATTTTTTAACCCTAGGCCTTGCCTAGGGTTTTTCATTTAGATAAAGTTGGTCGCATAAAAAAACCCTTGGCTTTGCCAAGGGTAATTCGTTAAGATAATCTACGTCCGTTCTTCACTCTTCACTCTTCTCTCTTCACTAAAAATCTACCACCCAAGTAGATACGCGAAAATCAACGGCACTACGATGGTCGCGTCGCTTTCAACAATGTATTTCGGTGTATGAATATCAAGTTTGCCCCATGTGATCTTTTCGTTTGGAACTGCACCAGAGTATGATCCATAAGAGGTTGTTGAATCACTTACCTGGCAGAAATAGCTCCAGAAAGGAACATCATGCCATTCCAGATCTTGGTACATCATCGGAACTACACAGATTGGAAAATCTCCAGCAATACCTCCACCAACTTGGAAGAAGCCAACGCCTTTACCTCCACTGTTTGCACGATACCATTCTGTTAACCAAACCATGTATTCGATCCCACTTTTTACAGTGCTTGCCTTCAATTCGTTTTTGATCACATAACTCGCGAAGATGTTACCTGTGGTACTGTCTTCCCAACCCGGAACCACGATCGGTAAATTCTTCTCAGCGGCAGCAATGATCCAACTGTTTTTTGGATCAATCTCATAGTACTGTTCTAACTCTCCCGATAAAACGGTCTTGTATAAGAACTCATGCGGAAAATAACGTTCACCTGCAGCTTCTGCATCTTTCCACTGTTTCACCAAGTGCTTCTGTAATCTGCGGAAGGCTTCTTCTTCAGGAATACAGGTATCTGTAACGCGGTTATAGTGGTTTTCTAATAGATCCCACTCATCTTGTGGTGTAAGATCACGATAGTTGGGCACACGCTTATAATGGCTGTGAGCTACTAAGTTCATGACGTCTTCTTCCAAGTTAGCACCAGTACAACTGATGATGGCAATTTTGTCTTGTCGGATCATTTCAGCAAGGCTGATCCCTAACTCGGCAGTACTCATGGCACCTGCCAAACTCACTAACATTTTTCCTCCATCCAATAAATGGGTTTCATATCCTTTAGCAGCATCTACCAAGGCCGCTGCATTAAAATGGCGGTAATGGTGCTGAATAAACTGCGAAACGGGTCCTTTGCTCATATCCTCTTTTTTAAGTGATTAAATCAATCGAGCGCAAAAGTAATTTTTTTGTCCGGTTTTCCGGAATCTTCCATTTTATTGAATATTAATTTTCTAATTCAATTCCTCACCTATTTTTGTACTTGGCTATTGCCGAAAAAATGCAATTTTTATTAAAAGATATCAAGCTGGGGAAATACACGATCCCACTACCTGCCGTACTTTGGTTTGCATTGGCAGCCATTGCTGCTTCCGTTGAAATGAGCCGTGGGCTTGACGATATCAATAATTTTTTAATATATAAGCACGTATTCTGGCATAGTATCAATCAACAAAATCTGTACCTGCCTTACCCCGATGACCATGCCGATATGAACCATTATGGTCCGTTCTTTGGTTTGATCATCGCCCCTTTTGCCATTTTGCCCACTTTTTTGGGCTGTTTTCTCTGGTGTTTGGTAAACGCCTGGGTACTTTTTTTTGCGATCGGTCATTTACCAGTGAGCGAAAGAAACAAGAATGTGATCTTGCTCATTAGCATGATTGAAATGATGACTGCCACCCATAGTGTTCAGTTCAATACCATGTTAACCGGCTGGATCATATTGAGTTTTGTTTTTACAGAAAAGAAACAAGATGTGCTTGCTACCTTATTTATCGTGGCAGGTTTATATGTTAAGATCTATGGGATTGTAGGTATAGCTTTCTTCTTTTTCTCAGATAATAAATTACGTTTTTTCTTGAGTTTTATAGGTTGGTGTATTGTCTTTTTCTGTTTACCTATGTTGCTTTCTTCTCCGGCATTTGTAATTCAATCTTATCAAGATTGGGCACACTCGCTTGTCGAAAAAAATGCAACTAATATCATTATAGATACAGTAGGAATGCAGGATATCTCATTCATGGGAATGGTGCGCCGAATTTTTCAAATTGGAAATCTTCCCAACTACTTGTTTACTGTTCCTGCAGCTATTTTATATGCGCTACCCTTTCTGCGAACCATACAATACCATTGGGTTAACTTTAGACTTTCTTACTTAGCATTGGCATTGATCGGCGTAGTGATCTTTAGTTCATCAGCAGAATCGCCCACCTATGTTATTGCAGTAACGGGCTTAGCGATCTGGTATGTGATACAAGCCCACCCAAGAACATTTTTCCCGATCGTACTTTTAGTGCTTACTTTTTTATTGACCATTCTTTCACCTACAGATTTGGTACCCCATTACATTCGGGAGCAAATCGTTCGATACTCTCTGAAAGCCTTACCTTGCTGTATCGTTTGGTTTGTGATCATTTACCAATTGTTAAAGAGAGATTTTAGCATTACTTAACATGTAAGGAGCCATCATCTATAAATAGAGACATGAAACGAAAAATATTAGTGACAGGAGCTGACGGTTTTATCGGTTCGCACCTAACAGAGATGCTCGTAAAACAGGGTTATGATGTTCGCGCTTTTGCATTGTATAATTCTTTTAATACCTGGGGTTGGCTCGATTACTGTGATCCTGCAGTGAAAGGAAAATTCGAAGTTTTTATGGGCGATGTCAGAGATCCCTATGGTGTAAAAACCGCTATGAAAGGATGTGATACCGTTCTGCATTTGGCCGCACTCATTGCCATCCCTTATTCCTATCACTCTCCAGATACTTATGTTGATACGAATATTAAAGGCACATTGAATATTGTACAAGCTGCGAAAGAATTGGATATTCGAAAAGTAGTGCATACTTCTACTAGCGAAGTATATGGTACCGCTCGTTTTGTGCCTATCACAGAGGAACATCCTTTGCAAGGTCAATCTCCTTACTCTGCCAGTAAGATCGGTGCAGATCAGATCGCATTGTCTTTTTATACCTCATTCAATACACCAGTTGCAGTACTCAGACCATTTAATACTTATGGTCCGCGGCAATCTGCAAGAGCAGTGATCCCAACCATCATTTCACAAATAGCTTCTGGAAAAGAAACCATCAAACTAGGAGCACTTACGCCAACTCGTGATTTTTCCTTTGTAGAAGATACTGCCAACGGATTCATCAAAGCAATGGAATGTGATGCGATCAACGGTACAGTTACAAATGTTGGAAGCGGATTTGAAATTTCAGTTTTGCATACCGCTGAACTGATCGCAGAATTGATGGGAAAGAAAATACATTTTGAATTAGACAGCGATCGGTTAAGACCCGAGAAGAGTGAAGTAGAACGATTGTTCGCTAGCTATGAAAAAGCAAAAAAAATCATGAATTGGGAGCCTGCATATGGCGGTTTAGAAGGATTCAAAAAGGGGTTACAGAAAACCATCGACTGGTTTACAGTTCCCGAAAACTTAGCCCGCTATAAAACAGACACTTATAATATTTAATGCATCATGAATAAACATGCAGTGATATTGGCTGGCGGTAAAGGGAGTAGACTTCGTCCCTATACCGTGGTATTACCTAAACCGTTAATGCCAATTGGCGAATATCCAATACTGGAAGTGATCATCCGACAATTGGTGATTCAAGGATTTACGCATATCACACTAGCAGTAAACCATCAAGCCGAATTGATCGCTGCGTTTTTTGGTAATGGTAGCAAATGGGGAATCTCCATTAATTATTCTTTAGAAGATCAACCCTTGGGTACCATGGGGCCACTCAAATTGATCAAAGAACTACCAGATAATTTTCTAGTGATGAATGGAGACATTCTTACAGATCTTGCCTATAAAGATTTCTTTGAGAACCATGTGAATAATGATGCTTTATTCAGTATCTCTTCTCACTTGAGAGAAGAAAAGATCGACTATGGTGTTTTGCAAACTGAAAATAATATACTCACTGGCTTCAGAGAAAAACCAACTAAAAGTTTTGAAGTGAGTATGGGAATCTATATGCTCAATAAAAAAGTATTGAATTATATTCCAGATAATTGCCCTTATGGATTTGATCAATTGATGCTTGATCTATTAGAGAAAAAGAAATCTGTATTTGTTAATACTTATACTGGGCTTTGGTTAGACATTGGTAGGCCCGATGATTATATTGAAGCAATTGAATGTTTTGATCAGTTGAAAGATAAAATTCTCTATGTCTAAAATTCTCGTTACAGGTGCAAATGGCTTTGTAGGTAAAATGCTTTGCAAGGCATTAAAACAAGCAAACCATGATGTAATTGAATTGCAAAGTATCGCTGGGGATATTACAAAAGCAATGACTTGGGAAAACATTCCAGCAACAGAGATCTTGATTCATTTGGCTGCAAAAACTTTCGTTCCTGATAGTTGGAAAGACCCCGCACTATTCATGCAAACAAATGCCCAGGGAACATTACTCGCATTAGAGTATTGCAAAAAACATGGAGCAAGAATGGTATTTATTAGCTCCTATCTCTATGGCAATCCAGAAATACTTCCTATCCCTGAAACGGCAAAAATTTATACCCCAAATCCTTATGCGCTTTCCAAAAAAACCGCTGAAGATTACTGCCGATTTTATGCTGATACTTTTGATGTGAGATCAGTTATCATTCGGCCATTTAATTTATATGGCTATGGGCAATCTGATAACTTTCTCATTCCCGAAATCATATTACAGGTTTTGAATGGAGACAAAGTGCAGGTAAAAGATTTAGAACCAAAAAGAGATTACATCTATATAGACGACTTTATTGATGCGATCATGCGATGTATAGAGATAGAAAAATTTGAAATATTTAATATAGGTTCTGGAGAAAGTTATTCGGTAGCTGAACTCATTCAAATGGTTCAATCCATTTGCGGTACCCAACTTCCAGTGATAAGTAGTGGCGAAAAAAGACCTGCAGAAATCATGAATACCATCGCAGATATCTCAAAAGCCAAAGAATTACTGCATTGGTCTCCCTCCACTAGCATGTTCCAAGGTATAAATGCCATTATTCAACAATATAAAGCGGCTAAGTCCTAGTTTTCTAACTTCATTACATTGGCGAGTAAGCAAATAAGTTTTAGCTTTACAAATAAGCGTTTTGAGCATGCTGATATCTGAAGTAAGAAAATCAATTTCTATCGTTATACCTGTTTGTAATGAACGTGGTAATCTTCCTTTACTAATGGAAGAGATTAAATCTGTATTCAGTCAATTAGCTTACGATTATTCACTCATTTTTGTGGAAGACAGCAGTACAGATGGGACTTTAGAATACATCAAAGAATGTGCACAAAAGGAAAACAATATTTTTTATGTGGCACTAACCAAAAGCTTTGGTCACCAAAACGCATTAAAAGCCGGCTTGGATCGATCAACAGCTGATGCAACCATCATGATGGATGGTGATTTACAGCATCCACCTGCACTGATCCCTAGTTTGATCAAGGAATGGGAAAACGGAAACGATATTGTGTACACCATCCGAAACGATCACAAAGAGATCAGTAAAATGAAAAAACTGACCTCCAATCTTTTTTATGATGTCATCAATAATCTTTCTGAAATTGAATTGGAACCAGGTACCGCAGATTTTAGATTGATGAGCAAAAGAGTGGTGGAGATTTTTTCTCAATTTACCGAAGCAGATATTTTTATGCGCGGCATGATCAAGTGGATGGGATTTCAACAAATTGGTATTGAATATACTGCTGCAAACAGAGGTTCTGGAATCAGTAAGTATACGGTTAAAAAAATGATGCGTTTGGCTTTACAGGGCATTACTTCTTTTAGTACCAAACCATTGTATATAGCTGCTTACCTTGGTTTATTTTTCTCTATTTGTTCCATTTTGTATGTCCCCTATATTGTGATCAGCCTAGTATCGGGTCATTATGTTTCAGGTTGGGCGTCCATGATCGCAACCATTGCATTTTTTGGTGGATTGCAATTGATGATCCTCGGCATCATCGGAATTTACTTGGGTAAACTCTTTATGCAGAGCAAACAGCGACCACACTATATCGTTAAAGATTCAAATTTAATATGAGACCACAAGTACTGATCAGTTTTGATGTGGAAGAGTTTGATATGCCACTCGACTATCAATACAATATTTCTATTGATCAGCAATTGCAATTGGGTAAAGACGGACTCGACGCCGTTATGAAAATGATTGATCAGCAAGCAATCCCAACTACGCTTTTCACCACAGCAAATTTTGCGAACCATTTTCCAGAGAGCATTCGATCTCATGCAGCAAAGCATGAAATTGCATCACACACATTTTATCATTCGCATTTTAATAATGAACATTTATTGGAATCGAAGTTGGCTTTAGAAAAAATCAGCGAACAAACTGTAACCGGACTACGCATGCCCCGCATGCGTGTTGTAGATATGCAGGAAGTTATAAAAGCTGGCTATGAATATGACTCATCAATCAACCCAACTTGGTTGCCGGGTAAATACAATAACCTTCATTTACCAAGAACTGTGTATATGGATCAGGGCCTGAAAAGAATACCTGCATCTGTTTCTCCAAACCTAAGGATCCCCTTATTCTGGTTGAGTTTCAAAAACTTTCCCTATTCCTTTTTCAAACAACTAACTATTCAAACACTCGAAAAAGACGGGTACGTTTGTTTGTACTTCCATCCTTGGGAATTTATTGATATCACTAATTTAAGCTTGCCAGCTTTTACTAGAAAACTGTGTGGGCAACCTTTATTAGATCGGCTAACCCAATTCATTACAGACCTTAAATCTAAGGGTTACGAATTTTCAACCATTCATGATTTTTTATCCATAAATAAAGTTGTACGATGAAAAACAATAAATCAATGATGCTTTGGATCGTTGGTATAATATCAATCATACCAATTGTATATTTAGCAGCCATTTATCCAACACTTCCCAAAATTGTACCCACACATTTTGATATGGATGGGCGTCCTAACGATTATAGCGATAAATCAACACTCATTTTTTTGACAGTCTTATTTACAGTGCTTTCTATTGGATGCTACCTTCTAATTACCAATTTACCCAAAATTGATCCGAAAAAAACTGCAGGTCAATCACCTGAACTTTTCCAAAAATTAGGCTTAACACTTGCCCTCTTAATGTCGTTTATCAATTTTGTAATCACCTACGCGGCAACAAATAAATCGGATAATATCACAAGAGTGATCTTTCCTGCACTTGGTATTTTCTTTGCTTTTATGGGAAAATATATGCAAGATATCAAACCCAATTATTTCGCAGGATTTAGAACACCCTGGGCTTTGGAGAACGATGATAACTGGAGAGAAACCCACAAATTAGCGGGTAGTATGTGGATGGTGGGTGGTAGTACTATGACGATCATCACTGTTTTTTTACCAGGAGAATATGCTTTCATTGCATTTATGAGTATCACTGCAATTATTTGTATCGTTCCATTTGCCTATTCCTATCTCTTCTTTAAAAAACAACAACCAAAATAAAAGAATGAAAAAACTAACCATATTAATTGCCACTGTTTTATTTTTTTCTAACACGCATGCACAGGAGATTACTGGAGCATGGATGGGAACGCTCAAAGCAGGAGCTGTAAAATTGCGTATCGTTATTCGCATCAGTAAAACAGATAAAGGGTATGCTGCATTATTCGATAGCCCCGATCAGAAAGCATTTGGCTTAATGGTCAACAAAACAGAATTGATAAAAGATAGTTTGCTTTGCGAAATACAATTAATTAAAGGCGGTTACCGAGCTAGCTGGGATGGTAAAGATGCACTAACAGGAACATTTAGTCAGGGACCAGGCTCATTTCCTTTAGACATGAAGAGATTGAAAGACGATGAGATCCCGAAGGCAGCAGAGGGAAAAGTTCGTCCACAAACACCTAAGGAGCCATTTGGATATATTGCAGAAGAAGTGGAATATGATAACGCGGAAAAAACCGTCCACTACGGCGCAACACTTACCAAACCAAGCAATCAAACAAGCTTCCCTACAGTGATTATCATTTCAGGAAGTGGTACTCAAGACAGAGACGGTACTATGTTCGGACATAAAACCTATGCAGTTTTGGCCGACCTTCTAACCAAACAAGGCGTTGCTGTTTTACGAGTTGATGATCGTGGTGCTGGAAAAAGTAATTTGGGTAATGGAGATCCTACTAAACTTACATCCGTTGATTTTGCTGGAGATGTAAATAATAGCATCAACTATTTATTGAACAGAACGGATATTGATAAAAACAAAATTGGATTAGTAGGCCATAGCGAAGGTGGCATGATCGCTCCAATGGTGGCATCAAAAAATAAGGCGGTTGCTTTTTTGGTTTTATTAGCTGGTCCTGGCATTGCTGGCCAAGATATCTGGAATTTTCAAATGGGTAGAAATATCATCAAACCCAACCTTAGTGATGCAGACAAAGCGCTGGCTACAACTATCATCAATAAATTGAATGAACCATTTGCTGCATCAACTGATATTACTACCATTACCAATCAAATGAAAGCCAATTATGCAGATTGGAAAAAAAATGTGACAGACAGTAAAGAGAATGAAATACTTTATGCAAATCCTGAAGAGAGCTTTTTAAAAGTTGCAAAACAATTTCAAAATGGTTTATACTGGCTTAACTATTTTTTAAATTACCAACCCGCAGAGAATCTTCAAAAAATCAAGATCCCAGTACTTGCATTGAATGGGTCATACGATATACAAATTACCAGTACCGAGAATTTGGCTGGTATCGATGCTGCATTAAAGAAAGCTGGAAATAAGCATTATCAAGTAAAAGAGCTTGCTTCACTAAATCACTTGTTTCAAACATCAAAATTCAAAGCCCAGTCGTACGAAGCCATTGATGAAACCTTCTCCCCAGACGCAGCTTCTATGGTTGCAAACTGGATTTTAAATGAGGGTATCAAAAAATAGCTGGCTTTTGCACTATCATTGTGCTATGAATTTACTAGCCCACGCATATCTTTCCTTTGAACAACCAGAGATCCTGGTGGGCAATATGATCAGTGATTATGTAAAGGGTAAAAAACAATACGATTATCCGATTGGTATCCAACAGGGTATCAGATTACATCGTGCAATTGATCAATTTACTGATCAACATTCCGCTACGCATATTGGCAAACAGGTTTTTAAATCAGCTGTGGGTACATACGCTGGAGCATTTATGGATGTAGTGTATGATCATTTTCTTGCACTAGACACCAATGAATTAAGTGAAATAGAGTGGCAACCCTATACTCAAAAAGTGTACGCTCATTTAGAAGAAAACATCCACTATTTACCTGAAAAATTTGCTGCTCAAATACCACATATGAGTACGCATAACTGGTTATTTCATTATCGCTATGTGGGTGCAATTGATAAGAGTTTTGGCGGATTGGTGAGACGAACTAAATACCTCACAGATCACAAACCAGCTTTTGAGATATTTGAATCGGAATATGCCTTTCTTAAAGCGCAATATGAAGCCTTTTTCCCGGATGTTAAAAAATTTGCACAAATCGAGTTAGCGCGATTACAGAACCAATAGGCACTTATCTTTGTTTGATACTTACCATAAATTATTGCTACCGATGAAGCCATTTATTTTAACGATCTGCCTATTCTTAGCCCTATCGAGTTTCGCACAACCCAAACCAACAGAGTTAGATAAATCACCGATGGATATGAGCTATTGGCCAGCAAATTATCCCATTCTTAAAATGAGTGGCAAAGCAAAAGACCAACCAGTTGCTAGAATTATTTATGGCAGGCCTCTTAAAAATGGCCGTGCTATTTTTGGCGGAATTATCAAGTATAACGAAATGTGGCGACTAGGCGCTAATGAAGCCACAGAAATTGAAACCTTTCAAGCTTTAAAAATTGGAGGAAAAATATTGCCAAAAGGTCGTTATACGGTTTACTGTTTACCAACCGAAAATAAATGGACGATCATCATTAATAAAGACAATTTCTGTTGGGGCAATTTCACTTACGATAGTAAAAAGGATCTGATCAGAACAGATATTGATGTTGAAAAAAACACCGATCCTGCAGAAGCATTCACGATGTATTTTGAAGATGGGAAAAATGGCGCCAACCTGATTTTCCTCTGGGATGATATCAAAACCAGTCTTCCAATTTTGTTGGTAGATGAAAAAACTTCTAAAAAGAAATAACAATGAGTAGTCAAGAAAATAATTTGAGACTGGGAACAAAGTATATTCATGCAGGCGCTGAACCGGATCCATCCACTGGGGCGATCATGACTCCTATTTATCAAACCTCCACTTTTGTGCAAGCTGCTCCTGGTGTTAATAAAGGTTTTGAATATGCACGCAGTCAGAATCCAACCCGAAAAGCATTGGAAGAAGCTTATGCGCAAATTGAGCAGGCTAAGTTCGGATTGGCTTTCAGCAGTGGTGTTGCAGCAACCGATGCTGTAATTAAATTATTAGAACCAGGTGATGAAGTAATTGCCGCGAATGATATGTATGGCGGCACCTATCGCCTTTTCACAAAAATATTTGCCAAGTTTGGTATTAAATTTATTTACGTAGATACAACTGATGCAAACAATATTGCCTCAGTTATTACAGCCAAAACAAAATTGATCTGGATTGAAACACCAACCAATCCACTCATGAATATTACCGACATTGAAGCAGTTGCAGTAATTGCTAAAAAAGCAAAAGCAATACTTTGTGTAGACAATACTTTTGCATCACCTTATTTACAAAATCCATTAACACTAGGGGCAGATATTGTGATGCATTCAGCTACCAAATATTTAGGTGGTCATAGCGATTTGATCCAAGGTTGCTTGATGATGAATGATGCTGACTTGCGTGATCAACTTTATTTTATTCAAAAGTCGAGCGGTGCAGTACCTGGCCCAATGGATTGCTTCTTAGTTTTGAGAGGTATAAAAACTTTGCACGTTCGGATGCAACGTCATTGTGAGAACGGTGAGAAGATCGCCCATTTCTTACGCAATCATCCTAAAGTGCAAAGGGTTTACTGGTGTGGTTTTGAAGACCATCACAATTTCGCAATTGCCAAAAAACAAATGCGCGGGTTTGGTGGCATGATGAGTTTTACTTTAAAAGATGATAGCGTTGAAAATGCAACAAGAGTTTTAAGTAGCACCAAAGTGTTTTCTCTGGCTGAAAGTTTGGGCGGAGTTGAATCACTGATCAATCATCCAGCAACCATGACACACGCATCCATTCCAAGAGAAGAACGCATCAAGAACGGGTTAACAGACTCTTTGATTAGGTTGAGTGTTGGGATTGAAGACGTTGAAGATCTTATAGAAGATCTTAACCAGGCAATTGGATGATTTTAGTGAAGAGTGAAGAACGGACTGGCATTGTCTAAACGATTCACTCTTGGCTATGCCAAGAGTTTTAAAGAAAAAGATGTATTTCATTCAAAAGAAAAACCCTAGGCATGCCTAGGGTTTAAGAAAAATAATTTCGAGCCGATTGATTATCCGTTCTTCACTCTTCACTCTTATCTCTTCACTAATTCCTTACTTCAAAATCTTTCTCCGTCACATCTTTCGAGTTCCCCCCAATCATTACTTTAAACGCTCCCGCTTCAATGATACTATTTCCTTCTGCGTCATAGAAGCTTAGGTCTTTAGCAGTTAGTGTGAATTTCACTTCTTTGCTCTCGCCTGCTTTTAAGAAGATTTTCTGGAAGGCTTTTAATTCTTTAACCGGGCGAACAATTGATGCGGTGATATCTCTGATGTATAATTGTACCACTTCCTCTCCATCAAATTTACCAGTGTTTTTTACGGTGATACTCACTTGCAATGGTTCGGTTTTTTGAATAGCAGTTTTGTTGATCAACATGCCACTATAGGTGAAATTAGTATAACTCAATCCATATCCAAATGGATACAACGGATCATTGGGTTGATCTCTGTAACGAGATTTCCAGCCTTGATCACCTGTATCGGGGATTGGGCGACCTGTATTAAAATGGTTATAATAAATAGGAATCTGACCCAATGCATATGGAAAACTCATTACTGTTTTTGCTGATGGATTATAATCACCTGCTAATACCGCAGCAACGGCATCTCCAGTTTCAGTACCCAAGATCCATGTTTGTAAAATGGCAGTTGTGTAATTTTGAATTTGCGTTAACACCATCGGTCTACCACTATTCACTAGTGCAATAACTGGGCGGCCATTTTTTTGCAAGGCTTTTAATAAAGCAACCTGTCCATCAGAAATATTAATATTACCAAGCGCTCTATCTTCTCCAGCCATCTTACCAGATAAACCAATATTTACCACAACAACATCTGCATTATCTGCGGCTGCAACAGCTTCTTTGATCAATGTCTCGTTTGTGGTTGCATCATCATTATAGCCTTTGCTAAATGAAACATTAGCGGCGCCGAATCTTTTCTGCATACCATCATACACTGTTATTGCATCATTCGCAGTTCCATTGGCGATCCAGAAATCGAACATGTCTTCTTTGCTATTTGCATAATGACCGATCAAAGCGATCTTTCTACCTGATGATGCATTTAATGGCAATACATCATGGTTATTTTTCAATAAAATAATAGAACGCTTTGCTGCTTCTAATGCCACTGCACGATTGGCTTCGCTAAACAATGTAGCTGATTCTCTGGCTTCGTTTGAAAATTTATAAGGATCATCAAATAAACCCAACTTGAATTTAAAATATAAAACCCTTGCTACTGCTTCATCTAATTGCTTCATGGTAATCTTACCTTCCTTCAATAATTCTGGTAGATATTTTCCGGTAACATTTGCTTCCATATCCATATGGCTTCCTGCTTGAAATGCTTTCAATGCTGCATCTTTTGCGTCAGCAGCATAACCATGTGTTACCATTTCTCCAAAACTGGCCCAATCGCTCACCACAAATCCTTTAAAACCCCATTTCTTTTCAAGCACATCAGTGACTAAATATTTGTTCCCACTTGCAGGAACACCATCAAATACATTAAATGAATTCATCACAGTTGCTGCACCTGCACCAACTGCTGCTTTATAAGGAGGTAAATATTTGTTCCAAAGAGCCACTCTTGAAACATCCACATTATTATATTCTCTTCCCGCTTCAACTGCGCCATAAACTGCATAGTGCTTAACGGTCGACATGATATGATTCGCATCACTCAGATCTCCCTGCAAACCCTTTACTCTTGCTGCAGATATCATTCCACCCAAATAAGGATCTTCTCCCGCACCTTCCATTACCCTACCCCAACGTGGATCATTGCTGATATCACACATGGGTGCAAAGGTCCAATGAACACCGGCTGAGGCAGCTTCCTTGGCATGGATAGAAGCATTTTTTTCGATGCCCACTAAATCCCAACTGCAGGCTTCTGCAAGAGGAATAGGGAAAATGGTTCTATAGCCATGAATCACATCAAATCCGAAAAGTAAAGGGATACCTAAGCGACTTTCTTCTACAGCCACTTTTTGAGCATTCTTGGTTTCTTTCACGCCAATGACATTTAAAAAAGATCCCACTTTACCTTCACGGGTCATTTGCATTTTTGCTTTCTGACCAGGATCGTTTGCTGCTGGTCCGGTAAATACACCTCCATTTACTTGATTCAGCTGACCGGCTTTTTCTTCTACCGTCATTCTCTTTAAAAGATCATTGATCCGCTCAGTAATGGAAGCTTTAGCATTTTTATAAGTAGGAATGGTTGCTGGTGCTTTTATCTGGGCCTGCAAAAAAGAAGCCGACAGAAGCAAAACTGCAGCAGCGAAAATCTGTTTTCTCATATAGCATGTGATTGATGAATAAAATATAGCAATGAGTGATAAAGTTAATTAAGAATGTTTCGATTTAATTCAGAAAGGTTAATTTTCACAATTAATCAATGAAAAACCTTGCTTTATGCCTTTAGATAACCAGCAGAAATTAAAGGCGTTTTTTGATGAAAAAGTGGATCGATATAACCAACCCAGTTTTATAGATGCAGACCCTGTTTGCATCCCTCATTTATTTTCCAAAAAACAGGATATTGAAATAGCCGGTTTTTTTGCTGCCATTTTCGCATGGGGCAATAGAACCACCATCATCAATAAGGCGAAGGAATTAATGCAATTGATGCAAATGGCGCCTCATGATTTTTGTTTGAACCATTCCGATGAAGATTTAAAAAAATTGCTGGCATTCAAACACCGAACTTTTAACGCAACCGATCTTTTATATAGTATCGAGTTTCTAAAACATCACTATTCAAATAACAAAAGTCTTGAGTCAGCCTTTTTCCCACCAGAAATTTTAAAGGCATCAGAAAAGAATCGAGTGGAACAAGGACTCATTTATTTTCATCATTATTTTTTCTCACTCGAAGATGCACCCAATAGAACGAGGAAACATATCGCTACGCCTGATAAAAATTCTGGTTGCAAGCGTTTGAACATGTACTTGCGCTGGATGGTTCGACAAGACAAGAATGGAGTTGATTTTGGCATTTGGAAAAAAATCACACCTTCAGAACTCATCTGTCCGATTGATGTGCACGTTGCAAGGGTTGCTAAAAGATTTAAATTACTAGATCGTAAACAAGCAGACTGGACTGCCGCAATTGATCTCACCCAATACTTGCGTACCTTGGATGCAGCGGATCCTGTAAAATATGATTATGCTTTATTTGGTTTGGGAGTAATGGAAAAATACAGATAACATGAAAAATCATTTCGATCTCATTTCTTTAGAAAAATTATCATTCGATGAACTGGTGGCTACTCTCAATGAACTCATCGCAAAAGACTTTTCTAAACTCGTTTACTTATTGTATGCAGTGGATGTATCTGAAAATAAATTAAAGCAATTACTGGCCGAACACCCCAATGAAGATGCCGGCAAATTGATCGCCTTACTAATTTTAGAACGCCAAGAACAAAAAAGAAAATCGCGCGAACAATTCAAACAAAAGGAAGAGGATATTCCTGAGGAAGACAGGTGGTAGACCTAATTTAAAAAACTAGGTATATCTTTTAACCGATAGCCTTTTTCTTTTAAAAAGGAAATTAGCTCATCCAGATGATCATACAACTTATCTTTTCTTCTCGGATCGGTTCCTGCATGAATTAATATGATCGCACCATTCAAATGATTAGGATTTGTAGCTTCGAATTTTTTCAAATTGCTCATGAGTAATTCACTCGACTTATAGGCATTCCCCATTTCCGGCCAGGTATAATCCGCATTCGTTCCTATTCCTGGAGTAAAGTTGAATAGCGTAATTCCTTTTTCATTGCACCAGCGAACAATATCATCATTCCACCACTCATAAGGGGGAATAAAATATTGTGTATTAGAACTGGCCCATCTGTCTTTAGGCATAGCCGCAAGGTTCTGATTAAAATCGAATTGAAATCTTGCCCTGGTAATGAGTGTACTATCGCGCTTGTTCCAATCTGCATACAACAAATGCTGATCAGAATGCGGACCAAGATAATTGTTGCTTTTTGCCAATTGCTCAATTTCGTTTTGAAAAATCGGATTCCGATAAAATCTTCCTGTAAAAAAGAAGGATGCCCAAACATTATTTTTATTTAAAGTTTTGATGATCGTTGGCAAGCCTTCTCCGAATTCATCTGCAGTAAATACGATGGCTAATTCCTTTAAGGTTGAGTCAGATCTAACAATTGCCCCATGTGATTTAACCAATGTTTTTGGCTTTGGTTGATACAGGGGATTTACTACACTGTATTTGATTGCTTGATTTGATTCAGCTGCTTTTGCTGCCAACAAATAAATCAATGAGGCCGTTCCATCCATCGTTGGTTCGTTAGTGCTGTAATCGCCGTAATCATCATGATACACGGCCAGATCACTTTGAAAATCTGCATAACTGTCTTCATGTACCAAGCGGATCCCAATCAGGTTTTTATAAATAGAAGTATAAACAGGACCATCCACCAATCCCCCATCAATAGGATAATTTTTAAGATGTGTAAATGCAGAATGCGGATCTTTAGGCGTATCACCACTAGCCGGTAAACCATATACCATACTTGTACCCCAGGGATTACATCCAAATAGCCAATCGAAATTCGACTGCTCCAATTCTTGAAAATTGAATAAATTTCCATGTTTGCGATACCAATAACATTCAATGGCAAAAGATGTTGTTAGATTATTACTACACCAGTTAAAGGGTACACCTCTGAAAAAAGCATTGTGCTCGGCCTTACTCCACACATTAAAAATATCATTTTCATAGTAGAGCATCGTTTCAGTTGCCATTACCGAATGTTGATAATACTTAGCCAATTCATTTACACCTAAACGAATAAATGGATACCATTGATAATGGCGCATCGTATCATTACCCATCCAAGTAGAATCTTGTGTTTTGCTTAATAGTTTGAACGTGTTCGACAAATAAGATTTGTCTTTCGTGATTTGATACAACTGCGTTTCGGCCAACGCCATATCATCTTTCCAATCGTCTTCTTCATAAAAATAAGGTGCGCCACCTGGAGCAGTTTGAGCAACCCCGGGTTTTTTTAAACCTAACTGATAAGCTGTAAAACTTTTCTTGTACAATTTTTTCGCATAAGCAGGATCCCATTTTTTGAGCACTTGATAACCTAGTGCAAAACTACTAGCAAATTTCCCTGCTGTGGATGCAACCCCATTTGCCCTGTTCTTGTATTTGAATAATCCTTGTGGTGCACCAGTGCAGAAATAGACGGGGCGCTCAAATCCCTTATTATAAAAACTATCTTCTTTAGGTATTCGCATACCTCGATGGTCGCGATCATCGCCTAATTGATTAAATAACCAATCATCTTTAGGATGCATTTTGAGTAACCAATCCAATCCCCATTTTGCTTCATCCACTACATCAGGAATTCCGTTTTTACCTTCTAATCCATTAGCCTGCTTCGTATCGCCAAACACATTCGGAAAATCACGATAAGCTGCTAATAAATGATAGGTTGCATTTGCAGAAGTGGCTGAATATTGTAAATAATCACTCGCGTCATGCCATCCACCACTCACATCAATATGAGTACCATCTGGCACTGGCGCATAAACGGTATAACCATCGTGGGTATGGCAGCTATCTTTTAAAAAAGGATTGAAGCCACTTCTTTGTTGACGCATATAGCGCAGACAAAAGTCGGCAGTGGATTTATAAACGGTATCATTGATAATAAAAACAGGGGATTCCGTTTTACCAGTTCTTAGAAAATACTTACCTGGTTTTTGAAAGCCCGAAAAATTTAATCGGTAAGTAGTTGCAAATGGGCCATACGCACCATAGTTATCGCCAGCAGAGTTTTTAAATACCACTGTTTTATTCGAAGCATCTACTAATTCAAATTCTTGCAGTGCAACTTTATCCTTACTACACCAAACAGCTACTTTAATAAATCTGGTTGGGTAGCCCAATAAATTTACTCGAATCCAACTAGTTGCTGAACTTTGAGCTAAAAGGATTTGAAAAGAAATAATTAGTGAAAAAATAAAACAAATTCTTGTCTTCATAAACAGCAATAATTGCAAGTAAAAGATAGGCAATTATTCTATTCTCTTCAAGTGTTCATCATATAATCCCATTAATAGACTGTTTCCACTGGCGTCCACTTTTACTGCCCCATATTTAGCAAGTGCATATTTTTTGGCGTCGCCTTGTTGAATGAAATAATTCTCAGCGCCAATGTTCAAAGAAAAAAAGCCTTTACTATATTCTATTAAGTACTCCTGCTCGTTTATTGGAACAGATTTCGGTTGAAACCTAACTCGTTCAGCGATTGAATTAGAATCGAGCTTTACAACAACAAAGCCCCGCTTGTAAAGAGTATCAAAAATCAAACCTTGTACGATCTTGTATTTTAAAGCAACCATGTCGCCTTGTATCAAAGGCGACTTTGCATTATTCTCGATCAGCTCCAAATAAATCAATGTACCATCTTGTAGGATTTTTTCCTTTTGGATGGCAGAATAATTAACAAATGCCAGTAAAGCAATGAGGTTTAGTAAAATAAGGATTACTTTAATTTTTTTCATCTGTCACCATTTTTCTAGCACTTAAAAAATAGATGCCTCCAAAAAGTGCACCAGCAGCCAACAACAATTCGGATTTTATTAAAAGGCTATAATCAAGCTCATAATAAAACATGATTATAAAATAAATAAGGCTGAGGCCTCCAATAACATATCCTGTTTTATAATTCACATAAAAACAAAGCAGCAATACTAGAATTGACCCAACAATTCCAGGCGATACTGAGGTCAGGCCTAAAACAATTAACCCAATAAGATAAACCAATGCCTTGTTATTGTTTTCAACTATATCTAATTTATTCATTAGGCTTCTACTAAATAATATAACAGCAACTAGTAGTACAATAGAGGAAATCCAGGGATATTTTACATCAAAATGCATTACCGACTTATCACTCATTACCCCTAAGCTAAATAGGAGAATGATAATAAGTCCGATTTTTAATGGGGCATATATTTTTTTTAAAACACTTTTTGAAGTAATGATCATTGCTTCATTTTGAAAAATTTGAACTAAAGCAATCACAACAACAATGATATAGCCATGAAAAAGCCATACATATTTTGAAACATGTATCAACCAAAATAAACTTCCAGCGATCATCAATAAAGCTATCAATGATTGATAACTATTTTTTGATGCCACTATCGTAAATACGCCAATTAAAAGGTAGGAAACGCAAATGAATTGTTCATCAACTTTTAATTGAGATAAACTTATTGAAACCAAAAAAGAACCCCATAAAAGTATGGATACGAAACTTGTGTCAAAAATCAATGTCTTATTAAACCTACTTGCCAAAACAGAAATTACTATTAGAAAAATTGCAAAGCCAAGTATCAAAGTTGGCTTGCTATTTAACCTAAATAAAATACTTATAGAGGCAACCAGAAACGTGCTTCCCAAAAGACCTCCGAGAATGGTGATCACTTTGATAAACAAGCTTACATTTTCTTTTTCATATTTCATGATTTCTTCAGAAAGGTTCATCTGATTCAAAACAAAGCCTTCTCCTTCTGATTGCTGTAGCTCTTCTATTACTGTTTTGAGATGATCTAACTTTGCCATTTTTCTGATTTTTGAATGATTAGCAAATATTTGATCAGATAGCCTACACTCACTGTGATAAAAACACCATTGATCAAGAATACCCATTCATTAGGTAATACTTTTATAAAAACAGCAGAAAGAATGATAATAAAACTGAATGGAATAATTCCAAGAAAAATAAGATTTTTATGCGTGAAGGCATACTTTAAACCCAATAGGTAAATCACCAAAGTACAGGCGATCAATACAATTAATAAAGTTTCGTATTTCTCTACAAGGCCCTCCCAAACTGCCAAAGTTGCAACACTAACAATGAATATAAAAACAAGGTTTTTCAACCAGTTCACTAATTTAAAATAGGCATATTTTTTGGAGAGCAATAGAAACAGCAAAAGCCATAAACCATTCATGATCAATACAGCTAGGTATGCCTGTTTTTCGGATAAACGGCTAGTCTCTAATTGCACATAAAAAGTAAAAGTGGCATTCACCAAATACAGGAACAAGACCCACAAAAAAGCAAAGTTTGTAACGATCACCCAGATAGTTACAAATAGCGTCCATCCAAGAAAAAAATCATACAATGTTGCGCCACTTTGATAAATCTGCCCGTATACTGCAAATAATGCAGCCACTAATATTGAAGCAGCTGTTAATAGAATATGCTTGATCAATAAACGCATCTTTGAAAACAACGCAATGAAAACTGTAGTTAAAAGGATGAGCTCTATTAATCCAATTTTTACGAACTTATTTAAGCCGTTCCAATTATAGGTAAAGAAGAAAATGATGCCCGCTGTAGTAAATCCAATGGCAAGAACCAAAAAAAACAAATGGAGCATTTTTTTCCAAGCATTGGCATCTTTATAGACATGTTGTTTTAAAGCTGCGTCAACATTTTTGGCCGACCAATTACTATTTCTGCTTATAATGTAGATATCTTCTCTATCCATAAAACGGACTTACAAGTTATTTGCCATGAACAGGATCTGAATATTTTGCCAGGGATAGTGGGATATGCCAGCTTTGAACAGAAAGTTAATAATCTTTTTGAATAAAAGCAAGAGAACGGCACTGCACTTTTTAGCATATTTTCGCAATATAATTTGAAAGTACATGAAACTGGTTTCTTATCTCACCGATGGACACGATCAATTGGCTTTTTTAGTAGATGGACTAATATTCGACTGCGACCTCTTACATCCTGAATTACCCAATAGTATGAATATGTTTTTGCACTACTGGGACGATATGTATCCTATTGCACAACAAGTGGATGCAGCGATCAAATCAGGGCGTATCAATGCCGATAGAGGTATTCCAATGGAAGACTTAGATTTATTAGCACCAGTTCCATTTCCTACATCTTGCAGAGATGCTTTTGCATTTCGTGCACATGCTGAAGCAACCAAAAAAAATCCACAGGTTTCATTGCCCGCTGCTTATGATCAATTTCCTGTTTTCTATTTTAGTAATCATCATTCTATTCAAGGTCCCGGAGCAATCAAATGTATGCCTGACCATTTAGAGGAACTTGATTTTGAGTTAGAAGCGGCCGTCGTAATTTGTAAACATGGCAGAAATATTCCCGCAGAAGAAGCAGATCACTATATTGGCGGCTTGATGATCTTTAATGATTTTAGTGCAAGAAAATTACAACTCGAAGAAATGCAATTGCATTTGGGGCCAACAAAAGGAAAAGACTTTGCAACTGCGATCGGACCCTGTTTAGTTACACTAGATGAATTAGAACCATTTGAAGTACCTGCACCATTTGGACATACCGGAAAAAACTGGAACCTTGAGATGAGGTGTGCAGTTAACGGAGAGCAAGTGAGTGGTGGAAACCTATCAGATATGAACTGGACTTTTGCTGAGATTATTGAACGCTGTTCTTATGGCGCAGACTTGCAACCAGGGGATATCATTGGAAGTGGCACTGTTGGCACAGGTTGCTTTCTTGAAAAAAATATCAGTTCAAAATTGAATGACCCTAACACTTCTGCTCAATGGCTTAAAGAAGGGGATACAATTGAAATGGAAATTGATGGCATAGGCATACTAACAAATTCCATTGTAAAAGAAGAGAGCGATTTTTCAATTCTTAGCAAAAAGAAAAACTAGTTGCAATGTTGATAGATTTTAAAAACTTAAGCACCCCAGAAAAAATGCAGTGGTTGCAAGCTGCAATTTCGCCGAGACCAATTTGTTTTGCTAGTACCATCAGTTTGGATGGCAACGTAAACTTATCTCCTTTTAGTTTTTTTAATCTTTTCTCTTACAATCCTGCAATCATCATTTTTTCTTGCACCAGAAAAATGCGTGATAATACTACAAAAGATACTTTCAACAATGTACTTGAAGTGCCTGAATGTGTCATAAATATTGTTGACTACGAAATGGTGCAACAAACAAGTTTGTCGAGTTGTGAATATGCAAAAGAAGTGGACGAGTTTATAAAAGCGGGCTTTACAAAAACACCTGCAACACTTGTAAAACCACCAATGGTAAAGGAATCAAAAATTCAAATCGAATGTAAGATTATTGAAACAAAAAGCCTCGGTGAGGTTGGTGGATCTGGACAGTTAGTGATTGCAGAAGTAATGTGTATGCATGTGAATGATGCCATGATCAGTAGTGACGGAAAAATAGATCAACGGAAATTACAACTTGTTGCAAGAATGGGCGGGGATTGGTATTGCAAAGTAGATGCAAGCAATATGTTTCAAATCGACAAACCAAATACTGCCATTGCAATTGGTATTGATCAACTTCCTACCGGGATTCGGAATAGTAAAATTTTAACGGGTAATCAATTAGCGCAATTAGCCAACGTACAAACTATTCCTGAAATTGACCCTGTATTTGAAAACGAAAGGCTGAAAAATATTATTCAATACTTTTCCATTAACCCTACTGAAATGGAAGTGGAATTGCATAAGTATGCAGCCGAGCTGCTCAATCAAAATAGAGTGAGCGACGCTTGGCAAATTTTATTGGCTATAGAAACTGAATTATAGATCGCCTAATTGAGGGCGCAGAATAATTTCTTCTACCACTGCTTGGGGAGACAACTTAGATGCTGCATACACCATCGTAGCAATATCATCAGCTTCCATGATTCTATTCGGATCTATATCAGCTCCTTTCCAACTAGCACTCATGGTAGCACCCGGAATTACAGCTGTTACTTTGATCCCGTTTGGTTTCATTTCTTCGCGCAAATTTTTATTGAATCCTAGCAAAGCAAATTTACTGATGCTATAAGCGCCTCCATTTGCATATGCATTTAAGGATGCAATGGAACAAACATTGAAAATATGTCCGCTTTTTTGCTTGATCATTGCAGGTAATAATCTACGTGTAAGAATATAAGCACTATATAAATTGATCTCGAGCATTTTCTCAAGATGTCCTTCTGGTTCATTGTGGATACTACCAGGAATAAATTGTCCGGCATTATTGATCAAAATGTCTGGCACCCCAAATTTTAAACACCAATCTGCAAAGTGAATAACATCGGTTTTGTTACCCATATAGGTTGCTCGATAATTAAAAACAGTATCTGGATGATCTTTTTGTAATTCTTCAACGGTTGTCATAAGTTCCTTTTCATTCCTGCTACACAAGAATAATTGATTGCCCGGTTGTGCAAATGCTTGAGCTATTGCTTTTCCAATTCCTTTCGATGCTCCAGTAATAATAATGTTCATACGATTGCTTTAAGTTTGCAAAGTTCGCGGATTTTTGCTAATCCTCCGATTGTATTTGTTCGTATTTTGTGGCCATGCAATATCGTCAGCTTTTTTTCGACCTTGATCATACTTTATGGGATTTTGAAGCCAATTCAAAGGAAACACTGGCCGACCTCTATCAGACAAATTTGCTGATTAACAGGGGAGTAACCGATTTTGAACAATTTTTTACGCATTATAGCTTTCATAATCATCGATTATGGGACAGATATACCAAAGGATTTATAAGACAGGAAGAACTGCGTTGGAAACGTATGTGGCTGGCATTACTGGAATTCAAAATTGCCGATGAACCCTTGGCAAGAAAAATGTCTGTGCAGTTCTTAGAACTACTACCAACTAAGAAAAAACTGTTTCCCTATACTGTTGAGATCCTTGATTATTTAAAAAACAAGCAATATAAAATGCACCTTGTTACCAATGGATTTGAATCTGTGCAACACAATAAACTAAGAGAAAGCAATCTTACTGACTATTTTGATCAGGTAGTTACTTCTGAAGCAAGTAATAGCTTAAAACCCAATAAAGAAATATTCGAATACGCCCTACAAAAAGCAGGAGCTGTTGTAGCAGAAAGCATTATGATCGGTGATAACCAGGATGCAGATATTCAAGGCGGCATTAATGCA
>CAIYAG010000268.1 GCA_903924075.1 uncultured Bacteroidota bacterium | reverse complement strand
GTGATCAAGCAGGTAATATCATTAAGGATGATCTGGGTCATGGGTTACAGCCTGATGTAATTATCTCTTATCCAGATCAAAGAAAAGTGATCATTGATTCGAAAGTTTCTTTGGTTGCATGGGAACAATATGTTTCTGAATCTGATATTGTTAAACAGGAACAGGCTTTGAAGAGTCATATAGGATCGCTCAGAAATCATATCGACGGACTGAGTAAAAAGAATTATCCTAAATATGCGGTAGCACTAGATTATGTATTAATGTTCATACCTATTGAACCAGCTTTTTTAGAAGCCGTTAAAAAAGATCCCTTGCTTTGGAAATATGCATACGACAAAAAAATCATGTTGGTTAGTCCGACTAATTTATTAGCAGTCTTAAAGATCATTGCAGATCTATGGAAGGTAGAACAACAGAATAGAAATGCCATTGAGATTGCAGAAAAAGCGGGTGCGCTCTATGATAAGTTTCATGGATTTCTAACTAACCTGGAATTAGTAGGCAAAAAATTGAGTGATGCACAAATCAGTTACGATGATGCGTTCAAACAATTGTCTACCGGCAAGGGCAATCTTATTGGCCGAGTAGAAGAATTGAAAAAAATGGGTGCCGATGCAAGCAAACAATTGCCAGACAGGCTTCTTTAAGTTTATTTTGTAGCAAATGGAGGCCTTACTACCCAACTTTGATTATTTTGTTTACGGATCACCAAAAAGTAAAAGAAGAATGCAGTAGTTGCAATATTAATGATTGGAATTACAAAAGCCGGAACTACGTTTGTTAAATTATATAGTAAACCATCATCCGCAAATTTTCCATATCCGATCAATGCAGGAATACGATACCAATAATAACAAGAAACTCCAGCAGCTGCAAAAACACCGATCAACTTTTGTTCGTACTTTTCTGGGATCATCATTGATGCAATAATATACACGATTGAACTTGCTACAAATCCGATCAATGGTAATTGATATACTGAGAAGAAAGTTGTTACACTTGTGATGGTAGTTTCGTCGGGTACGTGAAACCAACCCCAAATAAAACCGGGTAATCCCCCAATCACCATTAAACCAGCCAATTGGTGATAGATTGTTTTTTTAGAAGAGATAGGAGTAATGTTGGGTGTTGAATCCGGACAAGGAATCACACAGTTCTGACACTCTAAACAATGTGCATTTGGAACAGAGCCAATTACATTGCCACCATATAGTTTTTCAACTGGATGAATAGGACAAAGTCCAGAGCACCAAGCACTTTTCCATTCGTATACAAAACCCATACCCACACCAATCATTGCCATTACAATGATCAACAAACCTGTTGCTGGTCCATTATTATTAAATATGGCATGCCTTAATGGTACTAACGCAAACAAAGCAACTACACCAATCAGATTTAGTTTACCCAATTGTGTGGCGCTTAGTTTTTTCTTTTGTGAAAAACCAAAATGTCTTGGAAGTAAATTGGTTGTTGCCAATGGGCAAACATTTCTCCAAACACCCACTGCTAAAACAAATAATGCAGGCGCAACAGGAATTAAAATATTCCAGAAAAGAATGAG
>CAIYAG010000267.1 GCA_903924075.1 uncultured Bacteroidota bacterium | reverse complement strand
GTATTCAACAGAAAACAAGGCAGCTATAACTGTAAAAGTGCACTTGAAGGATAATCAGGTATTTTATACTGGGTATAATCCAAGAAATCAGGAAGAAATAAAGACTTTCAACAACACTACCGACATAGGATCTTGTACAAAAATGTTTACTGCAAGTGCCATCCTTCAACTGGTTGAAAAAAACAAGCTGAAATTGACTTCAAAATTGGTAAGTATTTTACCGAATCCAAAATTGTATAAAAATTTGATGGTAATTGATGGTATAGATTATATTGATAGTATCACTGTACTGCAACTATTAAATCATTCTAGTGGATTGCCAGAATATTTCTTAGAGAATGATGATGCAAAAGAAATTTCGATACATGGGGATTCTAGTTTAAGGTTCACTCCTCAACAATTAATTGAAATGGCCAAAAAACAAGGTGGACCAAGTTTTAGGCCCGGCAAAGGTTTTAAATATTGCAACACTGGCTATATTTTACTTGGGTTGATCATCGAAAAAGTATCTGGATTGAAATATGCAACTTATGTACAGTCACACATTTTGAGTCCACTGAAAATGAAGCACACATATTTTGGAACAAAAACTTATCCTTCTAACAGAACTGCTGGTCACTTTAAAGGAGCTATTTCAACAATGCCGGCTTCCTTGGCATGGAGTGCTGGAGAACTTATTTCCACTCTAGATGATATGGATACTTTTATCAGAGCCTGGCATGATTCAAAACTATTTTCATCTTCAACTGCAAAAATGGTTCAAGCAGAGCATTTCCTAGATATGGGTTCTGGAATCAAATATGGTTTAGGTGTGATGGATATTCTGAATAATCAAGGTCATGCTGGACAAACTTTCGGATTTCAAACATTTATGGGATACTTGAGTAATGGTAGTAGTATCAGTTTAAGCATCGATGATGCATCTGTAAACTCCATTTTATTTGCATTTGGTCTTATTGGATTAATTGTTAAATAGATTTTAGAAGGGATAACCTATTGCGATATTGAAAACTAGGTTATCCATTCTCCAATTGGGGTCACCCAAATGGATATTATTTGCAACCCATCTTTGACCTTCTGGCAAATAGGGGATTTTCAATGGCGTTGCAATATCAAATCTTATCACCATGATAGATGCATCAAACCTAAATCCAATTCCCGCACCAATTGCTAATTCCTTATACCAGCTACTTGAAAATGCGCTACCAGGTTTTTGAGTATTTTCATGATGTAGCCATACATTGCCTGCATCTACAAAAGTTGCAAAAGCTAAGTATTTAGTAGGCTTCCACCGAAGTTCAGAATTGAACTCGATTTTTATATCTCCCGCTTGTGTGGCTTGAGTAGTTCTACTGGTATCGTAATAAGTACCCGGGCCCAATGTTCCATTTCTAAAAGCACGAATACTATTACTTCCTCCTACAAAAAATTGTTTCGCAATTGGCATACTAGAACTATTCCCATATGTATAACCGAATCCAAAAAACAAGCGATTTACCCATTGCAGGTTTTTGCTTCTTCCCATATAAGTTCTAAGATCATTATTCACTAAAACATATTGTGCAAAAGGAACACCTGCAATTGATTTTGTATTCGAACTATCCTTAGAACGTTTCGTGAATAAACTAGCAATATTCCCAGACAAATCAACAATAAATGTGTTGTAATAATGAATCAATACATTTTTCGATTTTTGGTTATTATATCTTAGTGTATATTCTGGACCGATTATAAATTGTTTTTCAAATGATTTTCT
>CAIYAG010000266.1 GCA_903924075.1 uncultured Bacteroidota bacterium | reverse complement strand
GTCAATTCGTTGTTTCCAAAAAAGCTGTTGAACTGATGCGCAAGCAAGGGCTTGGAGGAGACATTGTAAATATTGTTTCAAAGAATGCAGTGGTGGCAGGGCCGAATAATGCGGGTTATGGATCTGCAAAAGCGGCACAGGCGCACTTAACCAGATTGCTTGCAGCAGAATTGGGGCCTGATAGAATTCGAGTGAATACCGTTAATCCTGATGCAGTAATTTCTGATAGCAATATCTGGGCAGGTGGATGGGCCGAAGGAAGGGCGAAAGCTTATGGAATAACTGTGGAAGAGTTGCCGGCATATTATGCAAAAAGAACTTTATTAGGGGAAGCAATTCTACCAGAAGATATTGCCAATGCATGTTATGCTTTAGTTGGAGGGTTATTGAATAAATCAACTGGGAATGCTATCAATGTAGATGGTGGCGTAGCAGCAGGATTTTTGCGTTAAATCAATTTTATGGAAAAAGGTTTGCAAAGAGTTGCATTTAAAATGAAGCTGATCAAAGGTTTCGAAACAGAATACCAGAAAAGGCATGATGAGATCTGGCCCAGCTTACAAGAGCTGCTGAAAGATTCGGGAATTAGTGAATATTCAATTTTCTTGGAACAAGAAACAGGCAACTTATTTGGGTTTCTAAAAATAGAAAATCCGATTAAAATAGATGAACTGCCTTCTTTTCCAGTGATGCAAGATTGGTGGAAATTTATGGGAGATATTATGGAAACCAATCCTGATAATTCACCAGTTAGTATACCTTTAAAAGAAGTATTTTACTTGATATAAAACGATTGTTATGCGCGTCGATAAGTCTAAGATTCTAGAACATAATTCAGCGCTATTAAGTGCACATAAGAGAAGGTTTGATTTTGCAGCTGAAAACATACCAGATGTAAATCATATCATCCAGCATTTAATGGAGTTTAATGTAGCAATCCCAAGCTGGGCCTTAGGTACAGGCGGAACAAGATTTGGAAGATTTCCAGGTGGTGGTGAACCTGCATCTTTAGAACAGAAAATGGAAGACGTTGGTTTATTGCATGCATTGAATCAATCAAGTGAAGCTATTTCATTACATATTCCATGGGATATTCCGGAGAATTATCAAGCCATCAAAAGTTTAGCAGCAAGTTTCGATTTAAAATTCGATGCAGTCAACTCCAATACTTTTCAGGATCAAAAAGGTCAGGAACTGAGTTATAAATTTGGATCTTTACAACACACCAATAAATCTGTTCGCAAACAAGCCATTCAACACAATATTGAAGTCATCAAACACGGAGTTGAATTGGGTTCAAAAGCTTTGACTGTATGGTTGAGTGATGGTAGTTCTTTTCCTGGTCAGCTGAATTTTAGAAAAGCCTTTCAAAATACACTCGATAGCCTCGAAGAAATTTATGCAGCATTACCTGCCGACTGGAAAGTATTTATCGAATACAAATGTGCTGAACCTAATTTTTATTCCATGACAGTTGGAGACTGGGGACAGTCTTTATTGTTTGCTAATAAACTCGGACCAAAGGCTAAAACATTGGTTGATCTTGGTCACCATTTACCCAATGCCAATATCGAACAAATTGTTGCGCTTTTGTTGATGGAAGGAAAGCTAGCTGGATTTCATTTTAATGATAGCAAATATGGAGATGATGATTTAACAGTGGGTGCGATGAAACCTTATCAGCTATTTCTCATCTTCAATGAATTGGTTGAGGGCATGGATGCAAGAGGTATGAACCATGCCAATGATCTGGGATGGATGATCGATGCAAGTCACAATGTAAAAGATCCAATAGAGGATCTATTACAATCTGTGGAAGCCATCATGTTATCTTATACACATGCATTATTAGTAGATCGACAAAAACTAAATGCCGCACAAGAATCAAATGACGTAGTAGTAGCCCAAGAAATTTTACAAAATACATTTAGAACAGATGTACGCACCATCGTTGCAGAAGCGAGAATGAGATCGGGTGGTTCATTAGATCCTATCGGATTTTTTAGAGAACAAAAAATCAGAGAGCAACTTATTGCTAAAAGAGGTAAGTCATCAATAGCTACAGGATTATAATGGAAGCCATATCTGTTATAGCAATTTTTGATATTGGCAAGACCAATAAAAAACTGTTTTTGTTTGATGAACAATATAGATTGGTATGGGAAACTGCTAATCAGTTTGTAGCATTAACAGATGAAGACGGATTTGCCTGCGAAAATATTGATGCCTTAAACAACTGGATTCTGGTTGCACTTGAACAGCTTTTAGCAACAAAACAATTTTCAATAAAAGCAATCAATTTTTCAGCTTATGGAGCCAGTTTTGTTTTTCTAGATAGAAAGCGAAAAATGATTCCTCCCTTCTATAATTATTTGAAACCATTTCCCACTGAATTACATCATAAATTTTACATCGATCACGGAGGTGAGCAAAAAATTTCCAAAGAAACAGCCTCTCCCATCTTGGGTAACCTCAACTCAGGCATGCAATTGTACCGGATCAAAAATCAATTGCCCGCAAAATACCAGACCATTGAAACGGCATTACACTTGCCACAGTTTCTGAGTTTTCTGCTAACAGGAAATTTGTATAGCGATTATACCAGTATAGGTTGTCATACACAACTATGGGATTTTAGTAAAAATAATTACCACGATTGGGTTTTGGATGAAGGACTTGATCTAAGATTGGCACCCATTTTTGCATGCGATCGATTGGGTGGTTACTTTAAAGATGAAATTCCAGTGGGAGTGGGAATGCATGATAGCTCAGCCGCCTTGATACCATATTTAATTTCATTTACGCAGCCATTCATTTTGATTTCAACAGGCACTTGGTGTATCAGTTTAAATCCGTTTAATCAAACTGAATTAACGGAGAATGAATTGAAGCAAGATTGTTTGTGTTATATCACTTATAAAAACAAACCTGTAAAAGCATCCCGTTTATTTTCAGGGTACGAACACGAGCAGGAAATTAAAAGGCTGGCGATCCATTTCAGTAAGCCAGATGAATATTATCAGACGGTGCAATTTGAAGCCAGTTTATTACAACACCTCAAATTGCAATTGAGGTCTACAAAAAAAGAACTTGGTTCTGCAATGATTGGTGCATCTTGTTTTGCAGATAGAAACCTATCCAATTTTAGAACTTATGAAGAAGCCTATCACCAACTGATTGCAGATCTTATTGTACAACAAGTTAAGAGTACCAATCTGGTTTTAAACGGATCGCCCGTTCAGAAAATATTTGTAGATGGTGGTTTTAGTAAAAACCCAATTTACATGCACTTGCTAGCGGAGTATTATAATGATATAGAAGTGTATGCTGCTACTATACCCCAGGCTTCAGCTATGGGTGCAGCATTAGTAATGCATCAGCATTGGAATAAAAGAAATACACCAACCGATATTATTGGTTTAAAATATTATTCCTCCTGATCCAATAAGCTTATTAACGATTGACATATGAATCATCAATTCACACGTTTTAAAAAGTATGCAATTACATTTTGTTTACTTGCTGTTTCTTTGTTTTTTGTTACCACAACAAATGGGCAACTGCGCATTGATCATATTCAGGTAGAGTCTGCAAAGAACCCGATTGGCATAGATGTTAAAGCACCTAGTTTCAGCTGGCAATTACAATCCTCTGATGCACAAAGGGGTCAGGGGCAATCAGCTTATCAAATTGAAGTGAAGGATCCGCAAGGAGTTCTTGTATGGAATTCAGGAAAAGTTAATTCAGGTAATGCGCTTGGAATTATCTATGCAGGCACTGCTCTAAAAGCGAGCAGTAAATATGATCTTAACATAACAATATGGGATCTGAAAGGTAAATCTTCAAAAGCAACCAGCTGGTTTGAAACGGGATTAATGAATCCTGATATCAGTGCCTGGGAAGGTGCAACTTGGATCGGAGGCAGTAATGATGATCTGGTTTTGTATGCAAAATATTTGCCTTTATTTGTTTTGAATTGCGATCTAACGATTGCGAAGGGCAGTTCAAGAGCAGGCATTATACTTGGCGCCAATGATCCAAGGTTAATGGATCGTTCAAAAAATATTTTAGGTATTGCCAGTGCAAAGAATGAAAACTATTTAAAGGTGGAACTAGATATTGCTGATGTGAATGGTACTGATACCGGATTGGCAAAGCTCCATTTTTATCGAGTAGGATATGCCCCCAATGATAATGCTAGGACCCCAATAAAAACATTTGCGATCAAGGGCTCTCTGATTAATCAAACCAACAAAAATGCAAAACATCATATCAGCATTCGGGATCAATATGGTGAACTCTTTGTTGTTATCGACAATGAACCGTCTCAATTTGTTGATCCAGCAAAAGAATCTGCAGGCAGTCCTTTATTTGCATCCACCAGACAAGGGGCTTCTGTGAATTTAAATCCCTTGGGTAGGGGTCACGATTATATCAGCTTTGGAATGCTTTGTGATTTGGGCTTTTCAGTGGATAAAGGACAGGAAGCGCAATTTCAAAATCTGCGCGTCAATAATCTTCGTAGTCCTTCAAATATATTATTTCAGGAAGATCTTTCTAATAGCAAATACAATGGGATATTCAAAAAAGCTTTATTAGAAAATCCTGCAGTATTCCATATC
>CAIYAG010000265.1 GCA_903924075.1 uncultured Bacteroidota bacterium | reverse complement strand
TGCCGCCAATTTTTTCGCTGATCTTTTCAGTGGCTTCTGCTATCAATTTTTCTTTGTGAGAAGAAACGTAAATTCTAATTCCTATAAAGGCAATGATAATAATTAGAATTAATGCACCCAACAGTTTAAATGCATACTTGAGATATTTATTCAAGACGGCTAGTTTGTTTTAAAGTTAACAAACTATCGCGTACAATTTAGCGTCCCATATATACCATCAGAATTTGTACATCGCTAGGATTTACGCCACTGATTCTGCTAGCCTGACCAAGAGTTCTTGGTTTTATTTTTTTGAATTTTTGCAAAGCTTCTTTTGAAACAGCTGAAACTTTATCGTAATCAAAATTTTCTGGAATAATCAAATCTTCCATTTGACTCATTTTATGAACCAGCTCCAGTTCTTTCTCAATGTATCTTTCGTATTTGATTTGAATTTCTGCTTGTTCAATTGAATCAACCGAAGCATCGCCGAAAGCTTCTTTTAAATTTGGAACAGCTTTCATCAGATCGGTCAATGAAACATTCGGACGTAAAATAATTTTAGAGGCTCTTTGTTTTTCAGAAATAACGGAAGACCCAATTGATTCTAAGAAAGGATTGATGGCTTCAGAATCTATATTAAAATTGTTTAATACGTTTTTAATCTCTGATACTGATTCGTTTTTCTGATTCACCATTTGCATTCTTTCTGCAGAAGCCAAACCAAGTTTGTGCGACATTTCCGTTAAGCGCAGATCTGCATTATCCTGCCGTAACAGGGTTCTGAATTCGGCCCTGCTGGTAAACATGCGATATGGCTCATCGGTTCCTTTGCTAATTAAATCGTCGATTAACACCCCGATATATGCTTCACTTCTTTTTAAAACAAAAGGTTCAAGATGTTTTGCATTTTGGTGTGCGTTAATTCCTGCCATTAATCCCTGGCAGGCTGCTTCTTCATAACCAGTGGTTCCATTGATTTGTCCGGCAAAGAAAAGGTTGGGCAACATCTTGGTTTCCAAGGAGTACTGTAGTTGTGTAGGTGGAAAATAGTCGTACTCAATTGCATAACCCGGCCTGAAGATCCTACAGTTTTCAAAACCTGGGATCATCCTCAATGCCTCGTGTTGAACTTCTTCGGGCAAGGAAGTAGAAAACCCATTGACATATATTTCAACAGTATTGAAACCCTCTGGCTCTACAAATATTTGGTGTCGATCACGATCTGCAAAACGATTGATCTTGTCTTCGATGCTTGGGCAATATCTTGGTCCAACCCCCTCGATCCTTCCCTGATACATCGGACTCCTATCAAAGCCCGTTTTTAAAATGTCGTGAACCGTTGTGTTGGTATAGGTTATATGACAAGAGCGTTGGTTTTCTGGTTTCAACCTTTCTATCGGCAAATAGGAAAAGCCCACAATTTCTTCATCCCCTTTCTGCTCTTCCATTTTACTATAATCCAAACTACGTCCATCCACCCTAGGTGGCGTTCCTGTTTTAAGTCGGTCTGCCTCAAAACCCAATTCCACCAACTGTTCGGTTATGCCGGTAGCCGCTTTTTCCGCTACTCGTCCACCCCCAAACCTTTTCTCACCAATATGAATTACCCCATTTAAGAACGTACCACTTGTTACTACCACGGCTTTTGAGTTGATCTCATTACCCATTCCAGTTACCACACCCGCCGCTTTGCCATTTTTGATAATGATTGATGTAACCATATCCTGGTAAAAATCAACGTTTGGGGTCTGTTCCAGCATCTCGCGCCACTTGGCAGCAAATAACATACGGTCAGATTGAGCCCTCGGACTCCACATGGCCGGACCCTTACTCCTATTCAACATCCTGAATTGGATCATACTTAGGTCTGTAACTATTCCACTATATCCTCCGATTGCATCTATTTCGCGTACAATTTGCCCCTTTGCAATCCCACCCATTGCTGGATTACAGCTCATTTGAGCAATGGTTTGCATATTCATCGTAATCAACAACACTTTACTACCCAGGTTAGCCGCCGCTGCCGCCGCTTCACAACCCGCGTGCCCCGCACCCACAACAATCACATCGTAATCTGGAAACATTCTTTTTATTTAGGGGGCAAAGATAAGAATAAGTGAAGAGTGAAGAGTGAAGAGTGAAGAACGGACGGGGGTTGTTTCACATGGAACCAGTTCAGTGAAGAGTGAAGAACAGATATGCAATGTTTCACGTGGAACCAACAAAGTGAAAAGGGAAGAACGGACCAAGTTTGTTTTCGATGAAATAGTTTCACGTGGAACCGAATATGTGGAAAACGAAGAGTGAAGACTGGGTGATCATTGTTTCACGTGGAACGTTAGAGCGAATTCGGTATTTTGGGTATGTTTATCGCCCTAACCCACACCCTTCGTTCTTCACTCTTCACTCTTCACTTTCCTCTACTTACCCCCCCCGCATTATATAACTTAATATAGTATTCCTCTTTCTTTCGCATAGTGGCGATATCGGATTTTGCCTTGTCTTTATAGCCACAAAGGTGCAGGGCGCCGTGAAATATTACTCTAAGGGTTTCTTCTTTGATGCTGGTTTGGAGTTCTTTTGCGTTGTCTTTGATCCGATCTAGGCTTACATAGATCTCTCCGATGGTCTGTTTTGGGTTTTCAGACAGATCGAAAGTGATGATATCTGTATAGTAATCGTGTTGGAGAAAATCTTTATTGATGCCCAATAGGTATTCATCAGAGCAAAAAACATAGGTCAGCTCTAAGAGCGTCCTATTTTCTTTTTTGACGAGCAGCTCTATAAAATTTTTTAAGCCCGTTTTGTTGGGGAATAAAAAGGTCTTGTCGGCGTTTCTAAAAGAGATTGTTTCCATATTATTCTGTTAGTACAAAAATCGTAACTATTTGCACAGCTTCCGTATTACCTTTGTAAAATATATTGATTAGATGAAGAGATTGTCAGAGTTAGCGATTGGTCAGAAGGCAGAAATTATTTCATTCGAGAAGGATGACATATTTATAAAACTGATGGAAATGGGCTGTGTACCTGGAGAGATCATTAAAGTTGAGCAAAAAGCACCCCTGGGTGACCCTATCAGCATATCTGTTGCGGGCTATCATCTGAGCCTGCGGGTCAACGAAGCGAATAGTATTTTTGTTGAAGTGGTATAAACTAGATAATAAACTGATAGACAAACAATTATATGAATATCGGACTCTATTTTGGCTCTTATAATCCCATTCATATCGGACACTTGATCATTGGTAGCCATGTGGCTAATCATACAGATATTCAGCAGGTATGGTTTGTGGTTTCTCCTCAAAACCCTTTGAAACCCTCTTCGGTTTTATTGAACGAATACCATCGATTGCACCTCGTACAACTTGCTGTTGAGGGAGACGCACAACTGAAAGCGTCTGATGTAGAGTTTAAGTTACCCAGGCCTTCTTATACGATTGACACCCTTACCTATCTTCAAGAAAAATATCCGCAACACCAGTTTTCGATCATTATGGGAAGCGATAGTTTTCAGAACCTTCCCCGCTGGAAAAATTTTGAACTGCTGGCAAAGAACTATTCCTTTATTATTTACCGTCGCCCTGGTTTTGAGATCAGCGATCTCTATGGCGCGAAAGCCCAGATTCTCGACGCTCCCCTGCTAGAAATATCTGCTACCAATATTCGACATAGCATTAAAGCTGGTCAATCGGTTCGGTACCTATTAAGCGACGCAGTGAGAGAAGAAATTGAAAAGACTGGTTACTACAAATAACTACAAACAGGAATGCAGCACCAGTGCAAGCCCAGAAACCTATTAATCAATTGAATATCAACCACTTGATTCAATAATTTTGATCCTTTTATAAACCAACTACAAGGGTTTTTGCGAATATCGCTTCAAAAACGTATCTGAAAAATACTAATTCAAAATAGTATTTCACTATTAAAAATCCTATTCACCGCTTATTTTTAGCCCTATAAACATTCATCAAATTCTTTATTTAATTTGATTTTCATTGAATAGTTTTAGAATACAAAACTAAACTCATGAAAATAAGGTTTTTCGTGGCCGCCTTAATGCTTTGTGGCATTGGTAGTGCGCAGCTTACAGTAGAAAAAATAATGCAGGATCCCAAGTGGATCGGTACTTCTCCTACCAATCTGCTTTGGGCACAGGATAGCAAATCCGTCTTTTTTGGCTGGAACCCCACTCAGCAGATCTCAGACAGTTTGTATCAATTTGCACTTGGCGGATCTGCTCCGGCAAAAGCGAATTATATAGAAACGCAAAAAACCATGGCTATTAGCAATGGCACCTATAATAATAGCAACACACAATTAGTGTATGTATATCGGGGCGATATTTTTTTAGTTGATTTAAAATCAAATAATACCACTCGAGTTACACAAACGGAAGACTTCGAAAGCAACCCGAAATTTTCTGCCAACAACGAATGGCTGGTATACAACAAGAATCAAAACCTGTATGGCTGGAATATTAAAAACGGAACTACCGTACAGATCACCAATATAAAATCTGGTGGAGATGTACCGGCTGCTGCACCAATTGGTGGAGGGGGAAGAAATTTTGGCGGCGGCGGTGGCGGCGGACAAAGGTCTGATGCTGCAGGAGCTGGTCGCGGACCAGTAGTTGCTGCTGGCGGTCAAGACCAATGGTTGCAACAAAACAGTTTAGCGCTCTCACAAATTCTTCGTGAGCGGAAACAAAAAAAAGAAGCACGTGATGCTTTCTTAAAAACTAACAAAGACATTGATACCATCAAGACAATTAGTATTGGCGAAAAGCAAATGCAGTCTTTACAAATTAGCCCGGATGGAAGATTTATTAGCTACAGATTATATACCGCACCTACCCCATCAAAAAACACCATCGTTCCAGACTATATGGCTGAAACCGGCTACACCACAGATCTTCCGGGCCGCACAAAAGTTGGGAACGCTTTAGGAAAATATGAAACATGGATCTATGATAAACAGAAAGAAACTGTTTATCAGATCTTAACCGATAGTATTCCTGGTATTACAGATCTTCCGGATTATGCAAAAGACTATCCACAAAAATTTGCGAATCGGAAAATCACTCCAAGGCCAGTTAGCATGAATGGTCCGATTTGGAACGATGCCGGCACTGCAGCCATTGTTGATATTCGTTCACAGGATAATAAAGACAGATGGATCATGCGCGTGAATCCTGAAAATGGAAAATTAAGTTTGATCGATCGTCAGCGCGATGAAGCTTGGGTTGGCGGACCAGGCGTTAGTGGATTTGGTGCCAACATTGGTTGGATCAACGAAACACAATTCTATTATCAAAGTGAAGCAACAGGTTACTCACACCTATATATATATGATACCAAAACTGAAACCAAAAAAGCATTGACCTCTGGAAAGTATGAGGTGCAGAATTTGGTGTTGAGTAAGAACAAACAATTTTTTTATTTACTGACCAACGAAGTGCATCCCGGAAAACAAAACTGGTATCGGATGAAAACCGATGGCAGTAAAAAAGAAAAGATCACCAATATGGATGGTCAATATGAAGTGAGCCTATCGCCCGATGAAAAATGGATCGCCTATCGTTACTCCTATATTAATAAACCTTGGGAATTATTTATCCAGGAAAACGCTCCAGGAAAACAACCGGTTCAGGTAACCAACAAAGCAATGAGCGATGCGTTCAAAGCTTATAGCTGGCGCGACACTAAAATTTTTACCATCAAAGCAAGAGATGGTCAGGAGATCTATACCAGAATTTATGATCCAAAACCCGGAACCGAAAACAAAGCCGCGGTGATCTTTGTGCACGGAGCTGGGTACCTCCAAAACGTTCACTACGGATGGAGCAGTTATTTCCGTGAGCAGATGTTCAACAATTTATTGGCCGATAAGGGATATACCGTGATCGATATCGACTACCGAGCAAGTAGCGGATATGGCAGAGACTGGCGCACGGGAATTTATCGTTTCATGGGCGGAAAGGATCTGGACGATGAAGTGGATGCGGCAAAATGGCTGGTAGAAAATAAGGGGATCGACAAAAACAGGATTGGTATGTACGGCGGATCTTATGGAGGATTCATGACCCTGATGGCGCTTTTCACCCAACCCGATGTGTTCAAAGCGGGAGCGGCACTTCGCCCGGTGACCGATTGGGCTCACTACAACCACGGATACACGGCCAATATATTAAATGAGCCAGTAAACGATAGTATCGCTTATGCAAAATCCTCACCGATCAATTTTGCGGCAGGGTTGAAAAACCATTTATTGATCTGTCATGGCATGGTTGACCTGAATGTGAACTTCCAGGATGCGGTTCGATTGAGTCAAAGGCTGATCGAACTTGGCAAAGATAATTGGGAGCTGGCAGCATATCCCGTTGAGGATCATGGCTTTGTGGAGCCGAGTAGCTGGACCGACGAGTATAAAAGGATCCTGAAACTGTTCGATACATGGCTTCTGGAAAAATAATAGACGAGCCTTAAAACGAAAAAAGACCTCCAAAATGGGGGTCTTTTTTATATATTTAAATAGTTTAATACTATTTATAAATAGAAATTATCTATTCATACTAGCCAAAAACTCTTCATTACTCTTAGTTCCACGCATACGTTTCAGCAATTCATTCATGGCTTCTTCCGTATTCATGTCGTTGATGAAAAGGCGCAGAATGTTCATACGCTGAAGCACTTCTCTATCAAGCAACAGGTCATCTCTACGAGTAGAAGATCCGGCCAAGTCGATCGCTGGGAAGATACGTTTGTTTGCCAATCTGCGATCTAACAAAAGTTCCATATTACCGGTACCCTTGAATTCTTCGAAGATCACTTCATCCATTTTTGAACCGGTCTCAATCAGCGCGGTTGCCAAAATAGTTAAAGATCCACCGTGCTCAATTTTACGAGCTGCACCAAAGAACTGCTTAGGTTTTTGCATCGCGTTAGCTTCCACACCACCAGATAATACTTTACCAGATGAAGGTGCAACTGTGTTATGTGCACGAGCCAAACGCGTGATCGAATCTAATAAGATTACTACGTCATGACCACACTCAACCAAACGCTTTGCTTTTTGAAGAGCGATCGCAGAAACCTTTACGTGTTTCTCAGCGGGCTCATCAAATGTAGAAGCGATGACTTCAGCGCGAACGCTACGTTCCATATCGGTCACCTCTTCCGGACGCTCATCAATCAAAACCACCATCAGGTAAACTTCTGGGTGATTTGCCGCAATCGCGTTTGCCACTTCTTTCAGTAACATGGTCTTACCCACTTTTGGTTGGGCAACGATCAATCCACGCTGACCCTTTCCGATCGGTGTGAAAATGTCCATGATCCGCGTACTATAATTAGAAGGCGTAGTATAGAGATTGAATTTTTCAAAAGGGAACAAAGGAGTCAGATAGTCGAAAGGCACGCGGTCGCGCACTTCATCGGGTCTCTTACCATTGATCGTATCCACTTTTAATAAAGCGAAATATTTTTCACCTTCTTTTGGAGGGCGAACAGCTCCGTGTACGGTGTCTCCAGTTTTCAGTCCAAATAATTTGATCTGAGATGGAGAAACATATACATCATCCGGAGAAGACAAATAGTTATAATCAGAAGAACGCAAGAAACCATATCCATCAGGCATCATTTCCAATACACCCTCACCCAAGATCACTCCTTCAAATTCAATATTGAAAGCCGGCTCTTTGCGATGTTGCGGGTAACGTTGTGCTGGTGCAGGTTCTGCGCTAGCAGCTGGTTCGTTTTCACCGGCCTGGGTATCGTCAGAACCAACTGCGGCAAGAATTGCTGCTGCGTCGGCCGACAGATCTTTATCTGGTTGAGCTTCGTTGGTACTTGGCGCTGGTGTTTCTGTTCTAGGTTTGCGAGGAAGCGGAGCTCGTTTTGCAACAGGCGCACGTCCATCATTTCTTTCACGCGGTTCGCTTCTTTCGCGTTCGCGGGGTTGTGACCTTTCGGCTCTTTCGGCTGGTGCTGCTTGTGCAACAGCTGGTGCTTCAGTAGGCGTTTTTGCTGGCGCTGGTTCAGAAGGTTCCATTATTTCAGCTTCTTCAGTGCCGTTGGCAGTAGAAGTTTTGATGGTAATAGGTTTTCTGGTGCGGGCACCTTTCTTTTTTGGCTCGTCTTTGGTGGCGCTGGCTTGCACGGCCTGTCCATCCAAAATTTTGTAGATGAGTCCTTGCTTGTCCAGTTTTTTTGTGCCGGGGATGGCTAGCTGCTCAGCGATGTCTTGCAGCTCTGGCAAAAGCATGTCGTTCAATTGCAGAATGTCGTACATAAATTCAATTAATGAGAAAAAGGGCGTTTATTTTTCAATGAGTAAATCCAGTCTAAGGAAATTAAAAACTCAGATCGGTTGTTTGAAATTTTTTGATCGGAAAGAGGATAAACTGACAAATAGTGAGAAAATGGACCTTGTTCAGTTCGGTTTCCATTGCAATGTTAAGTCAGTTTTTCTAAAAAAACGAATTTTTTGTGGTTTTTAACGAAGTTGCTGGCTATAAGGCTGTTGCTGCGGCTTGTTTGGTTATCTTTGCCCCGAAACGATGATTGTGATTGTAAGAATCAATCAATCATTAATAATATAGAATTAGAATCAAACAACGATGTTTAACAAAAGAACAAAGATCAAGGCGCTCTTGAGTACAGAGCCAGAACAGCAAGAAATCATAGTAATGGGATGGGTGCGTAGTTTTCGCAACAACCAGTTTATTGCCTTGAACGATGGTAGTACCAATAATAATATACAAGTAGTAGTAGCATTGGGTTTGTTGGATGATGCAACATTGAAAAGAATTACTACCGGTGCTTCTTTAAAAGTTACCGGCGAGCTGATCGCTTCATTGGGTAAAGGACAAAAAGTGGAGATCAAAGCAAAATCACTGGAAGTTCTAGGTGATAGTGATGCAGAAAAATATCCTTTACAACCAAAGAAACATAGCCTTGAATTTTTAAGAGAGATCGCACATTTACGTTTTAGAACCAATACGTTTGGATCGGTGTTTCGTTTGCGTCATTCACTCGCTTTTGCAGTGCATCAATTCTTTAACGAAAAGGGATTTATTTATTTACATACACCAATCATTACATCCAGTGATGCAGAAGGTGCTGGCGAAATGTTTCGTGTAACAACATTGCCTTTTGATAATGCTCCACGCAATGAAGATGGTTCTGTAAATTTCAAAGAAGATTTTTTTGGAAAGAGTACAAACCTCACTGTGAGCGGACAATTAGAAGGAGAACTAGGTGCGATGGCATTTAGTGAAATTTATACTTTCGGTCCAACCTTCAGAGCAGAGAATTCAAACACTGCGCGTCACTTGGCAGAGTTCTGGATGATTGAGCCAGAGATGGCGTTTCACGATATTGAAGACAATATGAATTTGGCTGAAGAGTTCATTCAATATTTGATTCGCTATGCGATGCAACACAATATGGAAGACCTAGAATTTTTAGATGCACGTTTAGCTGAAGAGGAAAAACAAAAACCACAAAACGAAAGAGCAGAGTTAGGATTGATCGACAAATTAAAATTTGTGGTAGATAATCAATTCGAAAGAATTACTTATACAGAAGCCATTCAAATTTTATTAGATTCTCCACATTATAAAAAGAAGAAATTTAAATATGATGTGAGTTGGGGAATTGATATGCAGAGTGAGCACGAAAGATATTTAGTAGAAAAACATTTCAAAAAACCGGTGATCGTAACAGGATATCCTGCAGCGATCAAAGCATTCTACATGCGCATGAACGATGGTTGCGAACCAGGAAAAGAAACGGTTGCAGCTATGGATATTTTAGCGCCAGGTATTGGAGAAATTGTAGGTGGATCACAAAGAGAAGAACGATTAGAAGTTTTAGAAAGTCGCATGGCTGCGATGCATATTCCTGCAGAAGAAATGAGCTGGTATTTAGATACCCGTCGCTTCGGATCTGTACCACACGCAGGTTTCGGTCTAGGCTTCGAACGCATGGTACAATTTGTTACCGGCATGACGAATATCCGCGACGTGATTGCGTTTGCGAGGACACCGAAGAATTGCGAGTTTTAATTTACTTATTCGATTAAGTAGTGAAGAGATAAGAGTGAAGAATGAAGAGTGGTGATTAAAATATTAGTGAAGAGTTTTAAAACCCGTTCATTAACATTCCAACTTACTCACCACTCTTCACTCTTATCTCTTCACGCTTCACTAAAAAAATTTCGAGTGAAAAATTTAGTCCCTAATTAGTGTAAGGTCTCCTTTACGGGAAACGGTTTTTCCATTCACATCAATTCCTACAACCATGTACACGTAAGTATCCATCGGCATTTGTTTGCCGTTGATGGTTCCGTCCCAACCCTTACCCATGTCGGAGGTTTCCCAAAGCAAGTTGCCCCAACGATCAAAAATTCTTAGGTACTGAATTCGTTGGATCTCTACATAAACTGGAATGAACAGATCATTTACCCCATCGTGATTTGGAGTGAATGCCGTTGGTGCAAAAATGTTGGGTTCTGTAAAGATCCAAACCTCCTGGGAATCATTGATCACACAACCACTGGTATCAGTTATAGCAATGGTATAGTTAACTTTCGATCCATCATTTTTACTATATACCGCAACAGGATTTTGCACTTTGTTATTGTTCAACGCAGTAGTTGGTGTCCATAAATATGACATGGCAGAACCACCCTGTTGCACAGAAGCTGCTTCCTTCTCAGTTAATTCTAAAAGTGTTGGAATACCATAGCTCGTAACTTTTGGTGGATAAGCCCTGCCCGCTCTTGGTTCTACAATATTTAAAATTCGTGTTTTAGAATCTGTTAAAGCCGGACAAATACTGCTACTCACACTCAAATTCACGGCAAATGAACTTACCACATGATAACTATGTGTTGGGTTGCTGATAAAACTTACTGGTGTACCATCACCAAAATCCCAACGATAGGAAGTGATCGAGCTTTGCCCGAACCCAGGTGAACTAGCATCTGAAAACTTCACTTGATTGTTGATACAATTGTTGATGAATTTAAAGTCGGCCGTTGGTTTACCGAACACCTGAATCGTCTGCTTCGCAGTATCGCTTACACAACTGCTGTCTGCAACTGTTGTGAGAAGCACGGTATACTGACCTTCTTTTGTATAAGTATGCATGGGATGTGCACTGGTATCAATGGTGCCATCACCGAAATCCCATAAATAAGTTTTAATGGATGTATTTCCAAAACCAAAATCATAGGTGGTGTAAACAGGTACCGTTGGAGTTTGTAAACAAATATTATTCAGCTTAAACTTCACCGTAGGCTTTCCAAAATTCTTCACTGTTTGATGGGTGGTATCTGAAAAACAACCTTTATCATCCACCACATAGTGGGTAATTTGATAATTGCCTGGTTGCGTATATCCATGAACTGGATTGGCAAGATTACTGGTTTGTCCGTCACCAAAATCCCAGTACCATTGCTTAATAGATCCAGGCGTTGCCTTTGAAATATCTGTGAACTGCACCGTTAAATTTCCAGTACAAGCCAGCGCCATATTGAAATCGGTTGATCCTACCGTTGGCTTATCGTAAGTAGTAACCGTATTAAATACAGAATCTGCACCACAACCCAGAGTTTGGTCGGCCACCAACTTAATAAAATAATTTGTTTTAGGTTTTGATAAAACAATCGGGTAAGGGGTGTTCATGGTAGAGAATAAACTATCGTTGACATACCATTTGTACATGTTTGCGAACTGACTATTATTTGTAAAGCTCACACTGATCTGCGCGCAACCCTGCGATGGTAAAATGCTGAAATCGGGAATCGATTTTGGCATGATCGTAATTTTCTGATAAGCTGTATCTGCACAACCATTGCTATTGGTTGCAACCAATAATACATCAAAATTGGTTGCCGCTTTTGCGGAAGCACCATTTGAGAAATTATATTTGAAATCTTTGGTAGAACTCATAAGCACACCATTTACATACCAGCGATATACAACTGGATCAAGCGCTGCATAAGTAGATTTATTGGTGAATCGAATGGTATCTGCATTTAAACAATGGATCGTATCAGAAGAAATAAATGCTGCAACAGGGATTGGAATTACATGGACGAAAGTTATTCCAGTATCCATACAACCCGCAGCATTTAAGCCAATCAGTGTTACCTTATAATCACCCGCTTTTAAAAACACATGTGAAACATTATTGCCCGATGCAAGGGTATCAATACTGTTTGCATCAGAGAAGATCCAGTTTGCAGTATTACCTGCGGGCTGATTGGATGTTGCAGTGAATACAAATGGTGCACAGTTATTTGGTGCCGCATTTGAAACATAATTAGTAGGCGCTAAATTATTTACCACAATACTATGCCGAATAGTATCGGTACAAAAACTTCCGTTAGAATTTTGCGATTTAACGACCATTGTAATTTGGTAAACTCCCGAGAGGGCATAATTATGCGTTGGATTAAATGCAGTTGAAATATTTCCATCACCAAAACTCCACTCATACCAATATCCGGCAGGAGAATTATTTTGAATAGTAACGGTTTCGTTTTTACAATAGCTTGCTTTCGAAGTTGTAAAATCACCAACAGGTTTCTGATTCAGTGTGATCAAGATAGAAAGCGTGGTATCAGTGCTATTACAAGAGTTGGTAGCTTTGAGCGTAACGGAATAAAGTCCGGGCGTTTTGTAAAAATGTTTGATCTGTTCTACACCAATATTAGAAATATACACCGAATCGATACTGCCATCTCCAAAACCAATTCGATAGATATCTGCACCTGATGAATTGTTTGTAAATCGGATCGTATCTGGCGCACAACCAATATAACCAGGGGCATTCATGGATAAATTACCAATAATATTTTTGGGATATACGGTAAGATTTACCGTGTCAATACTACTTCCGCAACCATTCAATGCTTTTAATTGGATCGTATAATTTTTGGTAACAGCAGTTGTGAAAATATGTGAGACCGAAACTGCAGTAGCACTACTATCGATGTTATTATCAGAATAATCCCAATAATACATGCTTGCGTTGCCAATAGATTTATTGTTGGCTTTAAATAAATAAGGTGAAGCCACAATTTTACAAACACCAGTTGTGTCAACCTGAATTTTTGCAAGTGGTGTTGCATGCACAATGACAGAATCAATTAAGCTGATCACCGTATCGCAATGAGAATAGGCTTTGAGTTTGATATAATAAGTGGTATCTAAATGACTACTCGCAGCTTTAAATATAACGGTTGGAGGATCCTGCAAATGCGAAGTATCGCCATTGCCAAAGTCCCAAAAGAATTGGTATAAATTGTTGGAAGCAGGTGTTGTGGTATTGTTGAAATTTACAGAAAGCGGTCCGCAACCTTGTGCTGTTGATTTAGTAAAATTTGGCGCTGGTTTTGCAAGAATAAAAAATGCATGACTCATCGAATCGTCTTTACAGCCATAAGCGTTGGTTGCAACAAATTTGACAATAGCGGTATCGGTTGCATTAATAATATTAAATCCCGGAAACAAGAGATTGTTCCCAACCAAGTTGTTATTCACGTACCAAGACACAGCACTATTGGCAGAAGCACTTGCATTGATGATACTGTTATCGATGGTACCTGGTAAACAAAGTCCAGAGTTGGTATAAGTAAATGATGCTTTTGCATCTGGGTTCACAACCAGATCCACCAACTGTGCAGTAGTACATCCATCTGCAGATAAATAATAATTATACAAAACGTGAACCGGCGTAGAACCTGTATTGACAAGCGTTTCAGAAACCGAACCCGTAGTATCTGTACTTTGAGCAAGCGGGTTAGAAATATTTGTAACCGGGTTTCTGGTCCAACTAAAACTAGCATTCGGATTATTACTAACAGCAGTATAATTGAAAACCGTATTGGTACAGATTGCACCCACTACAACTGGGCTGGTTAAAAAAAGTTGTGGCTTCAATGCAACTACTATCGATTTTGTTGCTGTACAATTATTGCTTGTTACAGTAAGTGTATAGGTACCTGCTGCCAAAACAGATGCGTTGTTGATATTTGGATTTTGTTGGATACTATTAAATCCGTTGGGGCCAGTCCATGCATAAGTTAAACCCGTTCCAGTTGTTACTGCATTCAATGCAATGTTATTTCCGGCACACACAGGGCCATTATAGCTCAGTGTTGGAATTGCAGTAGCGGCGGGGTCTACTAAAATAAACGGACCAACAATATTGGAAGAACAAGAACCCAATGAAACAAAAATGTTTGAATAAGTGCTGGCTGGTAAATTCGAGATCACCACATTTCCTGATGAGTCTGCCACAATATTCGTATTGATATTTGCAAATCCGTTATTATAATGAACGGCATAATTGGTTCCGATACTTAATCCTTTTAAAATGATGGAACCATCGGTACCATAACAAGTGATTGGATTAATGAGGGTGGCACTAATTACGGGTGTTACTGTAACAGTTACCGAAATTGCAGCTCTTGTTGATTCGCATCCAGTAGCAGAGCGCTGACTAACATAATAAGTAGTAGTACCGGTAGTTGCGGTGGATGGCGTTGGCGCTGCAGCAAGTGGTGCGCCTCCTGAAGCAACAGTATACCAAACCAAACTATTGCCAGTAGTTACAGAAGCGCTGAGCGGTGTTGCTGCTGCAAACTGACAATAAGCAATATTATTCACCGCAGGTGCAGCGGGTGTTGGACGAACAACAACATTTGTATTTCCAGTGCTGCTACAATTATTGATCGTTGCTGTAACAAAATAATTGCCTCCAGCATTCACCGCAATATTATTGATGGTAGGATTTTGTGAATTGCTATTGAATGAATTTGGTCCGACCCAAGTGTAGGTCACGCCAACCGTACTTGAAGAAGCCGTAAGGTTTAAAATACTGCCTGCACAAAGCGGACCATTATTGGTTACAACAGGTGTTGCTGGTGCACCAGGATCGATCAGTGTAAAAGGCCCCAGCATATTCGAAGAGCAGTTACCCAGGCTCAAAGAAATATTACTATAAACACCAGCCGATAAACCATATACTAAAATTGTTCCGGTAGCATCTGATGATCTGTTTGCTGTAACAGTAGTTGATCCTTTTTGATAAGTCAATTGATAGGTAGTATTGGCCACTAATCCGCTGATAAGAATTGATCCGTCTGTACCCGCACAAGTAGTTGGGTTGCTTGCAACAGCAACTGCACTAGGCACAGAAGGAGTTACTGTAACAGTGATGGCAGCCCGTGGTCCTTCGCAACCACTAGACGAAATTTCACTAACATAATAAGTAAAGCTTCCAACAGTTGCTGTAGAAGGAGTTGGTGCCGCAGCCAATGCGGTTCCGCCTGTTGCAACGGTATACCATTTTAAATTATTGGTACCAGCTGCTGTTGCAGTTAGTGCGGTTGCTAATGCATTTTGGCAATAAGAAAGATTGTTTACGGTTGGCGCAGTTGGTGTAGGGTTCACAACTACCACGCTTGTTGCACCTGCATTACAATTACTAATGGATGCAGTAACAAAATAGGTTCCTGATGCAGCAGCCGTTGCGTTTGTAATGGTTGGGTTTTGTTGCGTGCTGGTGAATCCGTTGGGGCCAGTCCAGCTATAGGTAACTCCTGCAGTTGGAGAAAGCGCAGTAAAATTAATGTTGCCACCACTACAGAGCGGTCCGTTATTGGTCACAGCAGGAATACCAGGTGAAGGATCTACTAGGGTAAAGGGTCCGATGATATTGCTGGCACAAGTACCCACAATATTGACAGAAATATTGGAATACAATCCTGCAGACAAACCAGTAATATTAATACTACCACTTGCATCAGAAGTTTTATTGATACTAACAGGTGTACTTCCCTTGGTGTAGGTAACCGTATAGGCAGTATTACTTGCTAAACCATTTAAACGAATACTTCCATCAGCATTTGCGCAGTTGGTTGGATTCGTAGAGGTACCACTAATTGTTGGCGCAGGATTAACGGTAATAATTTTAGAATCGGTATTGGTGCCACATTCATTTGTTGCAGCAAGGCTAACAGTATGTGCACCAAGACCAGGTATTTGAATGGCTCCAGGATTTAAAAGTGTGGAACTAGCAGGAGTACCACCGTTGAAGTTCCAGAGATAAGAAGCAGCTGTTGCAGAGAAACAATTACTTACTGTTGCAGTAGGTGTGAATGTTTGCCCAGAACAAAGTGTAGCAGGAAGATTGATGCTAACATTAGGAATTGTTTTTACAGTGATCACTTGTTTAAAAAGCGATGAAGCACAGGCAGAATCGGGAGCTGTTGTAATTAGTCCGATGGTATACACCCCAGGATTATTAAAAGTAAATTGAGGGTTCGGGCTAGTCAAAGATCCGTTGGTGATTGTGTAGGAACTAGTGCTAGGTGTGCAACTAGCAGTGTTTGCGTAACTGACCGACCATTGATAACTATTCGATCCATAAGTAGCAGAACCTGTGCTATTAGAAGTTGTAATATTAAAAGGAGCACAACCAGCGAGCCCTGATGCAGAGCTAATGGTGAAATTAGAAACGGGTAATGGATTTACAACAATGGTTTGATCGATATATCCAGATCCACATGCAGAACTACCACCAACATACAAGCGAATGGTATAGGTACCGGGAGTTGTAAATTTAAGATTCAGTGTATTGGCATTCGATCCCAACCAAGATGAGGGGTCTGCGTTGTTGAATGTGTTTCCCAATGTTTGTCCGCTTCCCAGCGTGAATCCTGTGGCGGGAAGAATACTCCATACAAACGAACCGCCAGAACAAAGACCCGCGGTTGAAACCGATTTGTAAGCAGCGGTATTATTGGTGATGCTATAAGATGTGCTTGTGCAAGTAGTATCTTTTACAACAGTGATCTGTGGTGTGGGTACTTCGGAAACATAGATCGGTGTTACAGCTCCCTGCGAAACAGCACAAGGATTGGTAGCTTCAATTTTAGCAATAAAAGAATTTGAGATCCCATTACTGGTAGTGCCGCAAGAAGAATGGGTATAGATATGTGAGATGTTAGAAGGTATCGAAGCCTGCGTAAAATATTGCGCAGGAGTTCCATCATTAAAAGTGATCTTATAAGTTGTTCCGGGTGAGTTGCTGCTAATATTATTAATGGGGAAAGAGATGCTGTTGTTGGCACAGATATAAGTATTGCCCGGACTAGCAATACCCACAGACGGATTGCTACCTAGATAAATAGTAGTAACAGAAGTGTCTTTACAACCATTTGCACCAGTAACTATTTCGGTGAGCTGGTTGGTGCCGATATCATAGCTGTGCGACTGAGAAGTGGTAAAAGAAGTTAGAGTGGTATTGGCTGTGGCGTCTCCCCAAATAAATAAATAGTTTGTATTTGTAGTGGTTGTAGAAGAGGCATTACTAAAAACAAAATTAGCCTGGGTAAGGCCGGTACAAACGGTTTGTGGGCCAACAATTTTAGCTTCCGGCTTTTCCATAAAGATTACATTATGGCTAATGCTATTGCTACATCCATTTGGTCCGGTAACAGTTAGTGTTACAAGAAAAGTATCCTTATCATTGCCATAGTGTTTAAAAAAACCGTGAGAAGGTGCTGCGGTACTATCGAAAGTTCCATCGCCAAAATTCCAAACATAGGAAGTAATGCTGCCAGATGATTGGTTATTAAAAGGGATGGGCACCCCTGCGCAAACCAGTGTATTAGAAAAATTAAAAGCAGCCGTAGGGCAAGAACCAGCTGTAGTTTTTTTTATTGTTTGCGGGATGGTATCTGTTAATGGTGGTGATGCTTTCAGAACACTGCATGTGGATAGCAGCAAGAACGTGATCAGGAGTAATTTATATTTCATAAAAATCCGTTTGTATTATTTTTTAAAAGCCAAACCATTTTAAATGGTTTTGTTTTCCGCCGGGGCATTGTGTTTTTTGACGAGTCTTGGCTGCTTCAGATGTTGCAAATAAATAGTTGACAGATAATTCAAATCCGCCTTTGAGATTAGATGCTGGATTTAATCGAGAAACGTTTACATCATAAGAGAGTCCGCCACGCAGGTTGCCAATTTCAATTCCGAGATAAGGGATCACTGCATCTTTATATCTGTACCAAACACCACCTAAAACAGTGATATCATTTTTTTCAGACTCGTATGAATAGGTATTGAGTAAACCAATTCCATAAACTGCACCAACAATGAGTTCTGAATAAGATTCGGCTTTCATGTAAACCGAACTGAGATATAGTCTATTTGATGAACCGCTCAGAAAGGATCCACCTGCATGCACCACATAACGAGGGATCACAATATGAGTAGTGCCATTAAAATCTTCTTTCGGTTTATTTACGTGGTAAACAGAACCACCGATATAATAACTGTTGTCTTCTGAGATTGCAGAATAAACAAGACCCGCAGAATAGTCGAAACTAACAGTAGTAAATCCGTTTTTGTTTTCGCCAGTGGAGAGATTGGGGTCATAACCTTCGGGAGTTAACTGTGCACCAAAAACGAATTTGCTATAGTCGAGAATTTTGGTGTTCATGGAAGCCATGAAACCACCCCCTAAAGAATAAGTTGCGTTATCGTCTCTGTAGAGTGTTTTATGAAAAGAGATGGATGGTGAAAGGGTGTTTGATTTTAGTCCCCCGTTATTGGTATTATCAAAAATACCAGTGAGACCAATGCCCAGAATATCTCCCTCTGCAATTTTATCGTGCAGGATATTCGCGTCGATCGAAAAAGATCCTGTTTTAAAAGGATACATGATTGAGGGCCATTGTTCGCGGTAGCTCCCGGAAACCCGAAGGTTCCCGGGGAAAGCTCCAGTGAGAGCGGGATTCAATAAAAGCGGGGAGGCATAAAATTGTGAGAAATGCGGATCCTGTGCCATCAATTCCGTGAAGCTGGCGCAGGATAAAAAGAGCATCACTGCAAATAATATTTTTTTTATAAAATGTATAAATAGTATCATGGTTCAGCATATTGATGATCGATTGGATACTGCAATAGCTTGGCCAAAACAGAAT
>CAIYAG010000264.1 GCA_903924075.1 uncultured Bacteroidota bacterium | reverse complement strand
GTTGGAAGCAGAATTTACAGGATTTAAGGATTTGCTGAATAATGCAGCCCGGTTTCAAAGTGTAAGGCACCAAAGCTAATCATATTTTGATTGTAGCGGCACGGATTGCAAATCCGCGCCAGCGGGGTCTATCAATTGCCATTGTAGGTAAATGCCTCGGTTAAAGCACTTCCGTTGATAGTATAGTTATGTTAGGTAAGCTATTCATTGTTGGAAGCAGAATTTACAGGATTTAAGGATTTGCTGAATAATGCAGCCCGGTTTCAAAGTGTAAGGCACCAAAGCTAATCATATTTTGATTGTAGCGGCACGGATTACAAATCCGCGCCAGCGGGAGATAAGCAGTTAAACAATATTGTAGGAATCATTCAAAAACAATTTTACCAAAATACTCCTTCACCCCATTGCTAAGTTTAGCAATATATATTCCTTTCGCCTCTGCATCAAGGTCAATCGTTATTTTCTCTTCAGTAAGAACTAACGTTTTCTGCTGAATCACCGAGCCCATAATATTGACAATAGTAAGAATCAACATGTTGTCGGACAAAAACTCATCCGGTATTGATAATATGCATCTGCCTGTTGTCGGATTTGAATAAATAGACAGTTGGTTCACTTTGGCTTGTTTGTTTAACTGAATGCCATTAATTTCACCAGACTTTGCTATAAATATATCCTTGCCACCAAAACTGGACAGGGTAGTTGATCCTATAGTTACTGTATTCTGAAATGAGCCGGCACATATTACACTAAGATTATTATCAACTGCTATACCCGAACCTTTTGCAGGCCCAAAATTAAGTACACCTATGCAATTTCCATTATTATCAAAACGAGCTAAAAACATTTCAGAAGGATTAGTGGAATGCACCATCTGATCACCAAAAGTTGCAGTGCCACTGAATACTCCTGTGGAATAGGTATTGCCGTTCGGATCAGAAAGTAAATTAAGACCGGCAAATACCTGGCTGTTTCCTTGTATTTTAGCCTGTTTGGCCCAAATCAGATTTCCATCCTCAGTAAACTTTGCTAATAACAAATCTGTTTCAGCATTTCTTAGGATCATACCATCTATATTTATTGAATCTTTGAAAGTACCAGTAATGTATATATTATTCAAATTGTCTGTTGAAATAGCTGAAATCCCATCCAAATCATTATTCCCAAATGTTTTTATCCATTTTACATGGCCCAATGAATCAGTCCGGGTTAAAAATCCATCCCAGGAACCTTTTGAAGTAATGGATGCTGTATCAATTGTAGCAATCGAACTGAAATACCCTGCCATTAATATGTCGGTATCAATGAAAGCCATGCAATATAATTCGACACCGTTAAACTTTTGTTCAATCCACTTCAGATTACCATCCGTGTCAAAACGTGCAAAAAAGCCACCAGCTGGAACAGATATACCATTACACGAACCACTATTTTGCAACTTGCCAACGACTGTAACATTTCCATTCGGCTCAACATAGCATCTACTCTGATCTATGCCAGTCCCGCCGATGCGATTTGCCCAAGAAAAATGACCATTTAAATCCATTTTGGCTACAAATGCATCAGGGGCGTTGGATTGTGCATTCAGAACTAATATGTTAGGTTCAAATTCAACTGTTCCAATAATTTGTCCTGCCAGATAAATGCATTTGTTTATAGGATCATAAATACCATATCCATCTTCATTATTATCAGGTTGAGCGTAATTACCCCCCAAAGATTTTGCCCAGAGTTGATTGCCATTAGCATCAAATTTTATAATAAAAATATCATTTAACCCATTACTGAATAATTTGCCTCCGGGAGTGTTAAGTGTTCCCCAATAATTTCCGATTGCATAATAATTTGTACCATCAGAGATAATATTACTAATAGATTCATTGTTTAATTGGGAGTTATATCCCAACTGCGTTGCCCATTCCCATCCCTGGCAATTTGATAGGAATGAAAACAGGAAAATAATTGCAGTAATAAAGCAAAATTTTTTCATATTGAATTTTATTGAATTATGAATTTCCTAAATGCAAATTGTTGATTGGCATTTATTTCTAACAGATATACTCCTTTACTGAAGTAACTCAAATCTAATTTAATTTCATTGCCCACAGTATTTATTACGGCCAAGTTACAACCTAACATGGATTTAACTTTAAGTTGTACAGGAGTATTCCTATTCCCACATTACCATCATTCCGGATGAATAAGTTAAAGTTATTGCGTGAAGTAGTAAGACTGGATATTGGTTTAAAGAAATTTAAACCTCCGGTGCTATACTGGTCATCATATTCAATACCCCATTTGCCATGGATCCAGTCATTATCAGTTGTTACCATATCACTGAATAGAATGGCGCCGTTGCGGGAAGTGGGATTTAAATCAGGTGAATAGGGAGCATAATTGATGCGGCATAGCAGGATATTGCCACCCTGGAGTTGGAGTTTCTGAACGGGATCAAGCGTATTAAATAACTGACCGGTGGTTATATTTTTATAAGCTGTAAGTGTAAGATACCCTGTAAAATAATTGGTTCCGTTATAGCTAATGGCTTTGCTGAGATACTTCATATATTCCTGAGTGGTCCCACTTGGTGTTAAACTAAAGCCATTTGATTGAGCATTGGACTCTATGTGGCTTATTAACATCATAAACAGTACAACTGCTGAAGTAATTTGCTTTTTATACATGTATTTCATGATTTGTTTTTAAATAGTTGTTTTTAAACATTATTTCGAATTGGGGGAATGACCATTATAAAGTACCTACTTTATTGATGTTTCGGTTATTTCAATTATTCACTTTTATCCATTTCCCATTGTCTATTATTTTTCCTTTGTATTCTACCTTCCAAAAATATGTTCCTGAAGCTTTGCCTGTCATATCCTGCTGTTTGTAGGTTTCATTCAGACGGGTTTCAAATATCAGACAACCGGAAGGATCGTACAGATAAAATACGGCACCGCTGATCTGAGGACCGGATTGAATACCAATATAATCCTGACCGGGATTTGGGTAAACGATCACATTATGAGATGTAAATAATGGTGAATCGGATTTTGAGGTAATAATGCCATCACTATCAACTTTTAGCACCACAATATCTACATCATTCTGCAAATTGGCAGGATCCTTAAAGTTGCCGGCCATAACGCATCCGCCATCACTGCTGGCATCGATGTAAAAGAGGCTGTAACAAGCATCACCACCATAAAAACGGGTCCAGCGGCAATGCAGCAAGGAATCGTAATTACTTAGCATGATTTTTTGATTGACATTAGTGCAGGAAATATCACCATTTGCGTATCCACCTGTATAGACACTATTAGTACCTGCAACAGCCATACATTTCCGGTAAGCCGGATAATCGGGTACATAACCCGGCCTGCCTGAATGATTAAACGCAATAGTGTCTTCGTTAATTGATAATTTGGCAATGCCAACCTCTAATTCGTTCAGGTTCGAAAAATACAAACCTGTTAAATAATAGACAGAATCATTTAACATTATTGCTTTCTTTTCCCTTTGTAAAGTATAGGGCGTATGTTTAATGTGGGTAATATTGAGATTAGTGTCCAGGTCGATGGTAACAAGACCAGTATATGGATAGTAAATAAAAAATCCG
>CAIYAG010000263.1 GCA_903924075.1 uncultured Bacteroidota bacterium | reverse complement strand
TAACCTGCGATCTATGTTGTTAGTTGTATTTAGTTTAATTGCTTCTATAGTACTTCAGTTTTATGTATTAAAATACCTTCCAATAGTTGATTGCTTACCTTATAAACAAGGAAATAATTTACAACAGCAAATGCAAGTGCCCACAGGCGCTATCCCCGATAGCTTTGCTATGCATTTTATGTATCAAAAAAATGGAAAGGATATTAGTTTTGATCAAAACAATTTTCCGGCAGATTTCGACTCCAGTTATATCTATGTCAGTAGAAAAGATGAGTTAGTAAAAAAAGGAAATGGACTTAAAGCAGCTATTTCTGATTTTTCATTACGTACAGAATCTGACAATGATACAACAGCACTATTATTTGAAACGCCTAAATATGTCATGATCCTTGCCAAAGATTTTGATTCTTACCAGGAATGGGAGAGTGCGATTAAAAATATTATCGACAAAAGTGCTAAACAAAAGATCCCAGTAGTTTTGGTAACTGCCGATGCTAAAACCGCTTCAGAAAAAATACAGAATATTCCAATTCTAAAATGCGATGGTACTGTTTTGAAAACTGCTGCAAGAGTAACGCCCACTATCTTTTTAATGGAAGGAGCGGGAATCCGAAGAAAATATAGTTACAGAGATCTAGCTGGTATTGAAAATGCCATTAGGAACTGGTAAGATTTAAGAAATAATCACTTCATTGATTACAACTTCTCCAAAAGCCTCATTGACCCTTTCAATGATCTGTGGTTTCTGATATTGTAATTCGTTTTTAAGCGGACCAACAGAAGTTTGTATATAAAGTTTTTTATTGAATATTTTGATCTTCTCGGTGTATTTGGCAATGGTTTTGCCCATGAGTTTTTCCCAGATCTCTTCGATCTGCACAGCACGTATGCCATTGTTCAGATGGCTCTTTTTAAGGAACCCTTTTAATGCGTCACCGATATGATATTCAGACATAGGGTAAAGATAAGAGAATAGGCAGATTAATTAATTGATTTCTATCAGTTGAAATGCTGTATTGGTTTCACTTAATTGCGCTTTTAACCGATCTGAGTGGGTGTCTGTGATAAATACCTGACCATCACTTTCGGTGCAAACCCAATTCAACAATTGAAACATTCTTTTTTCATCCAGTTTTTCAAACACATCGTCTAATAATAACATAGGAGTGTAGCCCTTCTGTTTTTTCAGGATCTGCCATTCAGCCAATTTCAAAGCAAATAAAAGACTCTTCCGTTGCCCTTGTGAGGCTTCATTTTTAAATACCTGGTCGTGCATTTTAAAAATGATATCATCTCTATGTATTCCAGCACTGGTTCTTTGTAATGTTCGATCCTTTTGTTTGTTGATCAAGAAAAGAGATTCCATATTTTGTTGTAAGAGCTGACTCTCATACTGTAACGTTATTTGATCTTTATCTCCAGCTATTTTGGTATATATTTCTGCTACAAGTATTAAATATTCGGCTAAAAATTCTTTCCGAAACTGAAATAACTGATTGCCTTTATCACACAATTGCTGGTCTAAAATTTGAATCAGCGACTCGTCGATCTGTCCGGTTTCTGCTAATTGTTTTAATACCGAATTTCTTTGTAATAATAGTTTTTGATAGTCAATTAATAGTTGGAGATAGTTTCTGTTGAATTGAGAAATGATGGTATCAATTAATTTTCTTCTTTCATCACTCGAACCTGTAATGATTCCAATATCATCTGGTGCGATCATGACACAAGAAAATTTTCCAATATGGTCTGAGAAGCGTTTATAAGTATCGTCATTTAAGGTCAACTCTTTTCGGTTATTTTCTCTTAAGATGAACACCAGATTCTGATCTGTATCATGCAGTTGGTAATTACCTTCTAAGCGCATACCCATCAATCCATGATGCACATTAGAAGCGTCAGCCCTTGAGAAATAACTTTTAGAAAAGCTCAAATAATAGATCGCATCCAATAAATTGGTTTTGCCCGAGCCATTTTTTCCGCAAATACCTATTACGCGATCCTTAAAATGAAAGGATTGCTGAACATAATTCCTAAATTGCGTAAGAATGATATTTTGAAGTTGGAGCATTTAGTGGGCAAATTAATCAACTCATTCCTTAATTAAGGGATTGAGTCTGAGAGAAAGCAATTATTTTTAATAAAAAAATAGGTTTTGAAGACGATTTTATCCAAGGAACAACTGGCATTAACCATCAAAAGGTTGGCAAATCAGATACTGGAAAATCATCCACAGTTGCAAAATACTGTGATTATTGGTTTGCAGCCGCGGGGTATTTTTTTGAGCGACCGAATCGTGCAGGAATTACAGAAGCTGGTAGATCCATCTGCCATTCAATATGGCAAATTAGATATTACTTTTTATCGAGATGATGTTCGTAAAAGTTTACATATCGCCAGTAATACCAATATCCCATTCAGTATAGAGAATAAAAAAGTGATTTTAGTAGATGATGTATTGTATACAGGGAGAACGATTCGTGCTGCATTGGATGCTTTATTAGATTATGGAAGACCCTCTAAAGTGGCACTTTGTGTGTTGGTAGATAGAAGATTTAGCAGGGAATTACCGATTCAACCAGATTATTTAGGAAAAGCCATCGACACGATATTTTCACAACGCGTGACTGTTCTTTGGAACGAAAACGACGAAAATGAACAAGTTATGTTGTTGGATAATTAAAACGTTTATCTTTGATCTTTAATGAAACTATCTACCAAACACTTACTTGGTATTAAGCACCTTCTTCCAGAGGATATTAAGCTTATTCTATCTACAGCAGCTCAGTTTAAAGAGGTTTTACAAAGGCCCGTTAAGAAAGTTCCTTCATTACGTGATGTAACGATCGTGAATCTCTTTTACGAGAATTCAACCCGTACCAGAATGTCTTTTGAATTGGCTGAGCGTAGATTATCTGCCGACGTTTTAAATTTCGCGGCAAGTAGTTCTTCTGCTGCCAAGGGAGAAACTTTATTAGATACAGTCAACAATATTTTAAGCATGAAAGTGGATCTAGTGGTGATGAGGCATAGTGCTTCAGGCGCACCCCATTTTCTAGCCCAGCATATTCCTGCAGCTATTGTTAATGCGGGGGATGGGATCAATGAACATCCTACACAGGCTTTATTGGATGCATTTTCAATGCAGGAAAAATTCGGTTCATTAGAAGGATTAAAAGTTGCGATCATTGGAGATATCATGCATAGCCGAGTTGCTTTGAGTAATATGTATCTCTTGCAAAAAATGGGAGCTGAGGTAACCGTTGCTGGGCCGCCTACACTTATCCCAAAATATATCAGCGAAGCTTTGGGAGTTAGAGTAGAATACAATTTGAAGAAAGCACTTCAATGGTGCGATGTGGCAAACGTTTTAAGAATTCAGTTAGAACGTCAGAACCAACCTTTATTCTCTTCTTTGCGAGAGTATAGCCTTACTTATGGGATCAATAAAAAATTATTGGAATCATTGGGGAAAGAAATGGTGATCATGCATCCTGGGCCGATTAATAGAGGGGTAGAGTTAGACAGTGATGTGGCTGATGGATCATCCTCTATCATCTTAAATCAGGTTGAAAACGGTGTTGCAGTAAGAATGGCTGTGTTATATCTTTTAGCAAATCGAGAAAATTAAAATTTTGGTACCGATGTGCATCGGTAGGTATCTTTATAGCAATCTATTATATGCAAAGAATCTGTTTATTTCCGGGCACATTCGATCCTGTAACATTGGGACATATCGATATCATTAATCGAGCACTTCCTTTATTTGATAAAATTGTGGTAGGGATTGGTATCAATTCCTCTAAGAACCCCATGTTCTCC
>CAIYAG010000262.1 GCA_903924075.1 uncultured Bacteroidota bacterium | reverse complement strand
TGGTAAATGCCCTGCAAGCAGATCCTAAGAAAACTTCTGAGTTAGCTCAAAGTATATCAAAATGGCCTAAAAGCTCACCCGGATATTTTAGCGATGTACAAACAAGGATCAAAAAATTTGTAGCGAGTGGCCAATTGGGAATATTTGCGAATGGCTATTGGGGCCACCCCGCTTACAAATTACCTGCTGAAGTTAATCTTATTGGATTAGCACACTATTTAGAAGCCCTAGAATGGCAGAAAGAGATCGTAAAAGTGCACGCTATTTTCGGAGGTAAAAATCCGCATCCGAATTATTTAGTGGGTGGAATGGCTTGTTCTATTGGAATTGATGATGTAAGTGGTATCAATGCAGAAAGATTAGCAGAAGTTGAACAATTATTGAAACAAGGTAAAGAGTTCATCGAGCAAGTATACATTCCAGATCTAATGGCAATCGCTTCTTTCTATAAAGATTGGGGAGCAATTGGTGGCGGATTAGGTAACTATCTTGTGTATGGTGATTTGCCAACCAACGGAATCAAAGATGCGAAAGGATACAAATTCCCTGCAGGTGCAATCTTGAACAAAGATGTTAGCAAAGTATATGAAGTTGACTTGCGCAAAGATGAAGAAGTGCAAGAATATATTACCAATTCTTGGTACGAATACAAAGGTGGCAATGATGTAGGATTGCATCCATGGAAAGGTGAAACCACTATCAAATATTCTGGTCCAAAACCTCCATTCCAAAATTTAAATACCAAAGAGAAATATAGTTACTTGAAAACTCCAAGGTGGAAAGGTCATGCGATGGAAGTTGGACCACTATCTCGTATGTTGGTAGGTTATGCAAGCGGTAAACCAGAATTCAAAGAAGTGGTAGATAAGGCCTTGAAAGATCTGAATGTTCCAATCACTGCATTGTTCTCAACTTTGGGAAGAACTGCTGCTCGTGGTTTAGAATGCCAGCTAACAGCACAATGGTCATTAGAATTCTTTGATCAATTAATTGCGAATATTAAGAAGGGTGATGTGAAGATGGCAGAGATGACCAATTTTGACCCTTCAACTTGGGCTAAGATTTCACATGGTGTTGGTCATGCTGAAGCACCACGCGGAGCTCTTGCACACTGGATCAATATTGAAGATCAGAAAATTGCTAATTATCAATTGGTGGTTCCAACAACTTGGAATGCATCACCAAGAGATGGTAAAGGTCAATTATCTGCTTATGAATCTTCATTGATCGGTACACCGGTAGCTAACGAGCAACAACCATTGGAGATCATACGTACCATTCATAGCTTCGACCCATGTATGGCATGTAGTGTACACTTATACGATGAGGATGGAAAAACCATCAGCAGAATCAGTGTAGTAGGTGAATAGTTCATTAATTATTTAAAAATTTACGGATGAAAACTAAATACTTGCATGTTCATAGGTTGCGTCGCGTGTATGTTTGGGAATTGCCTGTGCGTTATTACCATTGGCTCAATGCCCTTGCTATCATTGTATTGATTGTAACTGGTTTCTTTATTGCTAATCCATTGGCTATTCAAAGCCATCAGGAAGCAGCCAACCAGTTTACCATGGGTTGGGTACGTGTTATTCATTTTATTGCTTCGTATATTTTCTTTTTCAATTTTCTGTTCCGAATCTATTGGGGATTTGTTGGAAATAAATATGCGAGTTGGCATCAGTTCATACCCACTTCCAAAAAATTCTTTAAGGAAATGTGGCATGTTTTTAAAATTGACATCCTCATGATGAGGGGTAAAGAGCATATTAGCGTTGGTCATAATGCAATGGCGGGAATTATTTATTTCTTTACTTTCCTTGCATTTTTGGTACAATGTTTAACAGGGTTTGGATTATATGCTTCTATGTCTACTTGGTGGTTACCTAAGTTATTTGCTTGGGTGCCGTTCCTTTTTGGTGGTGATTCTTTTATCAGAACGGTTCATCATTGGTCAATGTGGTTCTTTATTCTATTCGCTGTAGTTCATGTATACCTTGTGTTCTATCACGATTATGTAGAAGGACGTGGAGAAATCAGCAGCATGGGCGGTGGATGGAAATTTATTGAAGAAGATGTATTTCAAAATGAAGAACATCATACACCTAACGAACCAAAAACCAAAGCATGATAAAAATGTCTGATCTTTTGATATTGGGAATTGGTAATTACCTGATGGGTGATGAAGGCATTGGCGTTCATACGGCCCTTGCATTGCAGAAATTGCCAATTGCTGAAAAGGTGGATGTAGTTGATGGAGGTACTGGAGGGTTTCATTTATTGGAGTTTTTTGAAATTCATGATAAAGTGATCCTAATTGATGCAACACTTGACAACAATGAACCAGGTACTATTCGATTGATTACCCCACGTTTTGCAAAAGACTTTCCAAGAGCCATGAGTACGCATGATATAGGTTTGCGTGATATGGTGAATGCATTGCAGTTAATGGAAAAGATGCCTGAGATTTATTTATTTGTTGTTAGCATTGAATCGATACAACAGCAGGGCATTTTATTAACACCAGCTATTGAGAAAACCATACCAATACTTATTGAACAAGTGTTAGAATTGGCTAACAAACTTCAGGGAGAAAGTATTCAACTGGAGAAAAATGTGATGGCCTAATTAATTTTGTTCAACAAATTGTTCAGTAAAACTATCAAAGCTTCATCTTTTCGTACAAGAAAGGATGAAGCTTTTTATTTGGATTAAACTACCATGATTATCTTTAGGCCGAGCTTAAAATCATTTTCATTTGCACCCACTAGACAATCCCATTTGGAACGCGCTGAATAGCGAGGATAAAAATAAGAATCAAGGAAACGAGACTGTATCCATTTTCTACCCAGAAATTTCACCTTTTGTGGGATTGGAAAATTGGTCAGCATCCTCACAGCAACAGCTATTTACTCAATTGCCTATTGCAAGATCTTGTTCCACTTTAATAGCTAGCCCTTTTGTTTTAGAACCCTATTGGGACTTGGTTTTTTCGCTCACCCTTTATCAACTAGTATGTTCTTCAATAAAGCCATTTAGCGGTAAGCAAGCTTTAATTAAGCAACTTGGAGACGAAGATATTCCGGCAATGTTAGCATTGACTGCACTTACCAAACCAGGGCCCTTTACGCAAAGAACGATCGACTTCGGTAATTATGTGGGCATATTTGAAAACCAGCAATTGGTGGCCATGGCAGGCGAAAGGCTACACTTGGCAAACTATACCGAGGTAAGCGCGGTGTGCACGCATCCAGATCATGTTGGGAAAGGGTATGCAGCATTGTTAGTACATCATCTTACCCAACAAATTCTGTCAAAAGGAAAGACTGCATTTCTGCATGTTCGGCAAGATAATAATCGAGCTATTCAATTATATCAAGGGTTAGGTTTTGAAATTCGATCAGATATGTATTTTGCTGTGATGAAGCCCAAGATTATTGCAGAACAAGTTGCATCGCACTTAAGTACTTGACCCCTTTTAGAACTTTGTTCTTAAATTCGTTGACAAATTATTTTATTTCAATCCCCAATAATTGAGATTTTTCAAATGTAGGAGGAGTTAAAGCAAGGTATTAAGCATGAAATTTGCCTATTTAAGTAAAGTTATCTTATTCAATTTTGTATTGTTTTTGGGTATTAAAAGAATTGAGGCGCAACGCGATGTTCGTTATCCAACTCCATCCGGGAATACCAATCAGTTGTTCTTTGTGCAACGCGATCCCAATATCAATACCCTTATCTATGAGTTGAATCTGAAAAATGGTTTGGTAGTTGAGGATGAGCCGATCCATGTTTTCTGGATCCGATATGCAGAAAAGGGTCAACACGACGAGCTTAATTATATCCAAAGAAATTTCGCCTATGGCATAAAATCTAAATTGATCAGTAAGGATAATTATGAAATTCATTTTGTTTCTTATAAAAAGAAAATAATGTATTTGAAAAAATCAACTGATAATAAATTTTATGTTTTTACCGACATCAATAAAAAACAAGCGATCTTAAAACAGGTATTTGTGCGGGTTAATGGGGGCTCATTTTGGGTACCCAATGTCGAGTATGTAGAATTAAAGGGAATTGATCCAACTAGCGGACTAGAAGTAGTGGAAAGGATGAAAATTTAAATACCATTTTAGATGTACAAATCATGCTGATACTTGAACACAAAAATTATAAGTGTAGTATCCTCAAACTTTTTGCGGTTTGTAATTTTTTATTATTTTCCAATGGATCATTATTTGCCCAAACACCTTCTTCAAAAAAATCTATAGATAGTCTTTCTGGAAAAAGAGATATTATTGATATTGTAGGGCCACTATTCATTAGTAAGGATGCTGCAAAAGGAAGAAGTGAATTAAATATAAGCGATAAGAAATTTTATTTTTCGCTTTTGCCCTCTTCAACAGGCATGCCAGGTGGGGGAACTGCATTAATAACTACAACGAATATTTCATACTATTTGGGCGACAAAAAAACCACTAAGTTATCTTCCATTAATATAACGCCATATACCAATTTCAAAGACAGGTATGGTATTTCCTTTAGATCCAATATTTGGCTTAAAAATAATAGCTGGAATCTGTTAGGTGATTTTAGGTTATTGGTATATCCACAAAACTCTTGGGGTTTAGGAGGCAGTACGGCTTTTGGTGATAAATCGTTGATCAATTATAATTATGGTAGATTTTATGAATCTGCATTGAAAAAAATTGCGCCAAATGTGTTTGCAGGGATTGGTATCAGCTATGATCATCATTCTCATATAAGTGTTGAAGGAGATTCTACCTTTTATAATTCTTTAAAACCCTTTTATGATAGTTTAGAAGCAACCAGTTATTCAACAGGAATAACTTTTAATTTGCAATACGATTCTAGAGACAATACCGCCAATCCTGAAGGAGGTTTTTTTGCATCTGCAAAATACCGTTTCAATCCAGTCATCTTTTGTAATACAGGAAGTTGGGACGAATGGTTTTTTGATGTAAGGAAATATCTGCCATTATCACATAAAGTGCATGAGGTACTGGGCTTCTGGTCATTTTGGTGGGTTACACATGGCTCATATATACCCTATTTAGATTTACCTAGCACCATGTGGGATTCCTATGCAAGATCTGGAAGAGGATTTATGCAGGGCCGATATAAAAGTGATAAAGAAATTTATTTAGAGGCTGAGTATCGAAGAGATCTAACAGCAAATGGACTTTTAGGATTTGTTTTATTTGCAAACTTGCAATCTTATTCAGAATTCAATACAACAGAATATAAGTATTGGCACCCAGCTGTGGGTACGGGTTTGAGAGTAAAATTTAATAAATTCTCTAAAACTAATATTGTACTTGATTATGCTTTTAGTAAAGGGTATAATACCTATTATGTCAATATCAGTGAAGCATTTTGATCAGCTCAATTACTACGAATAAAAAACGTAGTCCTGATCCAATTGATCCATCTCGGAAGTTTGTTAAAGCTAACTTGAAAATAGGGCTGATTCTCGGGGTGAAAACTTTGATAAAATTCTTTGATGCCCTTCCTTTCTGACCCTTCAAAATCAAAAATTAAATTCTCTTCACTAAATTCTTGAATGATTTGATCCAATAAAAAATGATTGGCTGCCAACGCCCTTCCTTTCTGAGTAGTTACATTCATTAAAAGGGTTAGTCGGTTGTGGTTTTTCAATAGTACTGCAGAAGAAATTA
>CAIYAG010000261.1 GCA_903924075.1 uncultured Bacteroidota bacterium | reverse complement strand
GCAGGCTTAACGATTACTCTGTCGTGAAGCGGAGTAACTTGCAATTTTTTAGCCATGTGTTTATAGTTTTTTATTTAGTTGATTAAATAGTACTGGCAATCTGCGATAATTGTGCCATAGGGGAGAATTAGGTCAAATTTTCAGAAACCTGCATTTTGATGGCAAACTCATACATAGACTGTCAGAAACGGCGCAAAGATGGGGTAAGTTTTTGATTCTGGCAGTGTCAAATTTGCATAAATTCAGCTTTCATTTTGCAAGGCCGCCCGAAACCAATATCTTTGCCGCCTCCAAAAACAAGTTCTTATCAATGATCAGTAGAAGAAATATTCGTGTTAAGGTAATGCAGTTACTCTACATGATAGAGTCGGCCGATAGCCCCATTTCATTTAAAAATCCAGTCAGCCAGTTACAAAAGCACCTCGACCAAACAAGCGATTTATTTGTTTATTTAGTCTATTTTGTTACAGAAGTGGCACGTTATGCCGAAACTCGTAGCGCTTTTAGAGCAGCAAAGAATCTCCCATCAGAAGAGGATTTAAACGTGAATATCAAAATTGCTGGGAACCAAATTTTATGGCAGATCCTAGAATCTGATACTTACAAAAAAGCGGTTGAGCAATACAAGCCCGAGCTTAAAATAGATCGCGAGCTTTTAAAAAAGATTTATTTAGAATTAACCAATAACGATACCTACCTAGCCTATATCAAAGAACAAAGTAGGGATCTGGCAAAGGAAAAAGAGATCTTAAAGCTCATCTTTACCGCACTGATGTTGCCTAATGAAGATTTCATTGCACACGTGGAAGAACATTTTTCCAATTGGGATGATGACGCAGAAATGATCGATCAGTTAGTTCTGAATTATTTACATAAGCCAGCATCCTATGATCTGCAACAAATGATCGGTGCTGAGAAATGGGAATTTGCTAAGTCTTTATTGACTACCACCATTGATAAAAAAGAATATACAGCTGAACTGATCAAACCCAAATTGAAAAACTGGGATTCTGAGCGTATCGCTTTGCTGGATATGATTCTGATGCGTATGGGTGTATGTGAACTATTGTATTTTGAAACCATTCCAACAAAAGTTACGATTAACGAATATATTGATCTGGCAAAGGAATATAGTACGGCACAAAGCGGTCAGTTCGTGAATGGCATCCTGGATAATATACACAAAGAATTTATGGATAAGGGACAAATTCATAAAGTAAATTTTAAAAGCAAATCATAGAGGATGAAAAAAATCATTGGGGTAGCTGTACTCAGTTGTTTTCTTGTTGTATTGGCTTGTAAAAACCCTTCCCCCGTTATTCATGTAAATCCTTATTCAGCGGCCGACTCAGCAAACTTTACTGAAATTATGTGGTTAGATTCGAATATCAACTTTGGAACCATTCCAATGGGTGAAACCAAAGTGGTAACGTTTAGGATGCGCAATGTTGGAAACAAACCATTAACCATTTCTAATGTACAGGCTGGTTGCAGTTGTACGGTTCCTGATTATACCAAAGAAGCAATTCCTCCGGGTGGTGAGGGTTTTGTGATGGGCTCTTTTGATAGTAATAAAGCACATCCTGGGGAAGTTCGGAAAAGTATTTTTGTAACAACTAACACTAGGAATGGCATCAATAAGACGCTTTTGTTTACGGGTGTGATCTTGTCTGCAAACGAAGTTCCAGATACTTCTAAAAAGCATTAATTGAAAATTTTGTTTATTTGCAATCTTCTTTATAATTATAAAAATTAAAAAAATGTATTTGAATTCAGTTTTATTAGCCGGTAATCCTCAGCAGGGTGGTGGAATGGTGCAGTTGGTGATGATGGGTGCCATCATATTGGTTTTCTGGTTATTCATGATTCGCCCACAAGCTAAAAAAGCAAAAGAACAAAAGAAATTTATTGAGGATATGCAAAAAGGTAGCAAAGTTGTTACGATTGCTGGTATCCACGGAACAATAAATAAAATCAATGAAGACGGTACTTTGCAGTTGGAAGTAAGTCCGGGTAGCTATTTAAAGATCGAAAAGTCAACCATTAGCATGGAATGGACTGCAGCTATAAATAAACCAGAGGCTGAGAAGAAATAATTCTTGATTACAATTCTTATATCCGAAATTCGAGTAATTGAATTTCGGATTTTTTATGCTTAAAATCGGATTAACAGGTGG
>CAIYAG010000260.1 GCA_903924075.1 uncultured Bacteroidota bacterium | reverse complement strand
TTTTAGTGAAAAGATAAAAGTGAAAAGTGAAAAATGGACGGGCATTGTCTAAACGATATTTAAAAGCAAAGCCTCTGATTGCTCAGAGGCTTTAATATTTTTGAATTTTGACTTTTGAATTTTGAATTTCTATCTTACTTCTCAGACGGATTTTTCTTTCCCGCTAATAATTTCTCTAAGGCAGTTTCCAATCTGCGTTGGCGAGTGTCTTCCTTTTTAGCGGCTTCGATCCAGCTGACGTACTCTTTCTGGTTTGTGAATGATAAGGAAGTGAAGAACTGCTGGGCTTCTTTGTGTTTTAAGAACATGCTGCCTAATTCTGCAGGTGGAACCACTAACCGTTTTTCGAAATCGATCCCATTTACTTCTGGGGTTTTGATCTCAGAAAAACTGCGGTCGCGGTTGGGGATCTGGTCTAGTTTTTTGAAACGAATGGCACTCCATACATTATCAATTGCAACCTGACGTACTGATTCATACTCATTTTTAGTGAGCATTTCCCAGCTACAATCGCGATTTAGATCGCTCACAATTTTGCTAGTTGCCTTTGGATAGGCAACCCACAATTTGCTCTCTACGCTTAATGCAGGAAATACTTCACGCAAAATTTGATTCAGCTGTTGCTGACTCAAAGCGAAAATGAGCGCAAAATCTACTTTCTTGCTCTTTAATAAAGGAGTCACATTTTTAGCATAAGCCAACTTTGCGAACTGCTTTTCTATGGAAGATGGGATACCTTGAATTAACAGGTTTTTCTCGTCTTTTAACTGTAACTTCTCAAATACACTTTGATTGGACATGCCTAAAAAAACATTTAGGTGATCGAATAGGGACTGCAAAGTTACGAAAATAACCTCCTAAATCCCGCATACTAACGCAATAAAATTATAAATCCCCTCTGCGACGCTGCTTTCTACGGTCGCGCGACTTAAAAATGGGCACTTTGCTTTCGGTACCTTTCAGGATCCTTCCGATGTTCTTTTGGTGGGTAAGAACAACCATCAGTGCCACTAAAACTGCGAATACTCTATATAAAGTCTCTTTCTCATTGAAGATGAAAAGAATGAATACCATAAATGAAACACCCGCTAAAATGGAGCTAAGCGACACAAAACGGGTAAGATACAGTACAATCAGGAAAACCCCAATGCAGCAAATAGCTACCACGGGTTGAATGGCAACCGCCATACCAAGCAGGGTGGCAACACCCTTGCCTCCTTTAAAATTCGCCCAAATGGGGAAAATATGACCAATCACAGATGCCAGACCCAAGCCAATCATAAAATTGGTTCTGTCCCATTCATCAGTCAGGTAATAAGGTAATAGAATATACAAGGAAGTAGCAACCACACCTTTAAGCACATCTACCATCATTACAAAAGAACCCCATTTAGGGCCTAATACCCTGAAAGTATTGGTAGCACCGGCATTTCCGCTGCCGTAGTCGCGAATATCAATATTGAAAAACTTTCTACTTACCCAAATTGCCGTGGGAATAGAGCCAATTAAGTAGGCCAGAACAATGAGCAGAATTTCGTTCATTGACGAGTGGTTTGAAGTTTTTTGAAATTCAAATATAGGAAACAATAGGTTAACAATTGCTTAATACAAGCTTTTAGGGCTTCTATCCTTGCAATTGAATTACAATCCAGCCGTTTCTTTTATTTGTATATTGGTGTTTCCAACCCGCTGATTGACAGGCTATTAGAATATCGGATTCGTCTTCTTCTAAAAGGCCACTCAGCAAAATGAGCCCCCCTTTTTGAAGCGCATTACCAAGATAGGGAATATTTGCTAAAATGATGTGTTTGTTGATATTTGCCAGTATGATATCGAAACGGCTAGTCATTTCGGCACTATCGCCCTTTGCAATTTGAATCCTAGAACAATGATTGATCGCTACATTTTCTGTAGCGTTTTCAATACACCAATCATCATTATCAATTGCAAGGATCGATTCAGCTCCTAATTTTTCGGCCAATATTGCCAGGATGCCTGTGCCAGTGCCAAAATCAAAAACGGTTTTATTTTTCCAATCCATCTGACGCATTGCCTGCATTACAAGATAGGTAGTGGCATGGTGTCCTGTTCCAAAACTCATTTTGGGCGTGATCACAATTTCCTGTTCAACGCCCTGAATGGGCTGGTGAAAAGATGCTCTGATACCTACGAAGTCTTCTACCTGCACTGGCTCAAAATTTGATTCCCAAACTTCATTCCAGTTTTGTTTTTCAATTTCAGATCTTATATAAGGCAAGCCATTCAGGATCAATTCCAATTCTGAAGGTTCGAAATCTTTTGATGGAATAAATGCTTTCAAAGCTTCAGGCAATTCTTCAAATGCCTCAAAACCTATGGCAGATAGTTGTGCGATAAACGTTTCTCTTACCGCTTCTTCTGCAGCTTGTATTTCGATTTGAATAGTTGAATCAGTCATAATTACTAGTTGTAAAAAAAATGCCTCCGAAATTCGGAGGCACGGTTTTTATAAATTAGGCATTTTCTGAATTACCCTGACCACCCTCTTCTCTGGGTTTAGATTCTGGTCTTGGCATCAAAGCTTTGCGGCTCAATTTAAATTTACCGGTCTTAGGATCTAATCCTACCAGTTTCACTTTCACCATATCACCTTCATTGAACAGGCCATCCATGGTTTCAAGACGCTTCCAGCTGATTTCGCTGATATGCAACAAGCCTTGTTTGCCTGGCATGAACTCAACGAATGCACCGAATTCCTTGATCCCTTTAACTGGACCTTCATAAACATCTCCAACTTCAGGTACTGCAGTAATTCCACGAACCCAAGCAACTGCTTTATCAACAGCTTCTTTGTTTGCAGAGAAGATACTTACTTCACCAGTATTGCCCACTTCTTCGATATTGATAGTAGTACCAGTTTCGCGTTGGATCTCTTGAATTACTTTACCACCTGGTCCGATCACCGCACCAATGAATTCTTTCTCAATGATCAATTTAACCATTCTTGGAGCATGAGATTTCACATCAGCGCGAGCTGCAGGAATACACTCATACATCGCATCCAAAATGTGTAAACGGCCTTTGCGTGCTTGTTCTAATGCTTCCATCATCACAGCCATGCTCAAACCATCCACTTTAATATCCATCTGTACGCCACAGATACCATCACGGGTACCGGTAACTTTAAAGTCCATATCACCTAAATGATCTTCATCACCTAAGATATCTGTAAGGATCGCATATTTTCCATCAGCCCTGGTTATTAAACCCATCGCTACACCACTTACGTGTTTAGGGATTGGCACACCAGCATCCATTAATGCAAGAGAACCCGCACAAACGGTAGCCATTGATGAAGAACCATTACTTTCCAAAATATCACTTACCACACGAACGGTGTAAGGATATTCATTACCTGGCATCATCTGCTTTAAGCTTCTCATAGCCAAGTTACCATGACCAACTTCTCTTCTACCTACACCACGGATCATTTTCACTTCGCCGGTAGAGAATGGAGGGAAATTATAGTGCAAGAAGAAACTACTGTAATCAGAACTAGCAGCTGTTTCAGCTAATAGTTGATCCAGTTTAGTTCCGAATGTAACAGTAGTAAGAGACTGTGTTTCACCTCTTGTAAATAAGGCAGAACCGTGTGGTGCAGGTAGTGGCTCAACTTCCATCGCTAATGGACGAACTTGATCCAACTGGCGACCATCCAAACGGATACGGTCTTCCAACATCATATCACGAACTACTTCCCATTTAAGGTCTTCGTAGTATTTCTTAGCTAATTTCTTTTCAAGGTCGGTCACTTCTTCACCCAAGCTCGCGATCAACTCGTCTTTCAATGCTGCATAAGCATCAGTACGCTCGTGTTTCGCAGAACCTTTTCTTGAAATTTCATACACTCTTTGCTTAGCAAAAGCGATTACTTTTTCGTTCACAGCCTCATCAGAAGCCGGTTTTTTATAATCACGCTTTCCTTCAACACCCACCAACGCACGCAATTCAGCTTGTGCTTTGATTTGGATACGGATCGCATCATGTGCTAATTCTAATGCTTTGATCAAGTCTTCCTCAGAGCACTCTTTCGCTTCACCTTCCACCATCATCAAATTCTTTTCAGTTGCAGCGATCAAGAATTCAAGATCAGAAGCAGCCAATTCAGAACGAGTTGGGTTTACAATGAATTTACCGTTAAGGCGTGCGATACGCACTTCACTCAACATTTCTTTGATAGGAATATCAGAAACAGCCAGTGCTGCAGAAGCTGCAAGACAAGCTAATGAATCTGGCATAACTTCAGCATCGCTTGAGATAAGACTCACAAGTACCTGAACATCACATAGATAGTCTTCAGGGAATAATGGACGCAATGCGCGGTCAATTAAGCGGCTGGTTAAGATCTCATAGTCGTTTAAACGAGCTTCTCTCTTGAAGAAAGAACCAGGGATACGACCAGCAGATGCGAATTTTTCCTGATAGTCAACGCTTAATGGGAAAAAATCTTGGCCCTCTTTTGGGTCTTTATTGGCAACTACGGTTGCCAGTATAACGCAGTTCCCCTGAGAAATGGTAACAGCACCATCGGCCTGACGAGCCAATTTTCCTGTTCCAATAGTAACCTCGCGGCCACCACCCTGATCGAACTTTACTGATTTTGGTTGTGATAACATGTTTTTTGTGTAGTAGGCTGCTAAATCGTTGGTAAAACCGCTAAATCGTAGCCCTTGTGATAGGAAGAATCGGGTAAAATAAGGTACAGACACAAACAACTATTCCCAACTGTATCAAATTTGTCAGTTGGGAATAGTTAAAAGTATCATGGAAAAATTATTTTCTCAGACCTAGTTTTTCGATCAATGCACGGTAACCGCTAAGGTTGTGCTTTTGCATATAGCTTAATAAACGCTTACGCTGACCAACCATCTTCATCAAACCACGCTGGGTTGAAAAATCTTTCTTGTTGGCTTGTAAGTGCTTGGAAATCTGAACGATACGTTCAGTCAATATCGCAACTTGTGCTTCAATTGAACCAGTGTTAGTGGCTTTTCCACCAAATTCAGCAAAAATACTTGCTCTCTTTTCTGTTGTTAAATAAGGCATCTCAAATTTTTTAAAAAGACTCCGGAA
>CAIYAG010000259.1 GCA_903924075.1 uncultured Bacteroidota bacterium | reverse complement strand
TTGGTGGGTTCTCTGTATTTGCGCTAGAAGCATTACACAATGGCCGTTTCAAAACCTTCATTTCTCATGATGGTGTTTTTGATTTCAAAAGCATGTACGGAACAACCGATGAAATGTTTTTTGTAAACTGGGAAAAAGGCGGTGCTTATTGGGATAAATCTAATGCTGTAGCACAGCGTTCATTCAGTCAATCTCCTAGCAATTTCGTTGACAAGTGGAATACACCAATTATGATAGTTCAGGGTGGAAGAGATTATCGTGTACCGATTGAACAAGGTCAGCAAGCATTCCAAGCAGCACAATTAAGAGGTATCAAAAGTAAATTATTGTATTTGCCAGAAGAAAATCATTGGGTGTTAAAAGCTCAGAATGCATTGGTTTGGCATCATGAATTCTATAAATGGTTGGAGGAAACTTTGAAATAATTCAAAAGTCAAAATTAAAAATTCAAAAAAGCCTCTATTATTTAGAGGCTTTTTTAATACACCTATTTTACTAGTTGGTATTATAATTTCTTGCCCCAAACAACAAACTTCCGATCCTGACCATTGTAGAACCCTCTTCAATGGCCATTTTATAATCCCCACTCATTCCCATGCTTAAAATCTCAAATGGAGCACCTGCCTTAGTTTGCATATTTATAAAATGCTGATGCAACACTTTAAACTCAGTTCTCACTTGTTCTTGATTATCACTAAAAGAAGCCATTCCCATTAATCCTTTGATTGACACAAATGGCAAATGTATAGATGCGGCTAATGCCTCCTCCAATTCTTTAGCGTCCATACCAAATTTCGTTTCTTCAGTTGCAATATGCATTTGTAAAAGGCAACTGATTACTCTACCAACTTTCTGGGCTTGCTTATTGATTTCTGTAAGCAATTTCAAACTATCCACTCCATGTATCAAATGCACAAATGGAGCTATATACTTTACCTTATTCGATTGCAAATGGCCTATAAAATGCCAATGAATATCTTTAGCCAAAGCTGCTTGTTTATCAACCAGTTCCTGAACATAGTTTTCGCCAAATGCCCGCTGACCTAATTGGTATAATGCTGCTATATCTTCATTGGGCTTGGTTTTGCTCACGGCAATTAATTCAACATGCGCATGAACTAATTCCGCTTTAATATTTAAATATGCTGCTTCTTGAACTGCCATGATCAATTTTTTACTTCTGAGATTGTATTCTTTTTTGCCAAATAATGTTTTCTAATACTAACGTAAGGTTATACGCCTCACAGTAATTCCAGAATTTTCCTATGCTTATATAATCGACTATATCTCTTGTTTTTTTAGGCAAAATGGAGCTCATATTATGAACAAAAAAAACAAAATTAGGATCATCAATCATTTCAAATAACGATTCTTTTGTTTGCAAATTGATTGTTGGAGGAACTACCCCCCATCTCATTAGTGCTGTAGAAAGAATGATCTTATCAATAAAGCTACTTGATTTAAGTAGTAAATTTTTTGTATTCTCTATTAGCTCAGTTTTATGAATTTCTAACTCTGGAATTGGCTTAATATTCATAAGCCTAGCAAGATGATACAAAATAATAGCACTGCGATAATATTGAGGTGAAACTCCAGATGGAGCAGTCAAATACCTTTTATCTTCAATTACTTTACAAATTAATTGAAGGCTTGCCGAATCGGCTTTTGTCCATTTTAAATAATAATGTTGAACGAAATACAACACATTAGCTAAAACGGGAATATCAAACTCAATTGGCATCTTTTTACCAAACCATGTTGAATAAGCAGGTATATTTTTATAATCTTCAAATGTACTAGCAATTACTTTATTATGACCATTTGTAAAACCTTGCATAAATTGATGAACTTCTGATGCAATGGAATCTGATGAGTCCATTGCCATCAGCAATAGCACAGTATCGTCTAAATCATCAGGAATGGATTTACTATCTTTTAAAAGAGTCAACCAACCTCCATTAGGGAAAAACTGAATTGGATTAGTTGTCCAAAAATTATAGGTATTTCGCCCTTTCTGATTTTTATAATGATCAAAAAATGGAATCGTATTTTCAATAATGGAAGAAGCAATCTTTCTATCATCATCGTTCAAATCTTTCAGCAAGTTTCTCAATGTAAAACTTATTACTCCAGTATAGAATACATTTTGATCTGCTTTTTCAATTTGTTTGTTTAATGTATATACACGATATGATGGAAATGAGCCTTTTGAAAATACATGATCAGAATTCATTTGCAAAACTGCCAATCGCTTTAACAAAACAT
>CAIYAG010000258.1 GCA_903924075.1 uncultured Bacteroidota bacterium | reverse complement strand
ATGGGGTTCATTCTCCTTTTGTCTACGATTTGATTCGTAAGGTATTGATGGATCAACGAATTTTTTATTCGTTTGAGGCTATTGAATCTTGCAGGAGAGAGATGCTGAAAGATAAGCGGGTATTGCATATCGAAGATTTTGGTGCTGGCTCAAGATTAAAGAAAACAAATCAGAGAAGCATTAGCGAAATTGCCCAATCTTCTCTCAAGCCTAAGAAATATAGCCAGCTGATCTTTAGGATCGTACATTATTATTCTCCCAAAAATATTTTGGAATTAGGTACTTCTTTAGGGATCACAACTTCCTATTTAGCAGCAGCAAACGAAAAGGCACAAGTGTATACGATGGAGGGGGCCAGTGAAATTGCTGCCATCGCGCAATCGAATTTCAAAAATGTAGGGTTGCATAATATTTCAACCATTATTGGAAATTTCGACGAAACCTTACCTGCATTCCTTGAAACAATAAATTCATTGGATTTTGTTTTTGTGGATGGGAATCATCGTCAAGAGCCAACCCTTCGTTACTTCAAACAACTCCTTCTCAATGTGCATGAAAATTCTATTTTAATATTTGATGATATTCACTGGAGCGAAGAAATGGAAGCTGCCTGGAAGGAAATTCAAGAACATCCTCAGGTAATGGTAACGGTTGACTTGTTTTTCATTGGCTTGGTCTTTTTTAGAAAAGAATCAAAAGTGAAACAGCATTTTTCGATCAATTTTTAAGCCCCGTTTTTTCAAGTGTAGCCTGTTTTTTGATTGCGTATATTTGCTAAAAAATAGCTATTGGCAGTTCCATCGGCATTGATTCGATCTTTACAAACCGCAACCGGATTTCATCAGGAGGCTTTTGAAGCAGTTCATGCATCTGGTGAGCAAATTGTTTCTATTCGATTAAATCCTTTAAAGCCATTCGATCATTCGCATCTTCCCATTTCTGAAACTGTAGGTTGGTGCGAGAATGGAAAATATTTATCTGAACGCCCTTTTTTTACTTTTGATCCTTTTTTACATGCAGGAGCTTATTATGTACAGGAAGCAAGCAGCATGTTTCTATGGCAAGCAATCAAACAATTGGTTCCCATTACAACAGGAAAAAAAGTACTGGATCTATGTGCAGCACCTGGTGGAAAGTCAACACTTCTTGCATCTTATTTTACGGATGGCCTTGTAGTTGCCAATGAAGTAATTAAAAATCGCGCCAATATTTTAGTAGAGAATTGCAGTAAGTGGGGGGCAGAACAATTACTGGTAACGAATAACGATCCTTCCCATTTTCAATCAGTTCCAGGTTTTTTTGATGTGCTGATGATTGATGCGCCCTGTAGTGGGAGTGGGTTATTTAGGAAAGATCCCGATGCAATTGAGGAATGGAGTGAGGCAAATGTGGCACTCTGTAGTCAACGCCAGCAAAGGATTCTTGCTGATGCAATTCCTTGCCTTGCTGAGAATGGGATTCTTATTTATTCTACTTGCTCCTATTCGCAGGCAGAAGACGAGGCTATCTGCGATTGGCTGACTGAGGAGTTACAAATGGAATCTCTTTCGCTCAAGGTTGAGGAAAATTGGGGAATTGTGGAAACAATAGCGCCAGTTCATGGGGCAATTGGGTATCGGTTTTATCCCGATCAAGTGAAGGGAGAAGGTTTTTTTCTGGCCTGTTTTCGAAAAAAAACTACAGAGTTTGCAGGCAAAATGAAGTTAAAAGCACTTCCGATGACATCCAAATTGCAGGTGCAACAGCTTCATTCTCAAATTTCTTTGCCGGAAAACCTTTCCTATTTCGATCAAAATGAGGCAATTAGAGCTATTGAAACGCAATGGTTGAAAGATTTGAGGACTTTGGCAAGTCATTTGTATATAAAAAAGGCAGGAATTGAAATTGCCAGTTTAAAGGGGAAGGATCTTGTTCCCTCACATGAATTGGCAATGAGCAATTGGCTGGAAGGCGGGTATCCTTCAGTAGATCTAGACCTGGAGACTGCCTTATTGTACTTAAAAAGAAAGGAATTTAGTGTTGAAGGACAGAAAGGATGGAATTTAATGCGTTATGGTGGCCTGCAGATCGGGTGGGCTAAAATATTGCCAAATCGCATCAATAATTATTATCCTGGAGAATGGCGTATACTAAAAGAGTAATTTTACGTTTATAGGTAAGCATTTGTTCATATGAAGTATTTAGGTTGGTTCATCATTTGTTTCTTTACCCTTGCTGCTACAGCACAGGACCGCTTGGTCGTGCCGGGTTTTGGAACCAGCTTATATGTGACTAAAATAATGACTGGTCCCCAATCACTAAGTAGTGTGGCAGACCAGTACAATGTACCCCTCAGTGTTTTAGCCCAAAACAATAATGTAAATACTACTATCGAGCTCAGAAAGGGTGAGGAAGTTAGAATTCCACTAACGAGAGACAATTTTTATCAAAGAAATATCATTGGAAAGTTCCAGCCTGTATATCACATTTTTAAAGCAGGAGAGACCCTAGCAAAAATTTGTGTTCGATATAATAAAGTCAATATCGACACGCTGAAAAGCTGGAATAACCTGCCAGATGAAATTGTAGTTGATAGTAGGCCGCTTGTGGTTGGATTCATTATCAATAAGAAAGCAAGTTTTTCAACTGCCGGATATCAAGCTATTGCATACGATACCATTCCTAATCCGAATGTATATGATGCGGCGAAATTTGGTCCCAAGGAAATCAAAGGAGAATTAAAACCTGTACCGATCCCTGTACCACAACCTCCAGTTTTATTACCAGTTGCAAAAACAAATAATCCTACCGATGCCAATAATAATTCAAAGGCGGTAGTTCCTAATTCTGCAAATCCATTCCCAAGCAGAAATCCTACACTTGTTGCACCAACTTTGGTGCAGACTGAGGGCGACTTTAGTTATCGCCCAAGATCAAACGATGAAGGTTTTTTTGCGCATACTTATTATATGCGTATTAAGGATCGGGCCTATCAGGCCATTACTGGAGATGCTTCTATTTTCAAAACCATCAGTGGGTGGAACGACCGAAAATTTTATGTACTCATCAATGAAATCATACCAGGAACTATCGTAAGAATAACCACAGCCAATAAAAAAAGTGTTTGCGCTAAAGTATTAGGCCCACTTCCAGAAACAAAGGGAGCTTCAGGGTTAGTTATTCGGATGAATAATGCCGCCGCATCTGCACTGGGTGTGGATGATCAACGGTTTATTGTTACTATTACTTATGTAGAATATTAATTAACTTTTTTATGAGAAAAATCTTCACAATACTTGTTGTTGCTACCTGTTTCTTTGCTTGTAGTTCAGATGCTCAGAACGGCTCTATAGATAGCAAAACATTTGAAACAGAAATGAACAGTGGAACCTATCAGCTTTTAGATGTTCGTACTGCAGGAGAATATCAATCAGGCCATTTGAAAAATTCATTACAAGCCGATTGGAATAATCAAGATCAATTTGTTGATCGCATCAAGTATTTAGACAAGTCAAAACCTTTGTTAGTGTACTGTGCGTCTGGCGTAAGAAGTGGGAATGCTGCACAATATTTGATCGGAGCTGGGTTTAAAAATGTTCAAAATTTAAAAGGTGGATTGAATGCTTGGAAATTAGAAGGAAAGCCAGTTGAATCTGCAGGAAATATTTCACAACTAAGTATCGACGCTTATACTGCTTCTACAAAAAAATCAGCAACTGTATTGGTTGATTTTGGAGCAGAATGGTGCCCGCCTTGCAAAAAAATGGAGCCTATTTTAAAAGATTTGCAATCTGATAAAAGTATCAAATTCGAACTTGTTAAGGTAGATGGAGGCAATGATATTGATGTCATGAAAGCTAATCAGGTAAGTGCTTTGCCGGTGTTTATCATTTATAAAAATGGAAAAGAAGTTTGGCGTAAGCAAGGTGTAGTTGAACTGACTGAATTAAAAAAACAACTAGCAAATTAGTGATCGGCGTTCTGAACCCGATAACCTCTCAGAAAGTCTTCGATCAGCATCCGTTTCTTGCCTTCTAATTGGAGGTCTAACAAATGGATATAGCCATCGTTTGCCGCAATTTTTAAATAAGTTTTTCCATCGTTTAAAATAGTGCCAGGGGTTTCTTGAATTGATTTGTATTCTTTTTTACTAAGGTATACTTTCAGGATTTTGTTGTCTAGTTTTGAAAGTGCTCCAGGAAATGGAGAGAGCCCTCTGATAAAATTATGAATGATATCAACAGATTGATGCCAGTTGATTTGGCAATTTTCTGTAAACAGTTTTGGCGCGTGTTTTAGTTCCGATTCATTTTCAAAAACAGATTGTTTGGTTTCTGCTAACCGATTTTCGGATATTCCTTTCACCGTTTCAACCAATACAGCCGCACCAATTTCTTTCATTCTGTCGTGCACATCACCAGTGGTTTCATCTGGTCCGATAGCAAAACTTTTTTGCATTAAAATATCCCCTGTATCAATGGCATGTTGCAATTTGAAGGTAGTTACACCAGTTTCCTTTTCACCATTTATCACAGCCCAATGAATAGGTGCAGCACCTCTGTATTTTGGCAATAATGATCCGTGTAAATTAATGGTGCCTTTTGCGGGCATGTTCCAAACAATTTCGGGTAACATTCTAAAAGCAACCACCACTTGCAGGTCTGCTTTTAGAGCTTGAAGCTCCTTAATGAATTCAGGGTTCTTTAGCTTTTCTGGTTGAAGTATCTGTAATCCTTTTTCAACTGCATATTTTTTAACTGCACTTTCTGTCAATTTCATTCCTCTGCCGGCTGGTTTGTCTGGCGCTGTAACTACGCCTACAATATTGCAACCTGCATCTACTAGTGCTGCTAATGAGGCAACCGCAAAATCCGGTGTACCCATAAATACGATGCGTAATTGCTTCCATGCATCTATTTCTTTGCCCTCGTTCATATCGCGAAGATAAACTTAGCTATTCAAAATCGGTATAGAGTAAATATTTCTTTCTGATTGCTTTAAATGCATTGAGTTTAGGTACCCAACTTTTTCTGATCTCGGTTTCTGAAACGCCCGATTTAATTTGTTCCATCAATTCGCTGTTACCTGACAGTTTGTTAAAGAAATAATCGGTTGGTTTACCTGATTTTGGTTTTAAGAAGAAGTTTTCTTTATCAGGAAACAATTGATAGGCTTCTAATAAATACCTAATCTGCACTTGATTGTTGATCTGCTTAAGTATCGTTTCCTGTGAGCCAGTCAGGTTCCATCCATAACAAAGCTGGTCTTTCAGTTTCGGATCTTTTGCACCTTCTCTGCTGGTGGGTGTAAATGCATACAACGTATTTGGAAGTTTCGGTGAGCCAAAGATCGCAAATGGATGATCGGTTCCTCTTCCTTCACTCAACACTGTTCCCTCAAAGAAACAATTACTTCCATACCAATACACTGAGCTTTGGTCAGGCAGGTTAGGAGAAGGCTTGATCGGCAAAATATATTTTGATTGGTGTGTATAGTTGGCACATTTGATCACTAAAAAATGAAATGCAGTGTCTTTTGAATTATTAGCTTTTTGATAATACGCATATTTCTCATTTGCTTTTGCATTCAACCATTTCTCTCCCGCGATCATCATAGCATATTCTCCCATAGTCATTCCATAAACAATAGGAATGGGTTGCATACCTATATAACTTTTGAAAGCGGTATCAAGAACCGGTCCGTCTACAAAAAAACCATTTGGATTGGGTCGGTCAAGTATGATCAATGGCTTGCTATTTTCAAAAGCTGCTTCCATATAATCTTGAAGCGAGGAGATATAAGTATAATATCGTGTGCCAACATCCTGAATATCGAAAAGCAGGATATCAACATCTTTCAGGTCCTCTGCTGAGGGCCTGCGTTTTTTGCCATATAAAGACACTACGGGTATGCCAGTGGCAGAGTCGGTATAATTATCTACTTTCTCTCCAGCGTCGGCCTTGCCGCGAAAACCATGTTCTGGTCCGAATGCGATCACGATCTTCACACCTAGTTTTTGAAGCGAGTCAACTAAATGACTTGATCCAATCGTGGCAGTATTATTGGCAAAAACACCCACTCGTTTATTCTTAAGTAGCGGCAAATAAACATCTGTACGATATGCTGCAGGGGTAATTTGCTTTGAAACTGAATTGCTAGATTTTTGTGAAAACGACGTTAAAACCAACAGTAGAAAGGCAATGACGAGTATTGAGTGCTTCATTAAACTGACTTTAGATTCGAAAGTTAATTAAAAATACTTCCTGATTTATATTTTAGGATTGTACTTTTGCCCCGGAAATCGGAATTCCTTACAGTATACTGAGCTCCACATTTTTCAATTACAAAAATTAAACATGCAACAAGTTAAAAAAGGTGATACTGTAAAAGTGCATTATCATGGTAAACTTACAGATGGTTCTACATT
>CAIYAG010000257.1 GCA_903924075.1 uncultured Bacteroidota bacterium | reverse complement strand
TTTATGGGTACCAATGTGGTGAGTGGTACAGCCAATGCAATGATAGTTACTACCAGTAACCATACTTATTTTGGATCGTTAAGTAAAACATTAGTTGGTAAACGCGCAGAAACAAGTTTTGATAAAGGGGTGAACAAGGTCAGCTATTTGTTGATCAAATTTATGTTGGTCATGGTTCCTTTGATTTTCTTGATCAATGGACTTGCAAAAGGAAACTGGTGGGAAGCACTTTTGTTTGCGATAGCAGTTGCAGTTGGATTAACGCCAGAGATGTTGCCGATGATCGTTACAGCGAATCTTGCTAAAGGAGCTGTAAGCATGAGTAAGCGTAAAGTGATCGTAAAAAGATTAAATGCTATTCAGAATATTGGAGCGATGGATATTTTATGTACTGATAAGACGGGTACATTAACGATGGATAAGATCGTATTAGAAAGGCATTTGAATATTTATGGTGATGATGATGAGGAAGTATTGAAGTGGGCCTATTTAAACAGCTATCATCAAACAGGATTAAAAAATCTCCTCGATATCGCAGTGCTAGAACATGTAGAGTTGCACGATTATTTAAGAGTTGAAGAGTCATTTTTAAAAGTAGATGAGATCCCTTTTGATTTCCAAAGAAGGCGCATGTCTGTTATCCTTAAACAGGACAATGGAAAACAATTGTTGATTTGTAAAGGCGCTGTGGAAGAAATGCTTTCCTTGTGTACCAATGCATTTGACCCCGGGGATGACAAGGAATTGCATATAGAGAACGACAAAGTCATCCGAATGGATGAAACTGTTCGACAAACTATTTTGGACACATCTAAAAGATTAAATAAAGAAGGGTTACGTGTTCTTTTGGTTGCGATCAAGGAGTTTGATGAAAGGGCTCTGACATATTCGGTAGAAGACGAAAGGGATATGGTCTTAACCGGATTCATTGGATTCTTGGATCCAGCAAAACCTTCCGCAAAAACTTCAATTGACGCTTTGCAGCAATTGGGAGTAAGTATTAAAGTATTAACTGGCGATAATGAAGTGGTAACAAAGAAGATCTGTCGTGATGTAGGTATTCCTTATACAAAAATATTATTGGGAACTGATATTGAAAAAATGTCGGATGAAGCGATATCCACAGAAATAGATGAAGTTTCTATACTTGCTAAATTAAGTCCGATCCAAAAATCTAGGATCGTGAAAATTCTTCAATCCAAGGGCCATACTGTTGGCTTTATGGGTGATGGTATTAACGATGCTGCAGCATTAAGAGAGGCTGATGTAGGAATTAGTGTAGATACAGCAGTGGATATTGCCAAGGAAAGTGCTGATATCATTTTGTTGGAAAAGGATTTAATGGTATTACGAAAAGGAGTGATCTATGGACGTAGAACTTTTGGTAATATCATTAAGTATATCAAAATGACTGCCAGTAGTAATTTTGGAAACATGTTCAGCATGCTTGGTGCGAGTGCTTTCTTGCCCTTCTTGCCCATGTTGCCCGTGCAGATCTTGATTCAGAACTTATTGTATGATATCTCTCAAACCTCTATTCCCTGGGATCGAATGGATGCTGATTTTCTGGAGCAACCAAAAAAATGGGCAGCTTCAGATATTACCCGATTTATGTTGTTTATAGGGCCAATCAGCTCCATATTTGATTATGCTACATTTGCTTTGATGTTCTATTTTTTCAAGGCAAATTC
>CAIYAG010000256.1 GCA_903924075.1 uncultured Bacteroidota bacterium | reverse complement strand
CTGCTGTTTTTCAGCGCCTATCTCAATAGAATCAATCCGCTGATTCCATCCGTACATAATTAACTTGACAGGTTTCTTAGTAATATTTAAACAACTTCCCTGCACGAGTAATGTACTTCCTGATACGATGTTTTCTTGCCAATGAATATTTTGAATACCAGTTTGTTGATCAGTTGCATGAAACAGTATGGGAACCCTTGGTAATTCCACCTGATCAGTATCCTTAAATCCATTTCCAAACAAATGAATGATACTCACATCAGTCATTGATTCATTGGAAATATTATTCAGATCAAATTGAGGGATCGACTGATGCTGATTTTTCAAGAATTGATTCACCGAATCTTGATGATAGCCTTCAGTTAAAAGGATGATTGCTTTCTTGCCTTTCTCAGAATCAAAAATTGTGAAAGGCATCACTATTAAATACAATGCTACAACTGCTATGACCGTCGCCAAAACACGATAGAATAAAAAAGCCTTTACAGGTCTCTTCACTTCAACCCATACTAATCCCAACAATACCAGTGCTGCTACGATGGTCATGAAAGTCTGCATTATTTACGATCATTTAAATGATGAAAATAATAGTCCGCTAATTTCTTCTCCGCATGCTCCAGTTGCCTACCGGGTTTATTAGCTGGGCGCTGCAAGATTTTTTCACATGCAGCTAAAGATGCGATCCAATCGCTATGGCTCCAAACTTTCTGATTTTGATAATCGGTATACAAGCGCTTGAAAGATTCATATGCCAACAAATAATCAGCGGGTTGATCAATCGCCAATCGATTCAAACTTGATAAAACCACCTGCATCAACATCAAGGCATTGGCATCAGGAACTTCTTTTGATTGAATGGTCAACAACATTCCCATTGTTTTTCTGATGGCAGCTTCCGTATCGGTTGTTTTTGCAATTTCAAAATGCAGTGGTTTGGGTAAAATTTTTGTCAATTCTCCAGTGAGCCTTTTTTCAAATTTCAAAGGCGTTGTTTTTACATTTGTTTTTGCAACATACGCGCGAGAACTTTGCTGCAATTCTTTTAATAATCGCAATGCTTTATACTGATATGGCAAAGCTTCTTTTGGAAAAAAAGTACGCAGCTTTAATTCAGAACCCCACATTTCGGTTAACACCTCTTTCAATTGCTTTTTTGTTTCCACATCAAAAAAACTAGCGTCTTCTGCATTGTCGTGCTTATGAGAATAAGCATCGATCACGGCATTTGCATCTCCAAACACAACAGCTCCGCTAGAACCATGATCTTCATCAATATCAAACCTGCTATCCCCAATATTTCCCTCTGATTCTTCTCCTAAAAATTTACCGTATCGTAGTCTGAGTAGTTTTTGATCAACTCCTAATTCATTGCTACGTGATTTAAATTGTTGTGCCGAAATGGTATCCTGGTCTCTTAATAATTGTTCTGTTTCAATGATAATCTGCCGCTGACTTCTAAAATAATCTGGCTTCACATTAATTGCATTTACCATTCCATTCATTTCCTTTAACTCTGCCGTATCTGTTAACTTTAAAATATACATATCAGATCTGGCTTCTTGCTGGTGGTTATCAACTGCTTTGATATAATAATACAATTCATCGCCAGGCTGCATATTCAGGCTATTCAGATCGATCCTTTTTTTGAATTGCGTTTGTTGAACTGCAACACCTCCCGCCATCAATGGAAACTGATGTTCTTTAAACTTCACAGCTTCGCCACCACCACTGGCTACCGTTGCAACCAAATTCGCAGAAACAATTCCGTAATCATCTTTCACATCTGCAACCAGTGCCAACTGCTTGGGCTCTCCATAATCAATCACCGCATATTGTTTGGGCGATTGGATTTGGATCATTGGAATCAGATCCCTAATCAATTCCAGTGCATAATGGTCAGAAATTTTATGGGGCAGTTTTATTTGATAGATCCCATTCACAGTAGCAGGTAATCGAAGCAGCCAATGCAAATTATTTTTTGCATCAGTAGTAAAGCGATAGTGTGCAGAATCATTCAAGATCAAAACCATTGAATCTAAGGGTTGATTCGTTTCTATTTTCCATTCAACCATTGAAGCTGCTTCAGCTAAGATTGAAAAAGTTTGCTGCTCTCGACTCTTTTTTCCGGTATATGCTGGCGGATCAATTGTAATGAACACATTTTTGATCTCTGGCAGTATCGTTTCTTTTGTTTGTTCATTTTTGTTTTTCCCTGCATAATTGATCACAGAAAATTTACTTGAAAACTGAACTAATATCAAGCATACTATAAGCGATCCTATGAGCAACCCCATTGACTTTTGCAGCAATTTGCTAAACGGCGCTTTCAGATCTAATTCTACAAACAACTGACATATTTTCTTTACCTGCCAATTTTCCAAATCAGATCTTTGCTCTGTTGGCACCAATACTAGATCGATACTCTCCTCCAGTATAGGATAGTTTTTATTCAAGTAATGCGCAATTTCTTTTTCAGATAATTGCCATAAAGAACTTGTAAAATAGGCGGCACCAATACTGATTGGCAATCCCAAAAATGCCCACCAATAAGAAACTCCAAAAAATACATGAAGCAATACCATCAATAAGATTGACGCAGATAATAGCATCAATAATAAAGCAAGCAATTTTCTCAACAGCCAGTTGCGCTGTATGCTCCTAATTCTATTGAAAGCTTCCACCTCAAACATTTGATTTGCTTTTTGAGGTGAACGATAGGATTCTTTCTATGATAAATACAAGCATCAGCAAGAACCAAAAAATATTTCCAATGGGTTGCTCATTTGCGGGGTTCGTAATTTTTTTGCTGGCACTTTTATTGTCTTTGCTAAAATCAAGTTGACCAGGAGCAATCGTTCTGTTATCTCTTACATCTTGCATGGTTGATCCCTCTAAAACAAAGGTCAGCATCCACTCTGCAAAGCGATTACTCCAGACAAGGTTATTCCAGGATGGATCAAAATGGGTAAATAATAAATAATGTTTTTCGGCATTAGGATCAACTGCTAGTATGGGATCTCCTTTCCCATTTTCCCAGATCTTTAAAAGATTTTTCTGATCGGTTTCGAGATACTGATAGAGTTCAATATTGTTTTCAACTCCGCCTTGAATTCCATAAATAAAACCTGGGTCCTGACGAAGCAATCCTTTTTGATAACTGATGATTTTTCCAGAAAAACCAGTAGGTATGGGTGTATCAGATAACCAAAATAATACATCAAAGTTTTGCGGTATGGCATTGGTAGATTTGTATACTTCAAAACGGATCTCTCTTCCTGTGAAATCTCTAATGGCTTGTATTGCGGTAGAAACATAGCTGGCATCGTGTAAATACTGATCGGCAAACAATGCAATACGCAGTGTAGTTGTATCAACGATGATGGCTGCTTGATTGTTTTTTCTAGCAATCGTATCCATGAAAACCATCCAATGTACTGATCGATTTATAGAAGGTTTATCACCTTTAAAATGTCGAATTTGGTTTGAACTAATGATGGCCAGGTCAATTCCCAAGGGTGCAGTAGCTATAAGCTTCGAAGCTAATGTCCAATAGTTTGGAGTAGTGGCAAGCAAGGAAGAATCAGAATTTTTTGTAACAGAATCTGATAAATTGATTGCAGAAAATCCTGCTTCAAAAGCACGCAATTGGTACCCATTTTTTAGCAAGGAATCGATGATGCTTGATTTTTGATGGTAGGCTTCTTTCAATTCATTCGGCGCAATCAACAACCATCCTTTTTCACCAGCATTTGCAGACTTCTTCCAAACCGGACCAGCCATCACTATTGCAAAAAACAGGATAGTTAAACATCTTAAGAACAAAAGTACCCATTCAGAAATGCGCAAATTAGAAGCGCGCTTTTTCTGGCTCTGTTCCATAAATCGAATAGTGCCAACTTCTAAAACTTTACCCTGTCTTACATTCCACAAATGAATGGCAATAGGAATAATGATTCCTGCCATTGCTGTTAACCATATGGGAGATAAGAATTGCAATACTTATTGAATGTTTTTATTTCTTTGATTTAAAAAGTCGCGTAGGGCCTGATCCAATGGTTCATTGATCAACATCTGACGAAAAACGATATTCCTATTGAGCAATTCTTTTCTAACATCTTTCAAATAGTTATTCAAATTTTCTTGTGATGCTTTCTGCATCCCTGATTGAATAGGAATGGCCGCACCAGTTTCTAAATCTCTTAATTGATCGTAACCTTTATAGTTCAAATCAATTTCATTTTGGGCTGTTAATTGAAATACAATTACTTCATGTTTTAATGAGGCCATGGATTGCAACAGCGTGATGATCTCATTTTCTTCCTGATAAAAATCTGAGATGAAAATCAGAAGCGATCGTTGATGCAGACCTGTAAATAAATTTTTATAGCCGATCGGTTCTGTAAACTTTCCACCTGCTTTGATATTTTCTAATTGATATAAAAAGCGAGCAAGGTGTTGT
>CAIYAG010000255.1 GCA_903924075.1 uncultured Bacteroidota bacterium | reverse complement strand
TTCCTGGTGGATTTTTCAAAAGAGAAGCACGTCCTAGCGACAATGAAGTATTAACCATGCGTTTAGTGGATCGTGTATTGCGTCCGCTTTTCCCAGACGATTATCACGCAGAAACACAAGTAATGATTCAATTAATGAGTCATGACGAAAATGTGATGCCTGATGCCTTAGCTGGTTTAGCTGCTTCGGCCGCTTTAGCAGTATCTGACATTCCTTTTTACAACCTCATCTCTGAAGTACGTGTGGCACGTGTGGATGGTAAATTTGTAATCAACCCAAGTAGAGCTCAATTAGAATTATCAGACATCGATATGATGATTGGTGCTTCATTGGATTCGGTTGCCATGGTTGAAGGAGAAATGAAAGAAATTTCAGAAGCAGAAATGGTAGAAGCTATCAAATTTGCTCACGAAGCTATCAAAGTTCAAATTCACGCACAATTGCGTTTACAAGAAGCTTTTGGTAAAAAAGAAATCCGTACTTACGAAGGTGAAGTAGAAGACGAAGCAGTTTACGCTAAAGTGAAAGCTGCAGCTTATGACAAATGTTATGCTATTGCTCAAGAAGCTTCAGGTAAAAGCGAAAGAACAGAGAAATTTGCTGCCGTTAAAGACGAAGCAAAAGCGTTGTTTACAGAAGAAGAATATGCTGAAAATTCAGATTTAGCTGGATTGGTAGGTAAATACTTCTACAAAACAAACAAAGAAGCGGTTCGTAATGTAATTCTTGAAAAAGGAATTCGTTTAGATGGTAGAAAAACTACAGAAATCAGACCTATCTGGTGTGAAACTGACTATCTACCTTCTGTTCACGGTTCATCATTATTTACTCGTGGAGAAACTCAAGCTTTGGCTACAGTAACTCTAGGAACATCAAGAGAAGCAAATCAAATAGATTCTCCATCAGAACAAGGTGAAGAAAAATTCTATTTACATTATAACTTCCCTCCTTTCTCAACTGGTGAAGCAAAACCTTTAAGAGGTACCTCACGTAGAGAAGTTGGACATGGTAACTTGGCACAACGTGCTTTGAAAAACATGATCCCTACTGATTGTCCTTACACTATCCGTATTGTATCTGAAGTATTAGAATCTAACGGTTCTTCTTCTATGGCAACGGTATGTGCTGGAACAATGGCATTAATGGATGCAGGAGTTCAAATGATCAAACCTGTATCTGGTATTGCGATGGGATTAATCACTGATGGTGAAAAATTCGCTGTATTGTCTGATATCTTAGGAGATGAAGATCACTTAGGAGATATGGACTTTAAAGTAACTGGAACTAAAGACGGTATTACTGCTTGTCAAATGGATATCAAAATCGAAGGATTGCGTTATGACATTATGGAACAAGCTTTAGGCCAAGCACGTGACGGTCGTATGCACATTTTGGGCAAATTGACTGAAACTATCGCTACTCCAAGAGCAGATGTTAAAAAACACGCTCCTAAAATTATCATGAGAACTATTCCTGGCAACTTTATTGGTGCATTGATTGGTCCTGGTGGAAAAGTAATTCAAGAATTACAAAAAGCTACTGGAACTACTATCGTTATTAATGAAGTAGACGAACAAGGGGTAGTTGAAATCTTAGGAACAGATCCAGACGGAATTGCAGCAG